>CALWYP010000071.1 GCA_944385795.1 uncultured Oscillospiraceae bacterium | reverse complement strand
ACGCCAGCCCCGTCATACTGGAACCGATAGGGCTGCTGAAGGTCACCATCCCCGACGCCAACATGGGCGACATCATGAGCGACATCAGCTCCAAGAGGCGCGGCACCGTCATGGGCATGAACGCCGAGGGCGGTATGCAGACGGTCGAGGCCGAAGTCCCCATGGCCGAAATGAGCACCTACGCCATAGACCTGCGCAGCATGACGCAGGGCCGCGGCAGCTTCACTCTCGAGTTCGTCCGCTACTCCGAGGCCCCCGCCGCGGTGCAGCAGAAGATTATCGACGAGGCGAAGAAGGACTCCGAGGAGTAATCAGCAATTCGCAAGGCCCGGGTACTCCGGGCCTTGCCGCGCCCGTGACGGGCGGCCCACCGGCGTTTTTCGCCCGGCGGGCGCCTCTTCAGCAATACCTGACGGCAATACCGGGGCTTTATCCCCTGCGACCTAGGTGAAACATTGAAACGTAAAGCACAGTCATCCGTATTTTTCTTCTGGACGGCGGCCATAGTGGTCTGCCTCTTCGCCGTGCTGCTCACGCTGCTCCTCTCGAGCTGCGGCGGCGGGGACGTGCCAGTGACGACTCCCCCTCCCCCCGTGAGCGAGAGCGAAAGCCCTGAGAGCCAGAGCCCCGAGAGCGAGAATCCCGAGAGCGAGAATCCCGAGAGCCAGAACCCGGAGAGCCAGAATCCCGAGAGCCAGAACCCGGAGAGCCAGAGCCCCGGGAGCCAGAACCCGGAGAGCCAGAGCCCCGAGAGCCAGAACCCCGAGAGCCAGCAGCCCGGCGCCAGCCAGACAGGCGGGAACGGGACGGCCTCGAATCCGTCCGGCGTCGTACTCGGCGAGACGGCCGACGCCGGCCAGGCCTACATCGACCGCCTGACCTTCATAGGCGACAGCACGACCTACGGCCTGTGGTACTACAGCAACGAGGCCCCGCTGCTCACCGGCGAGCTGGAGAGCGAGCAGGTCTGGACCCCGACGAGCGGCACCCTCGCCCTCTTCAACTACAACACCGCAACCGTGCGCTGCCCGACTCCCGACGGCCCTGAGCTGAGCATAGCCGACGCCTGCGCGCTCAAGCAGCCGGAGCACATGGTTATAACGCTCGGCGTGAACGGCGTGGCCAGCATGAACGAATCCTATTTCAAGGAGTGCTACGCCGGCGTCATCAACACCATCAAGCAGAACAGCCCGAACACGAAGATAATCTGCAACAGCATTTACCCCGTTGGCCGCAATTACGCCCAGCTCGCCAGCATCAACAACGAGAAGATCAACGCCGCCAACGAGTGGATTAAGGCCGTCGCCGCCGAGACCGGCTGCAAGTATTCCGACACCTGCTCCGTCCTCAAGGACGCCGAGGGCTGGCTGCCCGACAACCTGCAGAACGGCGACTACATCCACCTCAACGCCGCCGGCTTCCAGCTGGTGCTGCAATACCTGCGCACGCACGCATATCTGTGAGGCGATTCCAAATGAAAAAACACCTTGCCCTTATACTCGCCCTCGCCCTCGCGCTGACGCTCTTCGCCGGCTGCGGGAGCGGGGCCGCCGACCCCGGCTTTGACGCCGCGGCCCAGGCGGTCAAGTCCGCCGTGGACACCAGTTCCATGGCCGAGCAGGACGGCTCCTACATCGAGAATATGATCGGCCTGCCCTCCGGCAGCTACGAAAACGCCCTCGTCATGGTGACGAACATGGGCACCGCCATCGACGAGTTCGGCCTCTTCAAGGCTGCGGACGAGGGCGGCGCGGAGGAGATACACTCCGCCATCCAGGAATATCTCGACCGCCGCCTGACCGGCTGGATGCCCTACCAGCCCGAGGAGCTGCCCAAGCTCCAGAACGCCCAGATTTTCACCGAGGGCAGCTACGTCCTGTACGCCATCCTCGGCGAGGACGCCAAAACCGCCGCGAGCGAGGCCTTCACCGGCTGCTTCGCGGGCTAAAACCCCGGCGCATAAAGCCGCGGCTCGCCGAGCCGCGGCTTTATCTGTTTAAGTAAGAAAAGTATTGCAGTCCGCCCGGGCCTGTGCTAAAATATCGGCGTGCAAGGCGGGCGGCCCGTACCCCTGGTATATGGAGGCGGGGCATGGCGCGCCGGCAGCCGGGCTTTTGGCCTGCCCCCTCTTGCTTAAATTACAGCAGCCGCGCGGCCGGCGGGGCGCGGCGGCAACCGGATATTGGAGGTAGGAAAATGGCAAACGAACTTTGGAACCTGGTAAAGGAGCTCAAGGGCCCCAAGTACCGCTGGGTGGACCTGACGCACGAGCTCAGCGCCGACACGCCGCACTGGTACGGCTTCAAGCCGCTGGAGGGCTCGCTGCTCTTCGACTACATGCCCGGCACCCCTGAGGACATGGCCGCGCCCATGCGCTGCATACAGTACTCCGTGGCCAGCCAGTACGGCACCCATGTCGACGCGCCTAGGCATTTCCACGAGCACGGCAGGACCATGGCCGAGATAGGCGTGGACGAGCTCGTCATGCCGCTCGTCGTCATAGACAAGAGCGCCGAGTGCGCCGCCGACCCGGACTTCATGCTCACGACGGCGGACATAGAGGCCTGGGAGGCCAAATACGGCGAGATACCCGAGGGCGCCTTCGTCGCCTTCCGCAGCGACTGGTATAAGAAGCCCAACCTGGACAACCCCGACGAAAACGGCCAGCCCCACTACCCCGGCTGGGATGTGGAGGCCATAAAGTGGCTGGTCGCCAACCGCAGCATCGGCGCCATAGGGCATGAGCCGGCGGACACCGACCCCGCGACGGTGACGACCAAGCCGGACGCCTATCCCTATCCGGGCGAGCAGTACATACTGGCCGCGGACCGCTTCCAGATAGAGGTCATGCGGAACCTAGACCAGTGCCCGCCCACAGGCGCGCTTATCGTCTGCTCCTTCCCGAAGCTCCGCGACGGCGTGGGCTTCCCCGCCAGGTGCTTCGCCGTCTGCCCGGCCGAATAAACGCAGCGGCGCCCCCTCCGGAGAGGGGGCGCTTTTTTCAGCTGAGCACGCCGCCGCGGCGGATGAAGTAGGCCGCGTTGAGCGCGCAGAATATGAGCACGCAGGCGTAATTCATGGCGGAGCGGAAGATCAGGAGCGGCTCCAGGCCTATGTAGGCGGCGAGCCACAGCGCGTCGAAGGCCATGCGCAGGGCCGAGGATATGGCCAGGATGGCCAGGAAGGCCCGCCAGCCGCTGCGGCGCAGCTCCTTCATGTCGCGCTTGGCCTTCAGCGTCCAGGCGCCGAAGCCTATCTCCGCTATACCCAGGGCGAGCCACGCGCCGAGCAGGGGCATCGGCATATGCGGGAGCGCCGGAGAGCGCAGGGCGGAGCTGATTGCGCGGGCGGAGTCAAATACCGAGCCCACGCCGCGCACGAAGAGCAGCACGCAGAGTATGGGCAGCAGGGCCAGCTCAACTACGTTGTACCAGCGCATCCCAGCCTCGGCGCGCGGCCTTGCCCCGGCGGCGGCTTTGGCCTTTTTCCGCCCGGGGCCGCCCTTCGCGGCGTCCTTGAACACCCCGGCCTCGGTCCAGCGCGCCTCGTCCCGCTTCGCGCGGCGCTCGCGCCGCCGCGGCGGGGCTTCCTCCTCTTCCCAGGCCCTGGGCCCTGCGCCGGGCAGGATACTGCCGTCAAACTCGCAGCGGTAGCCGCACTGTGGGCAGCTGTCCGTCGCTATGACGACCTCAAGGCCGCAATTCGGGCATTTCACGCGCTTCCCCTCCCTTTATCGCGTTATCGTGCGGATATTCAGGCCTCGGCGTAGTTCTTGAAGTAGTTCTGTACGACGATGATGGGCGTGCCCTTGTCGCCGCTGCCGCTGGTGAGGTCGCAGAGCGAGCCTATGAGGTCGGTGAGCTGGCGCGGGGTCGTGCCCTCGCTGGCCATCTGGCCCTTCAGGTTGGCGTCCTTGGCGCGTATGGAGCTCTTTATCGCCTCGCGCAGCTCCTCGCCGGAGAGGGCCGCGAACTCGTTGTCGGCCAGGTACTTGAGCTTGAGCTCGTTGGGCACGCCGCGCAGGCCCTCCGTGAAGCCGGGGCTGACCACAGGGTCGGCGAGCTCCCATATCTTGCCCGAGGGGTCCTTGAAGGCGCCGTCGCCGTAGACCATGGCCTCCACCTTCGCCCCGGTGCGCCTTATCAGCTCCGCCTGTATGCCTTCGGCGACGGCCTGGGCGTTCTTGGGGAAGAGCTTGACGCGGGACTCGTCGGCCTTGTTGGAGCCGAGCAGCCCGAACTGGCACCAGCCGGAGCCGTTGACGCTCTCGTTCATTATGTCGCAGAGGGTGAGCACGCGCTCCCCGCCCGCGGCCAGGATGTGGCGGCGGCTGCGTTCGCGGGAGTGTATGTCGCAGCAGAGCACGTCCTTCGTATAGCCGGCTATAGCCTCGGGACGGTTGGCGAAGATTATCTCGCACTCCGCGCCCTCGCCCTTTATCACCTGCTCGTAGTATTCGACATAGTCCACGCCCGTGAAGGGGTGCTTCACATAGCCGAATTTCTCGCGGTACTCCTCAAGGCCCAGCACGTCCCTATAGGGGTCTACCCCGCTCTCGTCCAGGGCGTCCAGGGAGAAGAGATGGTTGCCGACCTCGTCGCTCGGATAGCTGAGCATCAGCACGACCTTCTTCGCGCCCCGCGCTATGCCCCTCAGGCATATCGCAAAGCGGTTGCGGCTCAGTATCGGGAACACCACGCCCACCGTGCCGCCGCCCAGCTTGGCGCGGACGTCGGCGGCTATGTCGTCCACCGACGCGTAGTTGCCGTCGGCCCGGGCCACCACGCTCTCCGTCACCGCAACGACGTCCCTGTCGTGCAGCTGGAAGCCGTCTTCGCGCATGGCGCGCTCCACGCTCTCCACCACTACCGCGACTATATCGTCGCCTTCGCGTATAATCGGGGCCCTCACGCCCCTGGAAATTACTCCTGACATCGCTTTTCCTCCCATGCGCGGCGCGGCTCGCGCCCCGGCTTTTCTTCCACTCTATAATAACCCCTTTTCCCGCTTTAGTCAACCGCGGGCGGCGGGCCGCCGCCGCGC
>CALWYP010000070.1 GCA_944385795.1 uncultured Oscillospiraceae bacterium | reverse complement strand
GCGGCGTGTACGCCGGCGAAAATACCTCTCGCGGAGCGGAGTGAGTGAACAATCAGGCTGTCGAAGAACGCGCTTGTGACAAGTTTCGGAGGGAAAGATATTGTGAAAGAAAACCGTCAGGGTTGTCTTTCACGTTCAATCTAGCGTTTTTCGGAACATGGAAATGTTCCGAAAAACGCTTTTTCAGCTTGTCGAAAAATTTTTCGACAAGCTGAAAGGACCGGTCCGCAGACCGGTCCTTTTCTTTGCGCGCAGCGAAGCGCCGGTCCTCATCGGCCGAAGGCCGGGAGACCCTGTCGGCTGAAAAGGCCGTCGAGGCCTTTTCAGACGGCCCAAACCGGGCGGCTTCGAGCTTATTGCCACCAGTCCATGTCCAGCCCGCGCATACCGCGCCCGGCGGAGACGGCCATCGCCGACCAGAACGCGCCGCTTATGAGCGCGACCGCCGCCAGGGCTATCATGGCTATGTGCCGCTTTTTCATGCTGTCACCTCTGTCCGCGCCCGGCGTTGACCCGCAGCGCCTTGTTGTGCTATCATGATACCAACATTGCGTTGGAATTTCTACAAGCAGTATGATACGATACGTTCTGATGCCGTCAGGCGCGCGGGTTTTGTGGGTTTGGCGGCGTTTGCGGCTGAAAACTTTCTGTGAACGGAGGGAAAGCATGGCTGAGACACGCCGGGTGAGGCTCACGAAGCGGCTGATGAAGGAGGCGCTTTTGGAGCTTATGGAGGAGAAGCCCTTTGCGAAGATAAGCGTCACCGAGGTGTGCGGGCGGGCCGACGTCAACCGCTCCACCTTTTACGCGCACTACGCCGACACCACGGCGCTGCTCGCGGAGCTGGAGGACGAGGTGCTCGCGGGCATGCCCGTCATGGGCGGCGGCAGCTTTGAGGACGAGCTGACGCGGTATTTTGACCACATGCGCGAAAACGCCGCCCTCTTCCGCACGCTGATCGTGCGGCGGGGCAGCGAGGACTTCACGCGGCGGATAGTCGACGCCTCCCTCGCGCGCTACCGCCCGGGCGGCGCGGAGGCGGCGCTTACGGAGCGCTACGCCTACGTCTTCTACATCCACGGCGTGATAGGCATACTCACAGGCTGGCTCACCGACGGCTTCCCGCTCACGGGCCGGGAGCTTGCGCGGCTCATACTGCGCCTGTGCCGCATATGACCGCGCAAAACGCCCCGGGACCGGCGGTCCCGGGGCGTTCGGCTGCGCCTACTGGCTTTGCCCTCCGCGCGGCGCTCACCGCCGCGCGCTTATCCTGGAGAGCACGAGGGTCAGCGCGAGGGCTATGACCTCGAGCAGGGCGAAGAGGCCGAAGGCCCCGGCGTAAGAGCCGCTGGCCGTCTGTATCCCTCCCGCTATGGCGGAGGCGAAGCTCGCCGGGAGGATGTTCAGGTTGAGTATGCTGAGGTTCTGCCCGTAATGCGCCGGGCCGAAGAACTCCTGCGCGACGCCGGAGGATATGGTCGGCACGGCGCCGTAGCAGGCGCCTATCACCATCATCAGCGCTATGAGCGGCACGGCGAGCCCGCGCGCGACGCAGAGCGCCGCCAAAGCGCCGCACACGATATACAGCGCCGCGTCCAGGCTGAGCGAGACGCGGAAGCCGTAGCGGTCGTGCAGCGCGCCGAAGGCTATGCGGCCCAGCCCGTTCATCACGCTGACCAGCCCGACGGCCGACGCGGCGAGCTGCGGCGAGGCGCCGCCCTCGGTGAAAATGTAGCTCCCGTGCGCGATAAGCCCGGAGCCGAAGCCCGTCCCGATGACCGCGAGGGCGAAGAAGATCCAGAACCGGGCCGTCCGGAGCATTTCCCTGGGCGTGAGCCCGCCGGCCCCCGCCGCCGCGGCGCCCTTCTCCCCGCCCGCGGGCGGCAGCAGGAAAAAGCGTCCAAGCACGGCCGAGGCGAGTATGAGCGCGCCGGTTATGATATAGGTGAGGTGCCAGCCAAAGGCCGGCGAGGCCATCATGCGCGAGGCGAGCGTGCCGAGCAGCAGCGCGCTCGCGCCGAAGCCCATGAGCAGCACCCCGCTGGCGAAGCCCTTCCTGTCCGGGAAGCGCGGCACGACGGCCGAAAGCACGCCGTTATATACCGCGCCCACGCCGAAGCCGGAGACGGCGAAGGCCGTGTACAGCAGCCAGAGCCTGTCCGCGGCGAGGAACATGCACAGGAGATAGCCCGCGCAGCCCAGGACGCCTCCGGCGGGTATGGTAAAGCCCACGCCCAGCTTCGCCGCCGCGGCCCCGCCCGCCACTCCGCCCAGGCAGAAGCTGGAGAGCATGACGGTGAAGCACAGGCCCAGCTGCGCGCTCGTCCAGCCGAAGCCCTCGCCGAAGGGCATGGAATATATGCTCCAGGCGTAGATCACTCCGTTTATGAGCATGACCGCCGTACCGGCGGCGAGCGCCGCCGAGCGGTGGTATGTACGGGGCATAGCCGCCCTCCTTTCCCTTTCAGCAGCTGAGTATCAGCCTCACATAGAATTCGGCGCACTTGACGGCCTTCCAGGTCGGGATGCGCTCGTTCACGCCGTGTATCGTCCCGCGCTCCTCCTTGGAGAGCTCCAGCGGGCAGAAGCGGTAGACGTTGTCGCTTATGCGGTCGTAGTGCCGGGAGTCGCTCGCGGCCAGCATGAGGTAGGGGCTGACTATGGCCTTGGGCCAGGTGCGCTTTATGGCTCCGGTCAGCCGCTCCCAGCTCTCGCCGCCCGTCTCGGAGAACTTGCTCGGCTCGGCGGCATAGACGCAGCGGACGCTTATGTCCGGGTCGTCCACGGCCTCGCGCACCCGCTCGGCGGCCTCGGCGCAGCTCTCGCCGTTTATGACGCGCAGGTTGAAGCCCACGGACGCCCTCGCGGGCAGGACGTTGTTGGCGTCGGAGCCCTTCATCTGGGTGGCGGCGCAGGTGGTGCGCATGAGCGCGTTGAGCTCGCCGCCCGCCAGCTGGCAGGCGATGTCGAGCGCCGGCCTGAAGACCTTCAGGTTTGCGAGCGCCAGGCGAATTGGGAAGCTCGCGTGGCGGCCCAGCGTGTCCAGCATCTGCTCCACCGGCGGGGTGAGCGTGAAGGGCGCCGGGGCGGCGTCCACCCTGCAGACCGCCTCGGCCAGCTCGCCGACAATGGTCTGCGGCGGGGGCGAAGAGGCGTGGCCGCCGCGGCTCTCGGCCTCGAGGACGAGGCGAAGCTGGCCCTTCTCTGCCGTGCCTACGAGGGCGCAGGGCGCCTTGACGCCGGGGAAGGCGCCGGTGACGACCGCGCCGCCCTCGTCGAGCACCAGCGCGGGGCGCACGCCGCGCCCTTCGAGCGCCGTCACTATGTCGCCCGCGCTCGGCCCGGCGGGCTCCTCCTCGCCGGAGAAGGCGAGGTATATGTCGTTTTCGGGCGTGAAGCCCTCGCTTATGAGCCTCTCGGCGGCCTCCATGATGGAGCAGAGCGTCACCTTGGTGTCGAGCGCGCCGCGGCCCCAGATATAGCCGTCCTTGAGCACGGCGCCGAAGGGCGGCTCCTCCCAGCCCTCCCCGTCGGCGGGCACCACGTCGTAGTGGGCCATGAGCACGGTGGGTTTTTCGCTGGACCTGCCCCGCCAGGTGAAGAGGACGCCGCAGCGGCCTATGCGCTCGCAGGCGCAGGCGGCAGCCACATTCGGGTAGCGCTCCAGCAGGTAGGCGCGGAACTTGTCGAACTCGGCGGCGTCCTCCTGCGCCGGGTCGTCGCTGGAGACGGTGCGGAAGCGTATCATCTCCCGCAGGCTCTCGACCACGCGGTCATAGTCCACGCTTACCTCGTCCGGGTCCTCGCGCAGCTCCGGCGCGGGCCTGAACTTCAGCGCGCGCAGCGTCATCGCGCCGGCCCCGGCGGCCAGGGCCGCGCCGGCCGCGCCGAGGGCGAATTTCGTGAGCTTCTTCATCATACCAGCCCTTTCTTATAGAGTATGCGCGCCGCGGCTATGGCGATTATGGCGCCCACGGGCACGAGCACGCCCACGCTGTCCGCCAGCGAGGGTATGCAGATAAACAGGACGGTCATTATGACCAGCGGGGCCATGGCGACCTTCCAGTTCTTCGAGACGTAGACCACCGCGAGGGGGCCGAAGAGGGCGGGGAGTATATTGTCGAAGGCCGGCTGCAGCGCCGGGGACTCTATAAACCCGCGTATGGAGCTGAGCGCCAGCACGCCTATGGCTATCACGGCCGTCGTCACAAGGCTGCTCACGCCTATGGCTATGGTGGATATGAGCTCGCCCTCCTCCGTGCCCGCCTCCACGCCGCTCGCCTGCATGGCGTTCAGCGCGCAGGGGACCTTCAGGCTGGTCAGGTTGCCGGTGAGGAAGCCCAGGTAGCTGCCGCCCGTGCCCAGCATGGGCACATAGGTCAACACCTCTATCGTGCCGACGGTCCAGTATATCGGGGCGACGCCCAGAAGGCCGCGCAGCACGTCCGTGACCGGGGGCCAGGCGTCGTAAACGACGCATATCGTCGCGGGCACGGCCAGCAGCAGCAGCGAGCCGGTGAGCATCCACCAGCGGCCGACATAGTGTTCATAGTCGCGGAAATTCGCGTATTTATCTGCTTTTTTCATCCTTTTCACCTCACGCGGCTATCATGTTGACGAGGTCGGTGATGGGTATGCTGAGCGCCATGCCGCCCAGCATGCTTATCGGCAGGGCGTAGTCCTCCATCCACTTCCAGTGCAGCACCTTCACGAACACGGCGCAGACGCACATCAAAAGCGCCGAGGCTATCATGACGAAGCAGGGTATCCAGCCGCGCAGCCCCTCGCTGACCGTGGCGAAAACCATGCCGAGGAAGGCGCTTATCATGCCGAGGAAGAGCGCCGTCATAAAGAGGCTGCCCCAGTGCTCGTCCTTCTGGCGTATGCGCATGACGCCGTTTTCGATCTTCTTGCCGATTGTGGGCACCAGCACCGGGCCGGGGATTATGCCCAGGGTCATGACCCAGGCTATGGCCGCGAAGACAGCAGGGTCGGTGATGAGCGTGCTGAGGTCCATGCCCATGGCGCTGGCCGCGCTGGCCGCCGCCGGCGTCTCGTAGGTGAGCGCGCCTATTACCGAGAGGCGCAGCCAGGGCAGCGGGAAGCCCAGGGCGCGGGAGAGCGCGATAACGCCCAGCAGTATGCTCACCGCCGGGGCGATGGTGAATATCGCCGAGGACACGGCCACGCGGCGCAGCACCTTCGGGTCCATGCCTATCTTCTTCGCCCGCTTCCAGGCCATGACGATGAAGCGTATGCTCATCGCTATGACGAACAGGATAACTACGGCCGTCATGCAGTACATAAGCGGCCCGTTCGGATCAAACATTCAGAACACCTCTTTGGTTTTCAGGTGCGTCAATTTTAACACAAAGCGCCCCGGGTGACAACAGCAAATGCCCCGGCGCTGCGCGCGTCTCTGCCCTTTGCTTGACAAAATTGCGGCAAGGGCGTATTTTATAATTAGAAATATAAGGTGTCAGACATACTATGAATGTCCGCGGCGCTCTGGCCGGCCCCGCCCGGCGGCGCCCTACCGCGTTGGAGGTCGTAACCGTGGCCGAAAAGCCAAGCTATCTCAAAAACCTTAAAAGCGAATCCGTCGTCCAGCAGGTCATAAACTGCATCACCGACGGCATCGTCTCCGGCGAGCTAAGACCGGGCGACAGGCTCCCCACCGAGCCGGAGCTCGCCAGCCAGCTCGGCGTCGCGCGCACAAGCGTGCGCGAGGCCACCAAAATCCTCGCCTACATGGGCGTGCTGGAGAGCCGCCGCAGCGAGGGCACCTTCGTCGCCTCCGGCTTCCGGGAGAGCATGATAGACCCCATGGTCTACGGCATAATCATTGGCCGCGGCGAGGACTTTGACAGCCTTATCGAACTGCGCGAGCTCACCGAGGTCGGCATCATGCGCCTCGCCATAAAGAAAAAGACGCCGGAGCAGCTTGAGCTCATAGCCGCGCGCCTGGCTGACTTCGAGGACGCCGCCGCCGGCAGGCGCGGCGAGGTCGTCGAGGCCTGCTTCAAGGCCGACGAGGCCTTCCACGACGCCGTGAGCGCGATGTGTAAAAACGAACTGATTGACAAAATCAACCGCGTCGTGCGCGTCCTCACCTTCGCCGTCCGCCATAAGACGGTCGAAACCATGATTACCTCCGGCCGCAGCCGCGAGCATATAGACGTCCACTGGCGCATCTACGAGATGCTCAAGAGTGGCAGCATAGACGGCATCGAGGACCTTATACGGCACTCGTATTTTCTCGATATTGTTAAAAATTAATCACATTTTGCCCCTAAATACCGGCTGTTAGCGGCCTGAAACCGCTTCAGCCGGTATTTTTGTTTGTGGAATTCGTGCAAAGACGGGCAGGCAAATTATACATATGATACGAAAAGTTTTTGCCAGGTTGACAGCGCGTTAAAGCGGCGATATCCTTTTATCAAGGTTTGTCTGACATACTACATACTACAACTTACAACAGTGTGTCTCTTTCCGGGCTGGCGCAGGCGCCGCGCCCCCGGTTTTTGAAAAGAAAGCAGTAAGATCAGGAGGGAAACAATGAGGAAGAAAATTTTAAAAGCGGCCTGCGCGGCGCTCGCGCTGGCCATGGCCCTCTCTCTCGCCGGCTGCCAGAGCGGCCCGGCGCAGGGGAGCGAAGAAGGCGAGTACCAGACCATCGAGCTCACGATGGCCGTAAACGGTACCGACACCCAGATCGACGCCCGCGTCGGCGACTATTTCGCCGAGCTCGTGGCCGAGCGCTCCGGCGGCAACGTGACCGTCGCGGTGTTCCCCAACGACCAGCTGGCCAACGGCAACGCCTCCCGCGGCATCGAGATGATAGCCTCGGGCAGCGTCGACCTCGCGGCCTACGCGACCTGCACCCTCGCCGTCATCGACGAGAAGCTGCCCGTCGCCACGATACCCTGGATATTCGAGGACTACGACGAGGCCGTCGAGGTTATCGACTCCACCGGCAAGGACTACTACGCCGAGCGCCTCGCCGCCAAGGGCATGACCTACCTCGGCAGCTTCCACAACGGCTTCCGCCAGCTCACCAACTCCAAGCACGAGGTCCGCACGCCCGAGGACG
>CALWYP010000069.1 GCA_944385795.1 uncultured Oscillospiraceae bacterium | reverse complement strand
GTCGCCCTCCGCAAGGAGGGCGTGGGTTGAAATCGGTGTTGGAGCATAAGCATACTACGCCGTCCGGCGGTCGCCCTCCGCAAGGAGGGCGTGGGTTGAAATTTGCCCCGTGCGACAGTGCAGACATTACGGTCGGGTCGCCCTCCGCAAGGAGGGCGTGGGTTGAAATGGTGTCCGCCTCGGAGCGGAGGAAATGCGCCGGTAGTCGCCCTCCGCAAGGAGGGCGTGGGTTGAAATACAATTTCCTGCTGCCTGATATACGCGATATCTCCCGTCGCCCTCCGCAAGGAGGGCGTGGGTTGAAATGGCGGATACGCGCCATTGCTGCCCGGCGTAGTCGGTCGCCCTCCGCAAGGAGGGCGTGGGTTGAAATCCCATACCATTGTGTATATAAGGCTTTCCTGTGGGCGTCGCCCTCCGCAAGGAGGGCGTGGGTTGAAATTCGTACTCTTTTGACGCAGAACTGAGCGGGCTCACGTCGCCCTCCGCAAGGAGGGCGGGGGTTGAAATGGCCTATGGTTACTGGCCCTCTTTATGGGGCTAACATTGGCCGCGGCAAAGCAAAAGGACGTATCGAAACAAAGCTCGATATGTCCTTTTTCTGCAATTTAAGACCCATTTCCGCCGCGTATGTAACGCCGGCCTGGCTGGCTGCCTCCATCTTGAAGCGGTTCATAGCGTCGCGGGCGTTCGGGTTGACAAGATTGTTGCTGGACTTGCCGGACATTCTTTGCATCTCTTTAATCATACTATTTTGTTGACAGGTGTCAGCGAATTTGATATACTGTGATTACAGAAGTAGACAGGAGGGGCTTGCATGTATATCACGGACGCCGAGTGGGCGGTAATGGAGCTGGCCTGGGCAAAGCCTGGGATGACGGGTAGGGAATTCGTCGACTCTCTGGCCGCCTCGCGCGGCTGGAGCAGGAGCACGACGCTTACGCTGCTGCGCCGCCTGGAGGACAAGGGCGCGGTGCGCGCCGCCGAGCGCGGCCGCGCAAGGGAGTATTACCCCGTAACGGAGAGGGAGGACGCCGCTATGAGCGAGACGGCGGACCTCATTGACCGCGTATACCGCGGAAGCCTCAGCCAGCTTGTGAGCACCTTTACCAAGAAGCAGGCCCTTACGCGCACGGAGATAGACGAGCTGTACTCAATGCTCAGCAAGATGGAGAGTGAACAAGATGCTTAGCTGGATAATCTCGGGCAGCGCGCTTATTCTCGCTATTGCCGCCATACGCGCGCTCCTGCGCGGGCGCGTGCCGGCGAGGGCGGTTTATGCGCTGTGGCTGCTCGCGGCCCTGCGCCTGCTCGTGCCTGGAAGCATGGACGTGGGTACCGCCGTGCCTGGGCCTGCGGAGATAGTAAGCCGCGCTCCGGTTGTACAGCTCGCGGGCAAGCTGGAGGGGGCGGAGAGCATAAGCCTTACTCCCGACGGAAACGT
Organism: uncultured Oscillospiraceae bacterium; assembly: GCA_944385795.1. GTDB lineage: Bacteria > Bacillota > Clostridia > Oscillospirales > Oscillospiraceae > Scatomorpha. Next base: position 27,720 of record CALWYP010000069.1, on the reverse strand, counting down.
CGAGACGAAATACGAGGGCGGGGCGGAGCGCGTGATAATTGCCGAGCACGCCACGGAGGGCGAATTTGACGCCATGTCCGCCTTCCTCAGCGTAAAAAAGCTGCTCGGCCCGGCCTGGATATGCGGCGCGGCGCTGACGGCCGGGGCCTTCTCGCTGGCGTACCTGCGCTTTTCGCGCAGCCTGCGCCGGGACCGCAGGCGGATTGACGCCGCCGGGGCGCCGATACCCGTCTATGTCTCCGCCGCGGCGGACACGCCCTGCCTGTTCGGGCTTTTCCGGCCGGCGGTATACCTGACGCCCGAGGCGGCGCGGGAGGCGGAAACGGCGCGCTGCGCAGTTGAACACGAGCTCGCGCATTATCGGCAGCTCGACCATATCTGGTGCGTCGTGCGCGCGGCCTGCCTTGCGCTGCACTGGTATAACCCGCTTGTACACCTTGCCGTAAGGCTCAGCCGGCGCGACTGCGAGCTCTCCTGCGACGAGGCGACGGTAAAAAGGCTGGGCGAGGCCGAGAGGGCCAACTATGGGCGGACGCTTATACGCCTGACCTGCGATTCGCCCAGGGGCGCGGCTGTGGCCACGACCATGTCGGCGCGCCCGCGAGAATTAAAGGAGAGGATTACCATGCTGACAAAAACTAAACGTTCAGCCCTGGCGTTGGCGCTGGCGCTGCTGCTGGCCCTGACGGCCACCGCCTGCTCCTTTACCGGCGGGGTGGAGCCGACTCCCGCGTCCGGCCAGGCCGAGACGCCGGCCGATACCCCGGAGCGGTCGCCGGTGCCGACGGGGGCAGTAGGCGCCGGGCCCGGCACGATTGTAGCCTTAGAACTGGACGGAGACGATAAGCTATATGATTTTACCGCCCCCGCGGGCGCGCAGGCGCTGACGGCGGAGCTCTATGAGCGGATCGACGGTGAATGGCAGCCGCAGTACACATCTACCTACATACTTAAAACCCCCGACGGCCGTTTCAGCATAGAAGTGGACAGGGAATACCGCACTCTGGGCTTCGCCATATCTTTCTCGGACGGCCAGGGCGCCGCGTCGCACGGCGAGCCCTTTGGCGAGGGCGTGGAGGCCGCGGCCTGGGGCATGACCGCCGCCAGCGGTACGGCCGCGGCCGCGCTGGATCAGACGGTCCCGGTGATAATGCTCCTGCCCGGAGACGAGGACGGGGCCTGGCTCTACATGCCTGAAGATTTCCTGGACCCTGACGCGCAGGTTACTGAGGGCGCGCACTGCATAACCCTCCGCTTCGAGAGCGATGAGCCCTGGGGGACGCCGGAAATATCCGACCCTCCGGATGAGCCAAAGCAGGGCGCGGACATGACGGGCTTTACGACTGGATACGACCCACTGGAGACTTATTCAAGCGCCCTGAGCGACTGGGTGCACGATTATGCGGAGAACCTCGTGCTCAGCCTGGATGAGGACGACCCGGCGAGCTGTTCGTCCGTCCATCTTGGCGCGAATACGGTCATCGCCTCCGCGCTCACTGAGCCGGAGCGGGTGCTGGCGTATATCGAGATAGAATGTACCCCGCGCGAGCCCGGGATGTTCGCCGCCTATTTCGGCTCTCTCGCCGAGCCCATAGACGGAGGCGATGAAGGGGAGTACATGCTTTCGGCCTACATAACCCTGACCCACAGCAGCGAGCCCTCCGGCGGCGCCTCGGGCGGCAGTTGGCTCTGCAGCGCCGCCCTGACCGAGCTGCCCGAGCTCTGGGGCTACAGCTATTCGCTTACCTGGCTCTACCAGCTCGGCGGGGAGGTGGACTACGAGAACTATATTGCCCAGATGGCCGCTGAGAACCGCGACGCGGAGTACATCGTCTCCCACACCGACTATGGACAGCTGCGCCAGGCCGGCGACGAGAGCTGGCTCGCCCTGCTTGAGGCCCTGGATGATATAGCCGTATCGCCCGATGGCGGCGGCCAGGCCCTGCGCGACATGTATATTATGATGGCCGCGATACAATCTGACGGCGCGTACGCCGAATGGGTGGGCGAGGTGCTCCAGAAAGCGCGCGAGGCGGGCGAGGACGCCTTCGCCGAGGCGCTTACAGGCTTCTCGGACGCCGACAGGCAGGTAATACTCGCGCTCTCAACGCCGCTGGAATAAGGAAAACGCCGCCCGTCGTAAAGACGGGCGGCGCTGCTATTTAATCAGCTCTGATATTCAAACTCAATGTCGTAGATGCTCACCGTGTCGCCGTCGCTGATGCCCTCGGCCTCGAGACGGTCGAAGAACCCGGCCTGGCGCAGGCGGCGGTCAAAGTACATGCGGCTTTCGTAGTCGCCGAAGTTTATGCTGGCCACCAGGCGGCTGAGCCAGTCGCCTTCGCAGTACCAGGTGCCGCCGTCGCGGTTTATCCTGATATCGTCGGGCGAGCCGAGCTCGGGCTCAGGCGGGACATAGTCGGCCTCATAGACCGTGACAGGGGGGAGGTGCTCCAGCTCGCGCACGGCGGCGAGCATAAGCTCCCGCGAGCCCTGGGTCGTAGCGGCGGAGAGCTCAAAGAATTTGAAGCCAAGGGCCTCCACATGGCTGCGCAGCCGCTCCAGGTTGCTCCTGTCCCCGCCGAGCAGGTCGCACTTGTTGGCCGCCACAAGCTGCGGGCGGCCCGCAAGCTCGGGGCCCCAGGCCTTTAGTTCCTCGCATATCGCGTCGAAGTCCTCGACAGGGTCGCGCCCCTCGCAGCCGGAGACGTCCACGAGGTGGATAAGCAGGCGGCAGCGGTCGATATGCCTCAAAAAATCGTGGCCGAGCCCGGCGCCCTCGCTGGCGCCCGCGATAATGCCGGGGATGTCGGCAAGGACAAAGCTCTGCCCCTCGCCGATATAAACGACGCCGAGGTTGGGGAAGAGGGTGGTGAAATGGTAGTTGGCTATCTTGGGGTGGGCGTTTGAGACTACGCTCAGAAGGGTGCTCTTACCGACGTTGGGGAAGCCTACAAGGCCGACGTCGGCAAGGAGCTTTAGCTCAAGCGTCACCGTATGCGCCTCGCCCGGAAGCCCGGGCTTGGCGAAGCGCGGGGTTTGCCTTGTGGGCGTCGCAAAGCGCTTGTTGCCCCAGCCGCCGCGGCCGCCGCGGCAGACGGTGAAGTCCCTGCCGGAGCTCATGTCGTGCATGACCGCGCCGCTCTCCGAGTCGCGTATGACGGTGCCGCGCGGGACCTTGAGGACAATGCTCTCGCCGTCCTTGCCGGTGCAGCGCTTTCCGCCGCCGGGCGCGCCGTTGCCCGCCGCGAACTTACGCTTGTAGCGGAAGTCCATAAGCGTGCTCATGTGGTCGTCCACGCGGAATATGACGTCGCCGCCGCGCCCGCCGTCGCCGCCGTCCGGCCCGCCGGCCGCGACGTACTTCTCGCGGTGGAAAGCCACCGCGCCGTCGCCGCCCTTGCCGGCCTTTACTTCAACTGTAACCTTGTCAACAAAAGGGGAAGCCATTTGAACCTCCTGACACAGCGCGCCGCTGCCGGCGCGCGGGCAATAAAAAGCGGACGAGCATTAAGCTCGTCCGCGCGTTGTCATTGAGCTATTTCCTCGTAGACAGAGACCTTCTTGCGGTCCTTGCCGTAGCGCTCGAACCTCACGGTGCCGTTGACGAGGGAGAACAGGGTGTCGTCCTTGCCCTTGCCGACGTTGGTGCCCGGGTGGATCTTAGTGCCGCGCTGGCGGACGAGAATGTTGCCCGCGAGAACGAACTGACCGTCGGCACGCTTCGCGCCGAGGCGCTTGCTTTCGCTGTCACGACCATTCTTGGTCGAACCCATACCTTTTTTATGAGCCATGTCTTACACCTCCAATTACTGTACGCTAGCGTGCTCAGCCGATGGTCTCAATCTGGACCTTCGTGTAGGGCTGACGGTGGCCCTGCAGGCGCTGATAACCCTTCTTGGGCTTCATCTTGTAAACGCGGACCTTCTTGCCGCGGCCGTTCTTGACGACGTTGCCGGTGACGGTGACGCCCTCGACGACGGGGGTGCCGAAGGTGCTGCCGTTCTCGTCTATCACGGCGAGGACACGGTCAAAGGTGACGGCGGCGCCGGCCTCGGCGGCCAGCTTCTCAACGTAGATGACGTCGCCCTCAGCCACGCGGTACTGCTTACCGCCGGTCTCGATTACTGCATGCTTCATTTGTTTTCATCCTCTCTTAAAGAGACTCGCTCTCGGGGCGGGGCCGGGCCCGCTTTGCTGCCCTGTCAATGCGGCTCGAACATATTATCATAGCTCATACCAGTTGTCAAGCTAAAATCGGCCAGATACAATACAAATATGTTTTTCTTCCGTCAAATTGACGGATGGTCAGACCAGGACCGTGGGAGTGGTTTAAGTATTTGAAATAACGCATAATTTTATACGGCAAAATAACGCATTATGATTGCTTTTTGACCAAGGCTGTGTTATGCTAATAACAATATGACGGCCGGGTGTTTGGTATCGGCCGTCCGGCTCCGGCGGCGCGTTGGGCTTTGCCGCCGTTAAATTCTACAAAGAAGGAAGGATGTATAATGGACGAAAAGTACAGCGCCTTATTTACCCCCTGGAAAATCGGCAATGTGGAGATAAAGAACCGCATAGTCATGTGCTCCATGGGCGGCACTAGCCTCTTCGGCTGGATGGAGCCGTGTCATTTTGATAAAGAAGCCGCTTACTTCCTGCTGGAGACGGCGCGCGACGACGTCGGCCTGATTCTCCCGGGTATGCAGTGGGTGCGCGACGTCATGGGCAACCGCTGGCTTTACACCAATAAGCGCATGTTTGCCGAGCTCAAGGAGTATATGGTCGATTTCCACAAGACCGGTGCGAAGCTCTTTGTCCAGCTTGCCGCCGGCTGCGGCCGCTCCATGGGCGTCAACCACCTGATGAGCATGATGCTCGACCATCCCGCCATGGGCAAGGTCGGCAAGTTCGTCATGGACGCCGAATACCTGTGCGCTAGCGCCTCGCCCACGCCCAACCGCTGGAAGCAGGACTATAAGTCCCGCCCGCTGACCGTCGCAGAGATTAAGGAGAGCACCGAAGCCTTCGGCAAGACCGCGAGGCTCCTGCGCGAGGCCGGCGTCGACGGCGTGGAGATACACGCCGTGCACGAGGGCTATACCCTCGACCAGTTCGCCATAAAGAACTTCAACTACCGCACCGACGAGTACGGCGGCAGCCTTGATAACCGCCTGCGCTTCGCCACCGACATCGTCAAGAACATAAAGAACGCCGCCGGCAGCGACTTCCCCGTCTCCCTGCGTTACTCCGTCGTTTCCAAGACGAAGGACTTCTTCCAGGGCGCCGTCCCGGGCGAGGAGTTTGTAGAGTTCGGCCGCGATATGGCGGAGAGCGAGATCGTCGTCAAGAAGCTCCAGGACGCCGGCTACGATATGCTCAACTGCGATAACGGCACCTACGACGCCTGGTACTGGGCCCATCCGCCACAGTACATGCCCAACAACTGCAACCTCGCCGAGGTCGAGCACATTAAGAATTTCTGCGACATCCCAGTCGTCTGCGCCGGCAAGATGGAGCCCGCCGTCGCCGCGCAGGAGATTGCCGCCGGCAAGCTCGACGCCGTCGCCATCGCCCGCCAGAACCTGGTCGACCCCGAATGGCTGCGCAAGCTCCAGGAGGGCAGGGAAGAGGACATTAAGCCCTGCATCCGCTGCCACAACGGCTGCTTCAACTTCGCCAAGTACAAGGGCACCGTCAACCTCCAGAGCATGGACGACACCATGCACCTGGCCCGCTGCGCCCTTACCCCGCCGACGATGCAGCACAACAAGTACAAGATTGTCCCGACCACGAAGCCCAAGAAGGTCGCCGTCATCGGCGGCGGCATCGGCGGTATGGAGTGCGCGCTCATGCTCAACAAGCGCGGGCATAAGCCGGTCCTGTTCGAGAAGACCGACACCCTCGGCGGCCTGTTCATAACCGCGAGCAGCATGACCTTCAAGGAGAACGACAGGGAGCTCATCGACTGGTACCACCGCGAGATTGCGAAGGCCAACATCGAGGTCAGGTTCAATACCGAGATCAACGACGTCGGCACCCTCGGCGGCTTCGACGAGATCATCGTCGCCACCGGCTCCGTGCCGCGCACGATGCCCATCCCCGGCTTCAACAAGTGCATGACACTCACCGAGCTCCTGCGCGATCAGAAGCCCACCGGCGACAAGGTTGTCATCTTCGGCGGCGGCCAGTCCGGCTGCGAGGCCGCGCTTGAGCTCGCCCGCGCCGGCAAGCACCCGACAGTGGTTGAGTACGCCGTCGACCTTATTGCGACCCCGGCGGTCCCGCTGCCCAACGCCAGCTACCTGCGCGAGGCCCTCGTCTTCCTCGGCGTGCCCATCTACCTCGAGAGCACGATAAGCGAGATAAAGGACGGCTCCGTCGTAATTAAGGGCAAGGACGGGAGCGTCACCGAGGTCGAGTGCGACAACGTCGTCAACGCGATAGGCTTTGTGCCCACCCCGATCGCCAAGCCCAGCCGCAAGGTACACCTTGTCGGCGACTGCGTCTCCATCGGCAACCTGCGCACCGTTATCTGGCGCGCCTGGGACGTCTGCATGAAGATATAAGAGCCTGAACAAAATCAGCGCCCCGCCGTGCGGCGGGGCGCTTTCTATATTTCCGAGTCTATTATGAGGTTCCCCTCCGCGCTGCTCTCCATTACATATGGCCGCGCATAGCCGTTATAACGCACGGACCAGGGCGAGGCTGAGCCCTCGCGCGTCAGGTAGAACTGCATGTATTCGCCATGGGCCTGGCTGCCGGGAAGGCTGCCGTTAAAATAGAGTATCATGAGGTCCTGCTCCGCTATCTCTACGCCGTTGAGTGCGGCGAGGCGGGATTCAAGTATGACCTCGCTGGACGAGGCGTTCCGGTCGTACCATAGCCGGGTAAGCGTGGTGCCGGTGCCGGCGCAGTGCTCTCTCACGGCCTCAAAAGCGCTCTGTATGTCGGCCTCGCTGCGCTCAACCGCCCGCCAGCCGCCGTAGAGCGCGGCGAGCTGTGAATAGTGCCCGGAGCCGGGGTACACTTCCCAGGTCATGGGCATCGCGGACGCGCCGGGCGCCCGGAACTCGACGATGTAGGCCTGCTCAAAATTGCCGCCGCCGCCGTCGGAGCCTGAGACGTACCAGTCCCATAACATGGATATCTCTTCCGCCGTCAGGTCGGCCTGTATGGCCGCCCCGGTGCCGTGGTGGATGTCGGCGTAGCCGTCTCCGGCGCTCATGGCGGAGTATGCGGCGTAGAGCGCGGCCGCGGCGCCGTCCGGGCCCGAGTATAGGCTCTCTATGTCCGAGGCCGTCAGCTCCCCAATTATGGCGCAGCCGTCTCCGCCGCCCATGCAGAGCAGCCAGGGCCCGCCGCCGTCATGGAGCCGCCCGTCTTCAACCTCGGCCGCGCCCGCGAGGGCGTAGTCGCCGCCGGGCTCAATGCCGAAGCTGAAATGCGGGACGTACCAGTTTAATTCGCCGCCTGCCCCGGCCGCGTCCGCAGGGATGAGCTCTATTGAGTCTATGCGCGCGTCCAGGATCTCAAAGGGCCCGTCCACGCCGCCCAGCGCGCCAAAGTATTGATAGGAGTTCGCGGCTTCGGCGGCTAGGGCGGCGCAGCGCTCTATGACCGGCTCGGGCGCGGCGTAGTTGGCCCCGGCTTCAATAGTTACATCCTCAAGCCCGAAGGCGTGCGAGTCCGCGAAATACCGCGCGTACAGCTGAACAGCGGCGCTGGTGTATTCGTCGGGATAAACGCTGCTGTCGTACATTCCCGAGATTTCGCTGTACGCCGCCGTGGCTATGAACTCGTACTGCCCGCCGGCGAGTTTATAGAGCAGGCAGGTGCCGCCGAGGCCGGGATCGGCGTAATCGCCGGAAAAACCGGTGTCCAGCTCATAAAATACGAGCGAAAAGTCCTCGCCGCCGGAGTTGAACCTGCCTGGCGCTGCCTCGTGCGCCGTGACGGAATTAATCACCGCCCCGGAGGCTCCATAGGCGTCGGCCTCCATAGAGGCCTGGAGCAGGGCCATGTCCCTGACTTCGGGAGGCAGGACGCTTCCCACGCCATCGGCGAACTCCGCCGCCGGCAGGCTCTCGCCGTCGACCTGCACCACGTTGCCCGGGTTTTCCAGGCGGCCAGTGTACCAGCCGGATTCGCCTGCGAAGCCGGCCGACCAGTCCGCTCCCGGGGCCGTGCGCGCGAGGGTGAAGACGCCGTTGGATACGCTGCCTAGCCCCGGCGCTTCGCCGTTAAAATACAGCACGAGATAGTTTTCCGCGTCTGCGTCAGTACCGCCGAGCCGGCATTGAAAAACATACTCGAGCACATCCATGGACGAGGCGTCGCGGTCGTACCAGAGACGTTCTATGCTGATGCCCTTACCGGCGCAGTATTCGCGCACGGCGGCAAAGGCCTGCTCGATGTCCGCCCCGCTGCGCTCAATTACGCGGCGCTCGGAGAAGAGCTCGCCGAGCCTCTCGCAAAGAGGGTTTTCGCTGTTCACAATATAGGACTTCGTGGTGTCGTAAACCCCGCCGTTGGCGTAGTAGGCCGAGACAAGGTAGCGGGAACGCCCGGAGTGCGGCTCACCGTCTCCCTCAAGGGCGGCGACTATCTCCTCCGCAGCGGCTTCAGGTATGTCGTAAAGGGGAGGGAGCGGGCTGTCCAGGTCCTCTATGCTCATCAACAGCCCCGGCGCCGCGTCCCCGCCTCCGCCGCCGAGCAGGGCGGCGACGGCCGCGACCAGGTTCCCGGAGTACTTCTCCATAACCTCCCGCCCGTCGAGCACGCCGACAAAGCCGCCGCTCTCGTCGGAATAAACCGCGAGCATGCTGTCATAGCCGCCGGTGACGCGCTCGCCTCCCAGCTCGTAGTGATACGGCGCGTTATAAACGCTGACGCGGTGCTCTTCGCCTCCGGCCCCGGCGCAGTCTATGTCCCGGGCCATCAGCGTCAGCGCTTCAAGCTCCACGGACGAGGCCTCGGCGCCCGCCGCGGCGGCGGCTGCGTTCACTTCCCCGGCTATGTGACCGAGCATGAGCTCCAGCTCGGCCTCGCCGGCCTCGGGCTCAAAGGAATAGCTTATGTCCTCAGCCCTGACGCCCTCGTTTTCCACAGGGTTTGTAAGGAAGCAGACGGCCAGAGCGGCGCAGAGGATTACGCAGGCGATTATCACCCAAAACGCGGGCTTTTTGTAATTTAGCACGCTATTGATGCGCCTCTTGACGCCGCTTTCCCCAAAGGCGAGCGGGCAGGCCGCCGCGCGCCGCCCGCGCGAGGCGCAGCGCAGCAGGGCTTCGGAGTAATCCGCCCTTCCTGCGGCGTCGAGCGTTTTTACCACCCTCTCGTCGCAGGCGAGCTCTATATCGCGGCAAAAGAGCAGCCAGGCGCACCAGGCCAGGGGGTTGAACCAATGCAGGGTGAGTATAAGGTAGGCAAGCGGCTTCAGCCAGGTGTCCCTTCTTGCAATATGCGCCCGCTCATGGGAAAGAACGTAGCCCAGTTCGGGCTCCTGCAAAGTATAGGGCACATAGATTTTCGGCCTGAAAACGCCCAGTACGAAGGGCCCGGACGCGCCCTCGCTCTGCCACACGCCGTCGGCGAGCTGCACCGCCGTGCTCACGCGGCTGCGCAGGCTCATCCAGCTTGCCGCCGCCCAGGCCAGCATCGCCGCAAGCCCGATTACCCACAGGACGGAGGCTATATTCGCGGCGACATAGAGCGGGTTGACGCTCGTGCCGGGATTGGCCGGCCCGGCGATGCTGTCAATTATGGGCGCCACGGCTTCGTTCACGGCGGGTATGCCCGTGTCTATAACCGGCGCGCGATACGTCCCGCCAGGGGTATAGAACTGCACGGCGCCGGCGTCGATGGGTTCCGCGCTCGGTATTAAGCTCAATACGCTCTCAATGGAGAAGGGGAGGACGAGCCTGAGCGCTACGACGCCCCAGAGCAGCAGCACCGTCCAGCGCGGGGCGCGTCTGAGGGCCAGGCGCAGTAAAATTACCAGTAAGATGAGCGGGATTGCCGCCAGGCTCATGTTCAGCACTTTCAGGAAGACATCATACATCGCCGTTCCTCCTCCGGTATTCGTCAATCATGCCCTGCACAGCGTCCACTTCCTCGCTGTTGAGCTTCCGGCTGCGCGCGAAGGCGTTTATGAACGCGGGCAGCGAGCCGCCGAAACGGCTTTCCAGCAGCTCGTCTATTTCAGAGGCCTGGGCCTCCGCCTTGCTGACAAGGCTGCTCACAATGCTGTTTTCGTTTTTCAGTACGCCCCGGCCCGCAAGCCGCTTTATCACCGTGTAGGTTGTCGTCGGCTTCCAGCCCAGCTGCTCGCGGCAGAGCGCGACAAGCTCCCCGCTCCTCACCGGCTCGTGCTCCCAGAGTATGAGGCAGAAACGGTATTCGCTTTCAAAAATCTTTGGCGCGGCCATATGCAGCCCTCCTCTAACGCATTAGAGTTATCCTGAGTTCAGTCTAACAGATTAGAGTAAGGCTGTCAACACAAAAATTCGCTCCCGGGCCCATTTGCCCGGGAGCGCGTTATAGGAGTTTATTTCGCCTCGGCGCCAGCCTCAATATCGGCGAGGTGGACATATTCGTCGTAGGTGCAGATACGGTCGGTTATCGAGCCGTCGGGGTTGATCTCAATTATGCGGTTGGCCACGGTCTGTGTGAGCTGGTGGTCGTGGCTGGAGAAAATCACGTTGAAGTCGAAGGCGGCGAGGCCGTTGTTGAGAGCGGCGATACTCTCGAGGTCGAGGTGGTTCGTGGGCTGGTCGAGCAGCAGCACGCTGGCCCCGGAGAGCATCAGCTTGGAGATCATGCAGCGGACGCGCTCGCCGCCGGAGAGGACGTTGACGGGCTTATATACCTCGTCCCCGGAAAAGAGCATCCTGCCCAGGAACTGCCTAAGATAGCTCTCGCGCTTGTCCTCGGAGAACTGCCGCATCCAGTCCATTATAGAGAGCTCGCAGCCCTCAAAGTAGGCGGAGTTATCGCGCGGCATGTAGCTCTGCGTGGTGGAGACGCCCCACTTTATCGTGCCGGAGTCCGGCTCCTCCTCGCCCATGAGCAGCTTGAAGAGCAGCGTTACGGCCTGCTCGTTGCGGGAGATGAGGGCGATCTTGTCCTCCTTGCCCATGATGAAGCTGACGTCCTTTAGGACGGGCACGCCGTCCACGCTCTTGCACAGATCCGTGACGAAGAGCCTATCCTTGCCCGGCTCGCGCGCGGCCTTGAAGCCGACCCAGGGGTAGCGGCGGGAAGAGGCGGGGATCTCCTCGATTGTCAGCTTGTCAAGGAGCTTCCGGCGGCTTGTCGCCTGACGGGACTTGGAGCGGTTGGCGGCGAAGCGGCGTATGAAGCTCTCGAGCTCGGCTATCTTCTGGGCCGCCTTCTTGTTCTGGTCCTTTATGAGCTTCTGCACAAGCTGGCTGGACTCATACCAGAAGTCGTAGTTGCCGACGTACATCTTTATCTTGCCGTAATCTATGTCGACAATGTGCGTACACACGTTGTTGAGGAAGTAGCGGTCGTGGCTGACGACCAGCACAGTGCCCTCGTAATCCATCAGGAAATCTTCAAGCCATACGACGCTCTGCAGGTCAAGGTTGTTGGTCGGCTCGTCGAGCAGCACTATATCGGGCTTGCCGAAGAGGGCCTGGGCGAGCAGGACCTTGACCTTGAGGCGGCCGTCAAGCTCGGACATCAAGGTATAATGGAACTGGGTGTCCACCCCGAGGCCGTTTAAGATCTTGCCCGCGTCGCTCTCGGCCTCCCAGCCGCCGAGCTCGGCGAACTCCTCCTCCAGCTCGCTGGCGCGTATGCCGTCCTCGTCGGAGAAATCCGGCTTGTCGTAAATCGCGTCCTTCTCCTTACCTATGTCGTAGAGGCGCTTGTTGCCCATAATCACGGTGTCCATAACCGTGTATTCGTTGTACAGCTCCTGATTCTGCTTGAGCACGCTCATGCGCGCCTTCGGGTCTATATGCACAAAGCCCGAGGTGGACTCCACCTCGCCGGAGAGGACGCGCAGGAAGGTCGATTTGCCGGCGCCGTTCGCGCCGATTATGCCGTAGCAGTTGCCGGGATTGAACTGCAGATCCGCGTGAGAAAACAGCACTTGCCCGCCGAACTGTACGGAGAGGTTTTCAACTGTAATCATGGGCATAGGGGGATACCTCCGTGTGTTTTTGCGCGTGCATTATATCACAGCGCGGCAGGGCTTGCAAGAAAAAGCAAAAGCCCGGTTATTACCCAGGCCTCGGCGCATTGTTTACCTCTCGCTTTCATATCCGGCGTCTCCGCCGAAGATGAGATCGTCTACGTCGCAATTCATACCCGCACCTCCTTTTTGCCTCTGTATGTATTATAAACGCGAATTGTGAAGCGCAACAGCGGATAAAAGTAAAGTTAAGGTTACGCGGCGCGCGCTTTAGCGAGTTAAATTCCAGACTTGCAATCTTATAACCAGTCTGCTATTATTAATTCAGATTGTTCCGGCTGGAAACCGGAAGGAGGTGCGGAAAAGAAATGTCAAATTCGTATGAAAAGTTTCTGAATGGGGCCAAGAACCTGGTTTTCCTGGGGGAAGCAGGCTCCGGTAAGACCGAAACGTCCGTGAACCTCGCCATGCGTCTGGCGCGGGAGTGCGGCCGGAAGGTGCACTTTTTTGATATGGATCAGACGAAGCCGCTTTTCCGCGCCAGAGACTGCGGCAGTGAGCTTGAGAGGGAGGGCGTCGTATTCCACTTCCAGAGCCAGTATCTTGACACCCCGACCGTAGCCCCGGGAGTAAACGAGGCGCTGCGCGACGGCGGAAGCATAGTGCTCATGGACGTGGGCGGCGGCTCGCACGGTTCTCACATGATAGGCCAGTTCGCGCCGTTGCTCAACGGCCCGGACGCCCGCGTACTGTATCTTGTGAATCCGTACAGGCCCTGGTCAAGGACGCTCGACGACATCAGGGCCACTGCCGACCGCGTAGCGGGGGCGGCCAGGCTGCGTGAGCTGCACCTGGTGGCCAACCCGAATCTTGGCCCCTCTACCACGGCCGAGGACGTGATTGAGGGTATGAGGAAGTTCGCCGAGCTTTTCCCGGGCGTGACGCCGGACTTTGTCTGCGTCCTTGAGGAGCTCTGCGCCAAAGTGGAAGAGGACGTAGGGGCGCCAGTTCTGCCCATGCGGCTCAATACTTTGCCCGAGTGGATGGGTGGTTCGGACAAAGAATAATACCAACTCAAAAAGGATAGGAGAGTGGTTGAAATGGCCAAAGGCAGAGTGGAAATTTACACTGAAGCCTGCAAGAGCTGCCTCTACTGCGTGAACACATGCCCGAAGCATGTCCTGGGCACGACCAGCGCGGTGAACTCCAAGGGCTACCAGTACGCGGTGCCCGTGAACCCCGAGGAGTGTATTGGCTGCGCAATGTGCGCGACAATATGCCCCGACGCGGCTATCACTGTTTACAGGGAGGCGAACTGACATGGGTGAAAAGATATTCATGAAGGGCTGCGAGGCCGTCGCCGAGACGGCCGTGCGCGCGGGCTGCCGCTTTTTCGCCGGCTACCCCATAACCCCGCAGAACGACGTGCCCGAGTATTTCGCCCGCCGTATGCCTAGCGTGAACGGCGTGTTCATCCAGGGCGAGAGCGAGGTCGCCAGCTCCAACATGGCCTACGGCGCCGCCGCCGCAGGCGTAAGGAGCATGACCAGCTCTTCGAGCTGCGGCATATCCCTCAAGAGCGAGGCTATAAGCTGGATGGCCGGCGCGAACCTCCCCGTAGTCATCGCCAACTTCCAGCGCGGCGGCCCCGGCATAGGCACTATCCAGCCGGCCCAGCAGGACTATAACCAGGCCACTAAGGCCAGCGGCAACGGCGGTTTCCGTATGCTCGTGCTCAGCCCCTCCACGCTTCAGGAGGCCGTTGACATGACCTGGGAGGCCTTTGAGCTCGCCGACAAATACTCCAAGCCCGTGCTGCTGCTTATGGACGGCTTCACCGGCACCATGATGGAGCCTGTCGAGCTGCCCGAGCCGCTCACGGAAGAGCAGGTCGCCGCCATCCGCGCCACCAAGACCTGGGCCGCCCGCGGCAAGCACGGCGGGCCCCAGCACAAGGTCATGTGCGGACCCGGCCTTGACACCCGCATAAGCCAGAGCCAGATGAACCAGCGCGACGCCGACCTCTACGAGACCTGGAAGACCACCGAGGTCGAGTACGAGGACTATATGACCGAGGACGCGGAGGTTATAATTTCCGCCTACGGTATTTCCGGTCGTATCGGCAAGAGCGCCGTGAAGATACTGCGTGAAGAGGGCATAAAGGCGGGCCTTATCCGCCCCAAGAAGGTCTACCCCTTCCCGGATATAGCGTATGAGAAGCTCCCGCTTGAGAAGCTGCGCGGCATTGTCTGCGCCGAAATGAGCATCCCCGCCCAGTTCGCCGTGGACGTGGAGAACGTAGTGCACGGCAGGACTAAGGTAGTCACCGCCCTTTCTTCCGGCGGCGAGATACTTGACCGCGCCGCAATCCTGGACGCCGCTCGCGGCCTGATGAAGTAAGGAGGGTGAGCATAAAATGATGGAAAAAGTCTATTCCCGCCCTGCGGGCATATTTGAGGGCGCCGTCACCGGCTTCTGCCCCGGCTGCATGCACTCCAGCGTCTGCAAGATAGTCTGCGAAGCCCTCGACGAGCTCGGCCAGCTCGACAACGCCTGTTATGTCCAGGGCGTCGGCTGCTGCGGCCTCGCCGTCACCTACTTTGATATGGATACCGTCGCCGCCCCGCACGGCCGCGCCTGCGCCATAGCCAGCTCCTTCAAGCGCTGCAGCCCCGAGACGCTCGTGTTCACCTACCAGGGCGATGGCGACCTCGCCGCCATCGGCCTCGCCGAGACCATGTCCGCCGCCAACCGCGGCGAGAACTTCACGGTAATCTTCGTCAACAACGGCATTTACGGCATGACCGGCGGCCAGATGGCCCCGACCACGCTGCTCGGCGCGAAGACTACCACCACACCCTACGGCAGGAATGAAAAAGAGCACGGCGCGCCCATGCACATGTGCGAGCTGCTCAATCAGCTTGACGCCCCGGCCTATATCGCCCGCGTCACAGCCGCCGACGTGCCTAACGCCAAGAAGGCGAAGGCCGCCGTCAAGAAGGCCTTCCAGTATCAGCTCGAGGGCAAGGGCTTCAGCTTTGTCGAGTTTGTTTCCAACTGCCCGACCAACTGGGGCATGACCCCGATGCAGAGCCTCGACCACGTCCACAACGTCATCCTCAAGGAGTTCCCACTCGGGGAATTCCGCGCGAAATAAGAAGGAGGCCGGAACTATGGAGAAATCTTTCATCATCGCCGGCTTCGGCGGCCAGGGCGTCATGGTTGCGGGCCAGCTTTTGAGCTATACCGCCTGTGAGACTACCGATAAGTACGTCACCTATTTCCCGAGCTACGGCGCGGAGATGCGCGGCGGCACCGCCAACTGCTATGTCGTCATTTCCGACGACCCCGTCGGAGCGCCCAAGGTGAACCAGGCCGACTATGTAGTCTGCCTTAACGACCCGAGCATGGCGAAGTTCAAGGACGCCGTCGTCCCCGGCGGCACCATATTCACCAACAGCTCCGTCGTCACAATAGAGCCCGAGCGCAGCGACGTCCACGTCGTTAAGGTCGACGCCGGCTCTATCGCCATCGAGCTCGGCAACCCGAAGGTGCTGAACCTCGTCATCGTCGGCGCGATAATCGGCTACACCGAGATCCTGCCCGCCGAAAACGTGCTTCAGACCGCCTTTAAGAAGCTCGGCGCCAAGCGCCCCGAGCTCAACCCGCTCAACGAGGCCGCCTTCAGGCGCGGCTGGGAGATCGGCCACAAGGCCCGCGAAGATCGGGTCTGACATGAATAACAGGGCTCCCGGACTGTTGTCCGGGAGCCCTGCCTGTATAAGAGGGCTCGGCGTTTTTCCCGACGTACACGCCGCCGGAAAAACAGATTTGGATTTTGCGTTCGGACCTGATCCGCCAGCCGCTTTGTTACCAGACCTGCCAGCGCAGTACGAAGGCCCAGGCGTAGAGTATAGAACCCGCTATACACAGGGCAGTCAGGGCCGCGTCCCGCCGCGGGCCCTTCGCCAAGAGCGAGACTGAGAGGGTGAACGGTATAAGGCTTATGAGGTAACGCGGCGCGCTCAGCAGCCATGTCGCGCCCATGGCCACAAAATAATAAGCTATGAACCAGGCCGCGTAGCTCGGCCGCATTTTCGGCGCGGCGTAAACCATCGCCGCAAGCGCGCTGAAGGTGAAAATAAGGTTCGGCAGCCAGAGGCCAAACAGGTTTACGGCGTTGCCGCTGGAGGCGCACTCGGCGGCGAGCCTGGCCTGATATGCCGCGGTGTTGAAGAAGAGCCCGAAACGCTGGCCCCAATGCTCGCTCTGGTATATCATATACTGGAACGGGTTGCCTGAAACCTGATAGTTTATCAGGAGGTAGGCGCCGAAACCGGCAGGTATTAGCAGCAGCCACAAAAACCTCGCCGGACGCCTTTCCCCGCGCGGGGCGTTTACCTGCTCGTGTATAAGCTCCATGCACACGGGCACGAAGAGCATGAGCCCCAGCGAGCGCGTAAAGGCGGCGTACATGCCGAGCAGGCAGCCGGGGCCGTACCTGCGCCGCCGCGCCAGGTACACGCAGCCGGCGCTCAGCAGCAGGAACAGGCTCTCGCTCATGGGGTATACGAAGAAAAACGTCCCGGGTATGGCGCAGAGGTACTTCAATGTCCGTATCGAGGCGCCGTGGCCGTAGTCGAGCCTCAAAAGCGAGTAGATAACGCAGCCGGAGCCGGAAAAGCACAGCGAGGAAACCAGGATACCGGCGAGCGGCCAGTTCGGCACGGCCAGATGCGCGAGGCGTATGGCCAGGGGATAGCCGGGCAGGAAGACAAGCTGTACGACACGGTCGTAATCCCCGCCGGATAAGTACCAGTCCCGGGCGATATCTATATAGTGCCCGCTGTCCAGGCACTTGGTGAACTCAAGGTAAGATGAAAGCGAAGCGCCGCGCCCGGCGGCGAGGTAGAGCAGGTATACCGCCGCGTGTACGGCAAAGCAGTAGAGCAGCAGCGCCAGGAAGATGCCAAGCCTGACCCGCTCCGGCTCCGCAAGCTCAGGCTGGGCCGCGCGGTATTTCCCGGGAGACCAGAACCGCATCCAGCCCGGCACAAAGCGCAGGCAGACAAGAGCGAATAGGAGCACGCTTATCAAAGCCGCCAGGCAGGGCGCAAAGCCGTTGGAAGTGCCTGAAAGCCAAAAGGCGTAAAGCGCCCAGAGCGCGGAAAGCCCCAGTACGCAGATGATCAGCCCCGGCAGGGTGTATTTTCGCACAAGCGAACGCATGAAAAGCCTCCAAAAGATGTTGCCCGAATTATAGCACGTTCGTTTACATATGTCAACAACCACGAAAACCCAATTCAGCCAGCCCCTGGCGCGCAGCGCCGGGCGGGCCCGTTAAAAAGGACCAGTGCGTACACTGGTCCTTTTTGACGAAATGAGCGGGCCTGTAAGCCGGGTTCTGTAATCGACGGCCATCTATCTAGGCCATACGTTGCCGTATGGCTCAAGCCACCTCCCTGGGACGGCCGGGCCGGCCTGCATGTCCCTCCGCGGTGTTGCTCCGGATAGAGTTTACAGCATCGACCTGTCTCCAGGCGATGGGTGAGCTCTTACCTCGCCTTTCCACCCTTACCGGCAGGCAGGCGCAAAAGCGCCCGTACCGGCGGTATATCTCTGTTGCACTTGTCCGAGGGTTACCCCTGGCGGGCGTTACCCGTTATCCTTGCCCTATGGAGCCCGGACTTTCCTCATCCACAGGCTTTCGCCTTGTGTCCGCGGCCGTCCGGCCCGCTCGTGGAGACATTTTACCCTTATTGCCGCCGCGCGTCAAGTTAATATTGTATTTACGGCCGGAAGGGGATATAATCAATCAGTTAAGACAGTAAGGAGGAGCGATTGAATGACTCTTCAGGAATATGTGGATTCGCTGCGCGGAAAGCGCGTGGCCGTGCTCGGCATAGGCGTGAGCAATACGCCGCTCATAGACCTGCTTTTGGATAACGGGCTTCCCATCACCGTCTGCGATATGCGCGATCCGGCTAGCATGGAGGACGAGGCGGAGATACTCTCCACCCGCGGCGCCGAAGTGCGCCTCGGCGCGGGCTATCTTGACGGGCTGAACGGCTTCGACGTAATTTTCCGCACGCCCGGCCTGCTGCCCATAGACCTGCGACTTGCCGAGGCCAAGGCGCACGGCGCGCAGATCACCAGCGAGATGGAGGCATTTTTCAAACTCTGCCCCTGCAGGACGATAGGCGTCACGGGCTCCGACGGCAAGACCACAACCAGCTCGATTATCGCCGAGCTGCTGAAGGCCGCCGGGCGGCGCGTACACCTGGGCGGCAATATTGGCAAGCCACTGCTGTGCGAGATACCGGATATGCGCCCCGACGACATAGCGGTGCTCGAGCTCTCCAGCTTCCAGCTTCACAGCATAGACATAAGGCCGGACGTAGCCGTGATTACCAACGTATCGCCGAACCACCTGGATAAGCATCCTACTTACGAGGATTACATCGACGCCAAGCGCAATATTTACCTCCACCAAGGCCCCGGGGACGTGCTGGTCGTCAACGCCGACAACGGCATAACCGCGCGCTTCGGCGAGGAAGCGGGGAGCCGTGTGCTGCGTTTTTCCCACCGGGAGACGGTCAGGGACGGAGTTTTCTGCCGCGACGGCATGATATACTATTCCCGCAATTACGCCGTGGAGCCCATTATACCCGAGAGCGAAATATTGCTGCCCGGCGAGCACAATGTGGAGAATTACATGGCGGCCTTCGCCGCTGTGGACGGCGTCGTCTCGCCGGAGATGTGCAGGGCCGTGGCCCGCAAATACGGCGGCGTGCGCCACCGCCTTGAGCTGATAAGGAAGCTCGACGGGGTGTCGTATATTAACGACTCCATTGCCACCAGCCCGACGCGGACCATTGCCGGGCTGCGCGCCATGCGCGTGAAGCCCGTGCTCATAGCGGGAGGCCATGACAAGCACGTCTCCTTCGACGCCCTGGCCGACGAGATAGCCGAGCGCGTCAAGGCCCTCTATTTGACGGGCGACACAGCCGAGCAGATAGCGGCCGCGGTTAAAAGGAGCGTATTTTACGACCCCTCGCGCCTGCCGATCAGCATAGTCCCCGACCTGCGCGCCGCGGTTGACGCCGCGCGCGAACACTCCGTGCCGGGGGACGTGGTGCTGCTCAGCCCGGCCTGTTCCAGCTTCGACCGCTTTAAAAACTTTGCCGAACGCGGCGACACTTTCAGAAAAATAGTAATGGAGTTTGAGGGAAATGAAACAAAGTGAGATACCGCAGTCCGTGCGCGCGCTGTGCCGTGAGTGCGAGCAGGAGCTCGCCTGGCGTTTCGCCGAGATAGACGCCGTAAGCGCCGAATGTACAGAGCGCGTAATGGAGGCTTTCCAGGAGTTTAAGGTCAGCGAGAGCTGCTTTGCCGGCACCACCGGCTACGGCTATGACGACCTGGGCCGGGAGACTCTGGATAAGGTCTGGGCCCGCGTCTTCGGCGCGGAGAGCGCCCTTGTAAGGATTAACTTCGTCAACGGCACGCACGCCATAGCGAGCGCGCTTTTTGCGGCGCTGGGCCCCGGCGCCACCCTCATGAGCGTCATGGGCGCGCCTTACGACACCCTGCGCACCGCCATCGGCATCAGCGGCGGGGCCCACGGCTCCCTGGCCTTTTACGGAGTGAAATACGCCCAGGTCGATACCCTTGACGGCGGGCCTGACTACGAGGGGATCCGCCGCGCCTGCGCCGAGGCCAAGCCGGACGCCGTGCTCATACAGCGCTCGCGCGGTTACGACGCGCGCCGCGCCCTGACCGTCGGGGAGATAGGCGAAATTGTACGCGCGGTGAAGTCGGTTTCGCCCGGCTCCGCCTGCGTCGTGGACAACTGCTACGGGGAATTCACAGATACTGTGGAACCCACGATGGCCGGCGCGGATCTAATAGCCGGCTCGCTGATAAAGAACCCTGGCGGCGGCCTCGCGCCCACCGGCGGATACATAGCCGGCCGGGCTGAGCTGGTGGAGAGGGCGGCCTTCCGCCTCACCGTGCCCGGCATTGGCGGCGAGTGCGGCTGCACGCTGGGCAACAACCGCGCGCTGTTCCAGGGCCTCTTTATGGCGCCGCACACCACGGCGCAGGCCTTGAAGACCGCCGCGCTCTGCGCCGCTATGCTCCAAAAGCTCGGCTATAAGACCGAGCCTGGCCCGTTTGAGAGGCGGAGCGACATCATTCAGACGATTACGCTGGAGACGCCGGAGAACTTAAAGCGCTTTTGCAAGGGGATACAGTCCGG
This sequence comes from uncultured Oscillospiraceae bacterium, assembly GCA_944385795.1. GTDB lineage: Bacteria > Bacillota > Clostridia > Oscillospirales > Oscillospiraceae > Scatomorpha. Next base: position 7,294 of record CALWYP010000069.1, on the reverse strand, counting down.
CTCCCCTGTGGACAGCTATGTGACCCCCGAGCCCTGGGCTATGCCGGGCTACGAGGACGAGGTGATTATGGCCGCCGGCGCCTTTGTGCAGGGCAGCTCCATTGAGCTCTCCTGCGACGGGCCCATGCGCGAGCCGTACTTTGCCTTCCTGCAGGGCGGGCTCACATATGAGAGCGGCAAGCTCGGCGTGATGAACGCAATTTCCGAAATGTTGGACAAATAAGAGGCATATACTCCCTCCGGGGTGGTATTATGCCCGGACGCAGGCTGTATCTGGACGTACATCTGCCGCGCATGGGGCGCAGGAAAAAGCTCTGCCTGCTGCTCGCCGCCCTGTTGGCGGCGTTCGGCTTCGTGGCCGTTAAGAGCGTTATGTACCTGCGCGAGCTCTCCTGCCAGATGGTGCTCTCGGATGCGACGGATTTGATGACCCTGTGCATAAACGACACCGTGGCCAGGAAGCTGGGCGCGGAGGACTACGGCTACGATTACTTTGTAGACCTAGACTACGCGCCGGACGGGCGCGTAACGGCCGTGAGGGCGAATATGGCGCGGATAAACGCCATGAGCAGCGAGCTCCTGAGCGACATTGTCCACGCCGCGGATGGCGGCCAGCTCTCTCTGGCCATACCCATAGGCAACATACTTGGCTCCAGCCTCCTTTTGGGCAAGGGGCCGGAGATACCCGTGGATATAACGATGCTCTCAAGCTCGCACGTCGACTTTAAAAACGAGCTCACGGACGCGGGCATCAACCAGACCAAGCATCAGATAAAGCTGGACGTAGTTATAGACATAGACGTCATTATGCCCTGGAGGACCGTCTCCACACAGGTCGTGAGCGAAATCCTCATCGCCGAGACGGTTATACTCGGCGACGTACCTGACACATATTTGAATTGGAATCAGGAGTAAAGCCATGGACGAGATTAAACGCGAGATAGAGGCCCTCCGCGCCGAAATCGAGGAGCACAACCGCCGCTATTACGACGAGGACGCGCCGGTGATTTCCGACTTTGAGTACGACGCCCTGCTGCGCAGGCTTGAGGAGCTGGAGGCCGCACATCCGGAGTACTACGACCCCAATTCGCCCACCCAGCACGTCGGCGGCACCGTCAAGAGCTCTTTCGCGCCCGTAACGCACGCCGTGCCGCTCGAGAGCCTCAACGACGTGTTTTCCTTTGACGAGCTCCGCGCCTTCGACGAGCGCGTGAGCGCTGCCCTCGCGGGGAGGGAATACAGCGTCGAGCCAAAAATCGACGGGCTTTCCATGTCCCTGGAGTATGAAAACGGAGTCTTCGTGCGCGGGGCCACGCGCGGGGACGGCGTAACCGGCGAGGATGTAACGGAGAACCTGAAGACCGTCAGGAACCTCCCAAAGCGGCTGAAAAACGCGCCGCCGCGGCTTATTGTCCGCGGCGAGGTGTATATGTCGCGCGAGGTCTTCGCCGAGCTCAACGCGGCGCGGGAGGAGAGGGGGGACGCCCTGCTCGCCAATCCGAGGAACGCGGCGGCCGGCAGTATGCGCCAGCAGGATCCGAAGGTCGCCGCCGCGCGCAAGCTGGATATCTGCGTTTTCAACGTCCAGCTCGCCGAGGGCGTCAGTTTTTCAACGCACGGGGAGAGCCTTGACGCGCTTGAGAGTTACGGCTTCTATGTGGTCCCGCACACGATCTGCGGGACTATCGACGCCTGCTGCGAGCTTATAAACGATATTGGGGAGCACCGCGACCGGTTCCCGTATGACATCGACGGGGCGGTTGTGAAGGTTAATTCTCTCGAGCAGCGCGCCGTACTTGGCTCGACGGCCAAGGCCCCGCGCTGGGCCGCGGCGTATAAGTACCCGCCCGAGGTCAAGGAGAGCGTGGTTAAAGACATCGTCTGCCAGGTCGGCCGCACGGGCGTGCTGACTCCAAAGGCCGTTATAGAACCGGTGCGTCTCGCCGGTACCACGGTCACGAACGCCACCCTGCACAACCAGGACTTCATTGACAAGCTCGACGTGCGCATTGGCGACACTGTGCTCGTGCGCAAGGCCGGGGAGATTATCCCGGAAGTGCTGTCAGTCGTCGCGGCGAAGCGCCCGCCCGACGCCCGGCCCTACCGCCTGCCTGAAAGGTGCCCCGAGTGCGGCGCGCCGATAGCGCGCGACGAGGACGGCGCCGCCATGCGCTGCACCGGCGCGGAGTGCCCGGCGCAGAGGCTGCGCAACATAGTCCACTTCGCTTCCCGCGAGGCTATGGACATAGAGGGCCTGGGCGAGTCAGTAGCGGCGAACCTCATAGCCGCGGGGCTGCTCTCTACGCCTGCCGGGATTTACTACTTGAAGGCGGACGACATAGCCAAATTGGACAGGATGGGCGAAAAGTCTGCCCAAAACCTCATAAATGCCATTGAAAAGAGCAAAACTGCCGGCCTGGCGCGGCTCCTGTGCGCCTTTGGCATACGCCAGGTGGGTTCTAAGGCGGGTAAGGTGCTCGCCTCGCATTTCGGTACGCTCGACGCGCTGATGGCTGCGAGCGAGGAGGAACTGCAGGATATCCCGGACATAGGCGGGATAACGGCCAAAAGCATACGCGAGTGGTTCGATAATGAGCAGTCCCAGCACCAGATACGGCTTCTGCGCGAGGCCGGCGTGAGCTTCGAGAGCGGCGAAAGCGTGAAGGACAGGCGCTTCGCCGGGCTTACCTTCGTCCTCACCGGCACGCTCCCGACCTATACCCGCGACGAGGCCGCGGAAATAATTGAGTCCTTCGGCGGAAAGGTGAGCGGCAGCGTTTCTAAAAAGACCTCCTATGTCCTGGCCGGCGAGGCGGCGGGAAGCAAGCTCTCCAAGGCGCAGGCGCTGGGCATAAATATAATTGACGAAACCCGGTTTATCGAGATGATAAGCGGCGGGACAGGCGAGGGGCAGTGAGCCGGCTATGAAGAAAATCATGCTTTTTGGCGCCGGCCAGGCTGGGGAAGCCGTGCTTCGGCTCCTCTATGGCTATGAGCCGGCATGCTTCGCCGACAACGACCCGGATAAGCGCGGCGAGATCTCCGGAGTGCCTGTCGTGTCCCCGGACGAGGCCGTGCGCCTCGCCCCGGAGGCCTGCTGCATCTGCGTGCTGGACGAGAGGCGCGGCGGGGAAATGCGCGGCCAGCTGGAGGCCCTGGGCTATACCGGCGAGGTTTTCACCGCCGCCGCGCTCAAAACCTTTGACCCGCGGCTCGCCGTCATGCGCCTTCTGGCCGAGCAAATCAACGGGCTCAAGGTGCCCGGCTGCTGCGCCGAGCTCGGCGTATATAGGGGCGAATTTGCGTCGCAGATCAACGCCGCATTCCCGGACAGGGAACTTCACCTATTCGACACCTTCAGCGGTTTTGACGGGCGCGACCTGGCCGTCGAGCGCAGCGAGGGGCTATCCGCCGCCAAGAGCGGCGATTTCGCCGCTTCTTCCGCAGCCGTGGTTTCCGCCGCGCTCCCGCGGCCAGAGCGGGCTGTTTTCCACATAGGCTGGTTCCCGGATACCTTCCATGGCTGCGAAGGGCTCAGCTTCGCCTTCGTATCTGTCGACGCCGACCTCTACGCGCCCACCGCCGCGGCCCTGCCCCTCTTCTACGACAGGCTCAGCCGGGGCGGGGCGATCATGGTACACGACGCCATAGGCAGGCAGTACCCCGGGGCGGGGCGCGCTGTGCGCGAATTCTGCGAAAGCCGCGGCATCCTGCCGGCCCCTGTGGGCGACATGCATGGAAGCGTTATAATCAGGAAATAAAGCCGCCCGTCGGGCGGCTTTTTTAATGTCAAATCCCTTCCGGCGGCATACAATGAACCGACGCGGGTATCGCCCGCGGCTCTTCATACCATGGCGAAGGGAGTAAGCAAATGTCGAAATGCAATAACCCGTGCCGCTGCACGGGCACAGGCGCCTGCGGCGAAAACACGGCCGCGGAGTCCGGAAGCGGCATCGACGAGAGCGTAAACAACTGTGAATGCGACTGCCGCATGAACAGGATAAAATGCTGGGATAACCCCTGCGCGCCCTGCAGGCCGAGGCCGCCTTTCCCGCCATTCCCGGGCCCGGTTTACCCGGGCGCTACCGGCCCGACCGGCCCAACCGGGGCGACCGGCCCCACGGGCCCCACGGGCCCGACAGGCCCGACCGGGCCGATGGGCGAGGGCCTGGAAACCGTACAGCCCTTCTCGGCGGCTGGGCGCTACCGCAAGGGCGACTTCGTGTTCTATGACGGAGGGCTCTATGTAGCGGATATTAACGACCCGAGCGGCACGCCGGGTACAAGCGCAGATTACAGCCTGGTAACCGTCACCGGCCCGACGGGCGCGACGGGCGTTACCGGCCCAACGGGCCCAACCGGGGCGACAGGCGCCGCGGGAGACGCCGGCCCCACTGGCCCGACCGGGCCGACCGGCCCCTCCGGCGCCGGGCCGACGGGCGCCACAGGCGAAACCGGCCCAACTGGCCCGACCGGGCCGACCGGCCCCTCCGGCACCGGGCCGACGGGCGCTACGGGTGAGACCGGCCCCACGGGCCCGACCGGGCCGACCGGCCCCTCCGGCACCGGGCCGACGGGCGCTACGGGCGAAACCGGCCCCACTGGCCCGACCGGGGCGGCGGGAGCCCAGGGCGTTGAAGGCCCCACCGGGCCTACCGGTGAAATAGGGCCAACCGGCCCCACGGGCGAAACCGGCCCGACCGGGCCCAGCGCCACGATAACCCCAGCTGCCGCCGTGAACGACGCTACCAGCACTACAGATATAGTCCAGCAGTTCAACCAGCTGCTTGCAAACATGAGAACCGCGGGCCTGCTTGCGACCTGACGGCGAGGGGACGGCCACGCCGTCCCCTTTTTTCGGCGCGCAGCCGGCCTGCGGTACATATCCAGAATAAGCGCGGGAGGTAAAAATGAAGGTTTGCGTCTATGCCATATGTAAGAACGAGAGCCAATTCGCCGAGAGGTGGATGGCCTCCATGAAGGAGGCGGACGGCGTCTATGTGCTGGACACGGGATCTGACGACGACACGGTGGAAAAGCTGCTTTCGCTTGGCGCGGAAGTCGAGCGCGAGGTCATAAAGCCGTGGCGCTTTGACACGGCGCGCAACCGCTCGCTGGAGATGGTGCCGGAAGACGCGGATATCTGCATATGCACGGATCTGGACGAACTGCTGCACCCGGGCTGGCGCGCGCTGCTGGAGGCGGCGTGGAAGCCGGACGTTACGCGCGCGGCGTACAGGTATACCTGGAATTTCAACCCGGATGGCAGCGAGGGCAGCGTTTTCTGGACTGAGAAAGCCCACTCGCGTTTCGGCTACAGGTGGACGCACCCGGTCCACGAGGTTCTGGCCTGGGTAGGCGAGGGGAAGGAGGGAGCGAAGGCCTATGTCGAAGGGATGCAGCTTGACCACAGGGCGGATGATACGAAGTCCCGCGCCCAATACCTGCCCCTGCTGGAGATGTCAGTCGCGGAGGACCCGGAGGACGACAGAAACATGCACTACCTGGGCAGGGAGTATTATTTTCATGGCCGCTGGCAGGACGCTATTATAACGCTCAAACGCCATCTTACCCTTCCGCGCGCGACCTGGGCCGACGAGCGCTGCGCGTCGATGCGTTATATCTCACGCTGCTATGTCAAGCTGGGCGACAGGGCCGAGGCCAGGCGCTGGCTCTACCGGGCCGTGGGGGAGGCGCCTCACCTGCGCGAGCCTTACCTCGAGCTCGCCCAGCTGTTTTATGGCGAAGAAAACTGGGACGGCGTCGTGCTTATGACCCGCGAGGCGCTTAAAATAACCGAGAGGCCGCGGACCTATGTGACCGACGCTTCAAGCTGGGGGAGCCTGCCATGGGACCTGCTGAGCCTCGGGCTCTGGTACACCGGCAGGAAGGAGGAAGCAGCGGCGGCGGCGCGCAAGGCGCACGAGCTCGCGCCCGGCGACAGCCGCATAGCGAAAAACCTCGCCATAATGTCCCCAAATCCCTGAAAAGAGGCCGTCGAAGGCATAAATCAGGCCTCCGCGCTTGGCCGCGGAGGCCTGGTTAATTTAAAGGTAAACCTTCATATCGAGCTTGCCGCCCTGTACACGCTCAACGAGCGCGCGACGCAGGTCCTTATCTATGTACCGCGCGTAGGCGCCCAGATAACTGAGCGCGTTGCGCTCGTTCACGCCAAGGCGGCCTATTGTGGTGGCGAGTGTCAGGAGTATGCCGCCGAGATATCCGAACAGGCCGTAATCCCCGCCCCAGGATACGACGATAACCGTCGCGGCCGCGGTAAGGACAAGCCATAGGGCGGCTGTATACGCGAACTTCAAATATATCGCGCCCGAAGCGACTTTGCCGTTATAGAGCCCCTTGAGCTTCCTGGTGAGAGGCACGCCGCAGAAAAGGATCAGCAGCACCCGCAGTATGCCGAAGGTATAGAGCAGCGCCCCGGCGACAAAAAGCAGTATTGCTATGACGATATCTAAAACCATGCCGGGCCTCCTCTTATTTGGCGTTTTTTAGCGCCTCAGACATTACGCGGACGTGGCGCTTGAGCGCGTCGAATGTCTCGTTGGAAATGACGTGTTCTATGCGGCAGGCGTCTTCGGCGGCGACTTCGGGCGATACGCCCATGCCGGTCAGCCAGCCGGACAGGAGCGTGTGCCGCTCATATATTTTTTCCGCAATCTCGCGTCCCTTGTCCAGCAGCTCGATGCTCCCGTCTTCTCCGACCTGGATACAGCCGTTCAGGCGCAGGTTTTTCATGGCCACGCTTACGCTGGGCTTGGAAAAATTGAGCTCGTTCGCTATGTCGATGGAACGCACGACGCCCTTGCGTTTGTGGAGGACAAGTATTGTCTCCAGATAGTTCTCAGCGGATTCCTGTATTTTCATTAAAGCATCTCTCCCGCTTATGGCGAAATAATTTTTACTATTCTAACACAGCGCGCCAAAGTCTGCAAGCGCATGTAGCCAACGCGCGCGGGGCGTGCTATAATTAGCGCGGAGGTGAGCCCATGAGTTCCTTTGCGCTTAAAATAACGGCCATAGCGCTGATGACCCTGGACCATTTCGCCACGATAGTAGGCCAGGCCGGGCTTATCGCCATGCTTCCCGGCGCCGGCTTGGACAGCGCCTGGGCCCTGAACCTCAGCTACGGGATATTGCTGGCGCTGAACGGCCTGGGCCGCGCGGCCTTCCCGCTTTTCGCCTTCATGCTCGCCGAGGGCTGCGCGAGGACGCGCAGCATGCCGCGCTACATGGGCCGGCTGGCGCTCTTCGCGCTTATCTCCGAGCCGGTCTACTA
>CALWYP010000068.1 GCA_944385795.1 uncultured Oscillospiraceae bacterium | reverse complement strand
GAGCAAGGAGAGCGTCGTGGCCTGGGTGTACGAGACGGCGGAGCGGCGGGACAGGTTTGCGGTGGGCGCACAGGCGCTGGACGCGGCGCTGGGCGAGGAGGAGTTTTTGAACAACCTGGCGGAGAGGACGATGAGGCTCCGAGACGCCGCATACGGCGGGGCGGCCTCAAGCAGCCTCGCCGGCGAGCTGCCCCTGCTGGCTTACACCGCCTACATAGCCGCCCAGACCCTCTCCCAGGAGTAAAATAAAAGAGCCCCGCGGGGCTCTTTTATTTTCCAACGAAATATGTTATAATGTGCAAAAACTTTTGGAAGGCCGCATGGGATATGTACGCTGGATAGAAAATAAGCTGAAGCAGCCGGCCTATACTCCGGCGGGCGCCGCCAGCGCGCGCGCGGCGCTCAGGTTCTGGCGGGGCGCGCCCTTTTACGCCCCCCACGCCGCTCGTAAGGCTGCCGGGCGCGGTCGCTGAGCTGGGCCTCGGCGAGGTGTATGTCAAGGACGAGGGACGGCGCTTCGGCTTCGGCGCCTTTAAGGTGCTTGGCGCCGGATATGCGATGGCCTGCGCGCTCTGCGGCGGGGAGCCGGACTGGGGCGCGGCGTGCCGCTCCGCTCCGGCGGTTTTTTACACGGCCACGGACGGCAATCACGGCAAGGCCGTCGCGCGCATGGCGCGGCTGTTCGGCTGCGGGGCGGCCGTGCTCATGCCCGAGGGCAGCGCCGCCGCGAGATACGAGGCCATAGCCGCCGAGGGCGCCTCCGTCACGATAGAGGACGCCAACTATGACGAGTGCGTGCGCCGCGCGCGGGACCTGGCCGCCAGGCGCGGCGGGATACTCCTTCAGGACACCGACCTTCCGGGATACGAGGCCCTCCCGCTTGAGATTATGCGCGGCTACTCGGCCATGTTCGCCGAGCTTGCGGAGCAGCTTGAGGCCCCGCCCACGCATGTGTTCCTGCAGGCCGGCGTCGGCTCCTTCGCCGGGGCCGCCGTGGGCGCGCTCGCGGAGCTGTACCCGGAGGCGGAGATGACCTTCCTTGTGGCCGAAGCCGCGGCCGCGCCCTGCCTGCTCCTGAGCGCCGGGGCCGGGGAGATACGCACCGTCGGGGGCGAGCTGCGCACTATCATGGCCGGGCTTGCCTGCGGCGAGCCCTGCTTGCTGGGCCTCCGCTCGCTGCTCGGCCGCGCGCGCTTTTTCGCCGCGCTGCCGGACGAATGGGCGGCGGACGCGGTAAGGGCCTTCGCGCGCGAGGGCGTGACGGCGGGGGAATCCGGCGCGGCCGGGTACGGGCTGCTGCGCGCCGTAATGCTTTCGGACGGACTTTTGCCTCTGCGCGCCGCCGCGGGGCTTGACGGCCGCAGCCGCGTCCTGCTTGTGAACACCGAAACCGCCACTGACCCTGTGAGTTACGAAAAAATCCTTGGGAACTTTACTGGACAGTGCGCGTCAAATGGATTATGATAATGTCGAGGTGAAATATCATGGCAAATTACAATAAGAAGAGCAGCCCGGCCGGGATCATATTCGCCCTGCTGATGCTCATTGTCATAGTTATCGCGCTGGTAATCGTCCTGCGCTCCTGCTCCGCCGGGGGCGAGACGGCGGGCAGCGCGAGCCCCGACGCCGGGACAGTTACGACCGGCGCGCCCGAGAGCGCCGCGCCGCCTACCGGGACGCCCGCGGATAGGCCTTCCGATACACCCGAGCCGCCGTCCTCGCCTTCGCCGACCCCGTCGCCTACCCCGTCCCCATCCCCGTCGCCTACCCCGCCGGCCAGCGCCAGCGGTTCTATCAGCTCCGACACCGGGACTTCCCTGAACATAGTGGCCGATTGGACGCTCAGCGGCTCCACCCTGACCGTCGAGGTCAGCGCGGAGAGCTATAGGCTCCAGAGCGTCGGCGCGCCCAACGCCGGCTGGGTTTCCGTGAACGGCGTAGAGCACTTCTTCAACACGCAGGAAATCAACTACGAGGGCCCTGAACAGGGGCGCAGCCCGCTCGGCTCCGTCACCATTGAGGGCGTCTCCGCCCCGGCGCAGATCGAAGTCGTCTGGCTCTTCCGCGGCAGCTACGGCGGCGTGGAGCTCGAGAGGATCAGCGCGTCCGGCTCTATTGGCTGAGCCGTGAATTCATAAGATAAATAAAAGAGCCCCTCGGGGCTCTTTTATTTTACTCCTGGCTCGCCGGGGGAGAGGGTCTGGGCGGCTATGTAGGCGGTGTAAGCCAGCAGGGGCAGCTCGCCGGCGAGGCTGCTTGAGGCCGCCCCGCCGTATGCGGCGTCCCGGAGCTTCATCGTCCTCTCCGCGAGGTTGTTCAAAAACTCCTCCTCGCCCAGCGCCGCGTCCAGCGCCTGTGCGCCCACCGCAAACCTGTCCCGCCGCTCCGCCGTCTCGTACACCCAGGCCACGACGCTCTCCTTGCTCACGCCCCGCCTTACCGTATCCGACCACGATCCTTCCCCCAGCCCCTCTATCACCCTGGAAAAGCGGTAGGCCGCCTCAGCCGCGTCGTCCGTCCGCACACCGGCCAGCAGCTCCAGAACCAGCCTCCGCCCCAGCTTCCCCGGAGTCCACGGCAGGACCCCGGGGCCGGCGCTCTCGCCCCTGAACAGCAGGGGCTCAAAGCTGAAGGGCCGGAAATCCAGCCCCTTCTCCATCGCCAGCTTCAAAAGCGCCTCGTCCCTAAGCCGCTCCATCCGCCCTGTGTCCCAGCCCGCCGGCATGTTCAGCTTCACCGACATGAACAGCTTTCCACTCTCCGCCGGCATCCGCGGCAGCAGCCCGTCCACCGTCCCGGCCTTCAGTTCATGGGCGAAAGCGGCGCTCATCAGCCGGCTTATCCCGCCCACCGTGCAGGAGCGCCCGCCCCCGCACAGCAGCTTTACCTCCGCCGCCTTCCCGCCAGGGCGCATCAGCTGCAGAGTCCGGGTGTCAGCGGGGACCACAAGCTCTTCGTAATACTCCCCCAGCCTTACCGCGCCGCGCCCGCAGCGTATGAAGGCCGCGAGGAATTCCGGCGAGGCGAAGGAGAGCCAGTACGGCGCGCTCAGCGCGGCGGGGGAGCGCTCCATCTCCCGGACCAGGCTGTCCCGCTGCTCCGCAAGCTGGGCGCGGAGCCGCCCGTCCACGGCGATGCTCTCGCCCGCTATCTCTATCCGCTCCACAGCCCCCGCATCCAGCCGCTTCACCCACTCTACCGCGCTCTTCCAGCTACCTCGCGCCGCACGTCCCATCCTCTCGCCTCCTTTGCCGCGGCCGTTTATTCGCAGAGGTAGGCGTGCCAGCCTTCCTCGTTCAAATGCCGTTTCACCCTGAAGCCGGCCGCCTCAAGCGCGGCGCGCACCTCGTCCTGGCGGCCGTCAATAATGCCGCTCGTTATAAACGCCCCGCCGCTTGCCGTGCACTCGCGCGCGTACGGCGCGAGGGGGATGATGACGTCGGAGACGATATTGGCGAGCACAATCTCGTATCCAGTGCCGAGCTTCGCGCGCAGGCGCTTATCGGCGAGCACGTCCCCCGCGTACATGCGGTAGCGCCCGGCCTCGATGCCGTTGAGGGCGGCGTTGTCCGCCGCGGCCTCCGGGCTCTTCGGGTCGATGTCGCAGCCGGTGCAGCTCTCGCAGCCCAGCACCAGCGCGCCTATGCCGAGTATGCCGCTGCCGCAGCCCAGGTCGAGCGCCCTCTTGCCCGGCCCGGCCAGCCCCTCCAGGAACTCAAGGCACATGCGCGTCGTGGCGTGGCCGCCCGTGCCGAAGGCGAGGCCGGGGTCGAGCTTGAGCACCAGGCGGCTGTTCCCCTCCGGCTCCGGCTCCCACTCGGGCAGGACGAGCAGGCGCCCGCCCACCTCTATCGGCTTATAATACTGCTTCCAGTTGTTTTCCCAATCCTCGTCGGCCATCGCGCGCGTCTCGGGCTCTATGCCCAGCGCCTCGGTCCAGCGCGCGAGCCTCTCACGGCCGGCCGCGTCGTCGGCGACGTAGGCCTTGACGCGGGAGACGCCGGCGTATTTGCCCTCGAGCTCCTCGTCGACATAGTCCCAATACTGGCGGTTTTCCTCGAGGAAGCGGCGGAAATCCGCCTCGTCCTCTATCACGAGCCCCTCCGCGCCCAGATCGGTCAGGGCGTCGCAGAGCTCGTCGAGTTTCCCCTGCGGGGCGCGGAATGCGGCCTCAATCCATTGCATAATTTACCTCCGGTAAAAACTTGAGTTAATAAAAGCTCCCCGCGAGGGGAGCTTTTTAAGTTTCTTCTCAGTCCTTGTTGTCCGTGATAAGGCCGTAGCCGCCGTTCTTGCGGCGGTAGACGACAGAGAAGTCGTCGTGCTCGTCGGCGTTGCGGAATACGAAGAACTCGTGCTCGAGGAGGTTCATCTGGAGGATGGCCTCGTCGACAGACATGGGGGCGATATAGAACTTCTTGTTGCGGACGACCTTGAACTCTTCTTCGCCGGTGTCGTCGCCGGCGACCTGGTAGGGTTTGATCTCACGCTCTATCGCACCTGCACGAAGCCGCTTCTCAAGGCGGGTCTTGTTTTTGCGTATCTGCCTCTCGATGCTGGCAACCGCCGAGTCAACGGAGGCGTACATGTCGCCGGTAAGCTCGCTCACGCGGTAGAACATCCCGTTGTTCTTTATAGTGACCTCGGCGCGGAACCTGCCGCGCTCCGTGGAGAAGGTCACATAGGCCTCGCTGTCCGTTTTGAAGAACTTGTCGATCTTGCCGATTTTCTTCTCTGCGTAGGCGCGGAGGTCCTCGGAGACGTCCATTTTCTTTTCGGTGAACGTAAACTTCATGGTATACACCCCTTCCGGTTGGTATGTATCAATATTAACACAGTTCGTGCGAAATTTGAAGTGTTTTTTATGAATTCTTTTTTGTTATTCCATGTACGCGGCCAAGGCCTGCGGCGCGCTTTCCCGCCGGACGCCGTATAGGCCCGCGCGCCGCGGCCGCAGGGCGCAAAAATCCCCCGGGCCAGAGGTCCGGGGGATCGTGGCGTTTAGAGCAGGATATCCGCGAAGGCCTGGAAGGCGAGGTAGAGCACCGCGCCCGCCGCGGCGGGGGATATGAAGGCCATGACGCCCTTGCCGGCGGGGCCGGAGAAGAGCTTCTGGCGTATGCCGCCGAACATGAACGCGGTCAGCGTGAAGAGCAGGCCGCCCACCACGCCCAGGCGCAGCGCCTCGCCCCAGGCGCACAGGCCGGCCGCCCAGGGCAGCAGGGCGAAGGTGAGCGCGCCGAGCAGCGCAACTGCGAGCCAGTTCTGGGCCGCGGCCGGCTTCTTATAGTCGAGCCAGCAGTCCACTACCAGGGCTACCGCGCACACCGCGGCGAGGTTCGGGACGTCCACAAGCGGGATGTAGGCCGTGGGCACGAAGGTGCGCAGCAGCACTACGGCGAGGCAGGCGATGCCGACCACGCCCGCGAGTACGGTATTGAGCTTAAAAGAAACAGTCTTCATGTCAAGCCCCCCTTACGCGCCTATGGCGTCTTTGACGGCGTTGATGATGCCGTTGCTGGTGAAGGTCGCGCCCGCGACGATATCGACGTCGGCGCTGTTCGCCGCGACTATCGCCGCCGGGATCTGCTCGAGGGCCGCGCCCGCGATGGCCGGGGTCTCGCTGTTGGAGGTGACGGTGACGCCGGTGATGGTGTCGCCGTCCATGGTGACCTCGACGGTTATCGGGCCGGCGAAGCCGTCCGCGGTGCCGGTCAGGCCGCCGGAGCCGCCGGCGCTCCCGGCGCTCTCAAGCGCGTTCTTGACGGCGTTGATGATGCCGTTGCTGGTATAGGTGGCGCCCGCGACGATATCGACGTCGGCGCTGTCAGCCTCGGCTATGGCCGCCGGGATCTGCTCGAGTGCCGCGCCCGCAACGGACGGGGTCACGCTGTTGGAGACGACGGTGACGGCCGTGATGTCGTCGCCGTCCATGGTGACCTCGACGGTTATCGGGCCGGCGAAGCCGTCCGCGGTGCCGGTCAGGGCCCCGCCCTCGGCCGGGGCGTTGCTGGCGGCGACGAACTTGGCGGCGGAGTTGACGGCGGACATGATGGCGCTGGAGGTTATCGTGGCGCCGGTGACGGCGTCGATGTCGGCCGTGCTGAGCTCGCCCTCGCTGCCCGTCAGGGAGACGAGGAAGTCCCAATCGCCGCTGGCCGCGCCGCCGAGGCCATAGGTGTTGTGGTTTTCAAGCACGCAGACGCTGTAGACCACGCCGTCGTTCGTGACGCCCACGAGGGTGCGGATGGGGTTGTTGAAGCCGGCGATAGTGGTGTCCACCACGACGCCCTGGGCGCCGCGCCAGACGCCCTGGATGTTGGCGTCGGAGCCGGTGTACTCCTCGGCCTCGTACTCGCCGCCGCCGGGGAGCATGTAGCCCATGAGCGTGTCGATCAGCTCGGCCTCCTTGGCCTCTGCGGTGCCGGCCAGGCCGGCGCTGGCCGCGAAGAGCACAAGCGCGAAGACGACTATTACAGCGACGGGGATAAGGAGCTTTTTAAGAGAAGCGGTCATTTCCCGGCGCCTCCTTTCATGACGCCGAAGCGCCGTACAGGCAGAGCCTTGTCAAGCGCCCAGGCGAGGCCGTTCATAATCAGGATGGCGTAGGTCACGCCCTCCGGGAAGTTGCCGAAGCTGCGGAAGAGCACGGTCAGCGCGCCGCAGCCTATGCCGTAGACTATCTGGGCCTTGGGCAGGGCCGGGCTGGTGGCGTAGTCGGTGGCCATGAAGACAGCGCCGAGCATGACGCCGCCGCCCATGACGTTGTAGAGCATCCAGAGCAGGGCGTTGTCGGTCTTATAGAAGACCAGGGTCAGCACGGCGACGGCGCCGACGTAGGCCACGGGGATGCGCCAAGAGATGACCTTGCGGTAGAGCAGCCAGGCGAAGCCGATCAGCAGGGCGAGGGTGCAGACCTCGCCGATGCAGCCGCCTATGCCCTTGCCGAGGAACATGTCCAGCAGGCTGGCCTCGGGCAGGGCCGGGCGGGCCATGACGGCGAGCGGGGTACTGCCGGCGACGAAGTCCACGCCGCCAAGCTCAAGCGCGGAGACGGCGTCGGTGGTGTAGCGGGTGATGGTGGCCGGCCAGAAGAGCATCATGAAGGCCCTGCCGCCCAGGGCGGGGTTGAAGATGTTCTGGCCCAGGCCGCCGGCGAGGCACTTGACCACGATGATGGCGAAGGCGTCGCCCACGATGAGGGTCCAATACGGGCAGCTGGCCGGCACGGAGAAGGCCAGCAGCACGCCGGTGACGACGGCGGAGAGGTTGTCTACCGTCATCTTATGGCGCATGACGAGGCAGCAGAGCGCCTCGAAGACCACGCAGGCCGCGGCGGAGACCAGGGTCATGGTCAGCGCGCGCAGGCCGAAGATAACGACTCCGGCTATCATGGCCGGGACAAGCGCTATAAGCACGTCCAGCATTATCTTGCGCGTAGTGTCGTTCCCGCGGATATGGGGAGCTGCGGTGACGTTGAAGTTCACGCTCATCTTCCTCCCTTCTTCAGCATATGCTTGGCCTCGACAAAGGTAGCCGTCAGGGGGAGCCTGCCGGGGCAGACAAAGGAGCAGCAGCCGCATTCCATGCAGTCGTTGAGATAGTACTCGCCCAGCATCTCCTTATCGCCGGCCTTGGCGTAGCGGTAGAGGTAGAGCGGCTGGAGCTGCATCGGGCAGACGTCGACGCACTTGCCGCAGCGTATGCACACCGGGTCGGCCGCCGCGTCGCACTCCTTGGTGAGGCAGAGGATGGCGTTCGTGCCCTTGACGACGGGCACGTCCAGGCTCCCGACGCCCTTGCCCATCATGGGGCCGCCGGCGATGACCTGCTTCGTCTCCTCCTTGATGCCGCCCGCGGCCTCTATGACCTGGGCGAAGGAGGTGCCGACGCGCACGAGCATGTTCTTCGGCTCGTTGGCGCCGTCGCCGGTGACGGTGACGATCTTCTCTATCATCGGCTGGCCCTTCATCACCGCGCGGTAGACGCTGGCGGTGGTGGTGACGTTGAAGAGCGCGCCGCTGCGCGCGCCGGGCGCGACCTCGCGGCCCGTCACGGCGAGTATGAGCTGCTTCTTCGCGCCCTGGGGATAGCGGGTGGGCAGCACGCGGATTTCAACGCTCTCGTCGCCGCCGGCCTCCTTCTTCAGGGCCTCTATCGCCTCGGGCTTGTTGTCCTCGACGGCGATAATGCTCTTCTTCGCGCCGAGCACCTTGCACAGGAGCTTCGCGCCGCCTATGACGTCGGCGGTGTAGCAGCACATCTCGGTGTCGTCGCTGGTGATGTACGGCTCGCACTCGCAGGCGTTAATGAGCACGTCGCCCGTCTTGCCGGCGGTGGAGGCTATCTTGGAGTCGGTCGGGAAGGCGGCGCCGCCCATGCCGACGATGCCGCACTCGCGCACTATCGCGGCGACCTCTTTGGCGCTGAGGCTCAGCCAGCTCGCGTGGCCCTGCATGGGCGCGGGGCTGTCCTTGCCGTCGTTCTTGATTATTACGCACTGCACGCGGTCGCCGCCGGGGATCTCGCGCTCCTCAATGGCGGTGACGGTACCGGAAACGGAGGAGTGTACGGGGGAGCAGCGCCCCTCGCCGTCGCCTATTTTCTGGCCCATGAGCACGGCGTCCCCGACCTTGACCAGCGGCTCGCAGGACGAGCCTATATGCTGGCGCAGGGGGATGCAGACCGTCTCGGGCGCCGGAACAGGCACCGGCGCGCCGCCGCGAGACAGCTCCTTATACCCTTCCGGGTGGATGCCGCCGCTGAACAGCTGTTTCATGTTTTCACCTCTCAAATTACTAAGCGGAAGCTGGGAGAGGGCCGAAGCCCGCTCTATTCTTCGTAGACGTATTCCTCATAGCCCTCGCTGTAGATGAGCTCGCCGCCGGGGGCTATCCAGAGCGCCACGGCGCCCTCGAACTCGTCGAGCAGCGCCTGTCCGTCCTCCTGGTTGAGGCAGAAGAGCGCCGTTGAAAGCCCGTCGGCCACGCCGGAGTCGGGGTAAATGACGCTCACCGCCCGCCAGTAGTCCGGCGGCATAAGGGTGCCGGGGTCTATGATGTGGTGGTAACGGACGCCGTCAACATAGTAATAGCGCTGGTAGTCGCCGCTGGAGACCATGCAGCTGCGCGCGAAGCTCACGCGCTGGACATAGTCGCTCGCGCCGCCGTCGGGGTCCTGGACGCCTATCACCCAGTCCGAGCCGTCCGGCTTGGGCCCGGTCGAATAGACGTTGCCGCCCACGCTCACCAGCATGCCGCCGGGCAGGCCCTCGCAGGCGCGCTGCGTCGCGTATCCCTTGGCCACGGCGCCGACGTCCAGGCTGGCCGCGCCGTCGGTGATCTGCACGGTGTTGGCCTCGTCGTCAATTACCAGCGAGTCGAAGAGCGTGTGCTCCGCGGCCTCCTCCAGCTCCTCCCGTCCGGGCACATAGGCCCGGTCGGGGTTGTCTATGGAGAACTCGCGCGCGTCGTGCCATATCGACAGCACGCTGCCCAGCATGACGTCCGTCATGCCGCCGGTCTTCTCATACATATCGCGGCAGAAGAGCAGCAGGTCTATTATGCGCTGGTCCACCTCGACGGGCTCGCCCCCGGCGTTGTCGTTGATGGTCTTGATGTTGTTGACGCCCTCGTAGTCGTTATAGATATCGTAGAGCTCGTGGTATTCGCGCAGCTCGTCGCGGAAGGCGGAGACGGTCTCAGAGAACTCCTCCTCGCTCTCCGCGTAGCCTATAACGCTGGTGACAGTGTCGAAGAGCTCCAGGAACTGCGCCGAATACCGGTTGAGCCCCGTATCCTCCCCTCCCGGCGTCTCCGCCGTCCCGGGGGAGGCGGAGCAGCCGGCCAGGGCGAGCAGCAGCGCGGCGAGGAGCAGCGCGGCCGCCCGGCGAAGGGTCGTGCGGTTAAGGGGCATAGCTTATCAGGCGGCCTTATTGAGCACGGCGACGAAGTCGTTGATGTTCATGGTGCAGCCGGCGACGAGGTCGGTCTCGCTCTCGGCGACGTGGCCGTTGTCCGGGTTCACCTCGGTGGCCGCGACTTCGGCTATGGTCTTGCCTATGCAGTAGTCCTCAAAGAAGTCGCACTGCTCAAACCACTCGGCCCCGATCGGGCTCGCAGGACGCATGTTGTAGTCGTCCTTCAGCTCCATCTTGGTCTTTACCGCCGTGGCTTCCTGGTCGTTCGTGATCTCGCCGGAGGCGTTGATGTTGATCTTCGTCTGCACGCAGTCGAGCTCGATATCAGTGATCGTCCCGTCCGCCGCTACCGTGTAGGCGCCAGCCGTCGTGTCGCACTGCGCCAGGCCGTCGCCCTCGGCGCTCGCGGCCTTGCTCGAATCGCTCATGGCGCTCACAGAGTGCAGGTACAGCGTGTCGCCTTCCTTAGCGCCGTTCACGCGCGCGTTCTCACAGGCGCCCACAACGCCCGCGATGAAGTCGCCGAGAGGCATCGTGATGCCCGCGATAAGGTCCGCGTCCGTCGCCTTGCCAGCGTCGTCAAGCGCTATGTTCTTCACTTCCTCAGGGGTCTTGCCTATGCAGTAGGCCTCAAGGGCCTCCACCTGCTCGAACCACTCGGCCCCGATGCCGCTCGCGGCGCGCATCGCGTAGTCGTCCTTCAGCTCCATCTTGCTCAGGAACTCAGTGCCCACCGGGGTTATAAGCTGGCCGGCGGCGTCAAAGTTCACCTTGCACTGAATGGCGTCTATCTTGCAGTCGACTATCACGCCCTCGCTGTTTATAGTGACGGCGTAGATGTCCACGTTCGCCTGGGCCAGTCCGTCGGCCTCCGCCGTCGCGTTGGCGGAGCCGCTGTGCCCGAAGGCCAGGTTAGCTACCATGTTGAAGCCCAGGGCCAGCTCGCCCTCCGGGACC
>CALWYP010000067.1 GCA_944385795.1 uncultured Oscillospiraceae bacterium | reverse complement strand
ACAACCTCGGGATGCGCCATCTCAAGGCCTGGATCCCCGAGTACCCCGTCGGCACCGCCGAGGACATCGCCGGGATGGTCGGCGAGTTCCTGCCTATCGCCCGCACCCTTATCGGCCTGAGCCAGCTGAAGATTATCACCTTCGGCCCGCGCCCGCAGGACTTCTTCGCCTGCAACGCCCCCATCAAGGGCCTCTATGAGCTCGGCGTCGAGGTCGAGGAGAACAGCGAGCTCGACCTGCTCGTGGCCTACAAGGCCCACGCCGGCGACGAGCGCATCCCCGCCATCTGCGAGGACATGGCCAGGGAGATGGGCGAGGGCTGCTACTATCCCGAGATGAGCGAGCGCATGGCGCAGCTCGAGATCACCCTGCTCGACTGGGCCGAGCAGCACAAGGGCGCGAGGAAGTTCGTCGCCTTCGCCGACAAGTGCTGGCCCGCCTTCCCGAAGGAGTTCGGCTTCGAGCCCTGCTACGTGAACAGCCGCCTCGTCAGCCGCGGCATCCCCGTCAGCTGCGAGGTCGACATCTACGGCGCGCTCAGCGAGTATATCGGCATGTGCGTCAGCGGCGACACCGTCACCCTGCTCGACATCAACAACTCCGTCCCCGCCGACCTCTACAACAGCGAGATAAAGGGCAAGTTCCCCTACGAGCTGACCGACACCTTCATGGGCTTCCACTGCGGCAACACCCCGAGCTGCAAGCTCTGCGCCAGCCGCGCCGTCAAGTACCAGCTCATCCAGCACCGCCTGCTTGAGCCCGCCGGCAGCGAGCCCGACTTCACCCGCGGCACCCTCGAGGGCGACATCGCCGCGAGCGACATTACCTTCTACCGCCTGCAGTGCGACAGCGACGGCGTCCTGCGCAGCTACATCGCCGAGGGCGAGGTCCTGCCCGTGGCCACCCGCAGCTTCGGCGGCATAGGCATTTTCGCCATCCATGAGATGGGCCGCTTCTACCGCCACGTCCTCGTCGCCAAGCGCTATCCGCACCACGGCGCCGTGGCCTTCGGCCACTACGGCAAGGCCCTCTTCGAGGTCATGAAGATGCTCGGCGTTAAGGACGTCGCCTACAACCAGCCGAAGAGCCTGCCCTACGCCGACGAGAACCCCTTCGCTTAATGCCCGTTCCCGAGAGCGTCGTAGGCGCATACGAAACCTACCTCGCGGCGATGTCCGAGGCCAACAAGAGCCGCCGCCGCATAGACGGCCTGCTCGGCCTCGGCGCCGGCGCCGGCAGCGAGCGCTGCCAGGATGATTTTGTCTCCCAGCTAAAGGCTGCGGTGGACGGCTTCGCTTCGTCGGGGCCGGACACCGCGGCCGTCTCCGAAACGCTTGAATACATGTTCTCGCAGGCGCGCGAGCACCGCGAGGACCAGACGGCGTATTGG
Source organism: uncultured Oscillospiraceae bacterium (assembly GCA_944385795.1). Classification (GTDB taxonomy): domain Bacteria; phylum Bacillota; class Clostridia; order Oscillospirales; family Oscillospiraceae; genus Scatomorpha. The sequence goes on along the minus strand of CALWYP010000067.1, from coordinate 25,821 downwards.
ATGCTGCTTGCGAGCCACGTCTTCGCGCTCCCGCTCATAGACCTGCTCGGCCCGGAGGCCGCGCGCGGCCTGCGCCTCAGGTACGAGGACGCCTACCCGCGCCGCGAACGCTTCCCCGCCCAGAAGACGGTAATAGCCGCGCTCAAGGACAGGGAAAAGAGCAAATAGACATGACGCCCCCGGCGCAGGCCGGGGGCGTTTCACGTCCGCGAGCCGATTTACAAGGTTAAAGGCTGTCCGGGAAAGCGGCGCGGGGCGCGGTTAAATTGGCATAAAGGCCGCGGCGGCGGAAAGAAAAGTTGTGAAAGTCTATGAAAATTGGCGCGGAGGGGAAAACGGGTTGAGTTTTCGTCCGGAAGACGGTAAAATCTATGTATATTCTCTCTTGGAGGCGGTGCGCATGACCCGGCTGAGGGCTAAGATCCAGCGGGCTTTTTGCGCCCTTTTCCTGCCTTTCGGCGGCCTTGCCATAGGCGGAGAGTATATAGAATAACGCTCAGACTGCAAGGTCACGGCTCCGCCGTGGCCTTGACATATTTTCTGGAGGAGAGAGCATGACTATGAAGAAAGCCGCAGTCATTATGGGCAGCGATTCCGACTGGCCCGTGGTGGAGAAGGCCGTCAGGCAGCTCAGGGAGCTCGGCATCGAGGTGGACGCCCGCGTGATGAGCGCGCACCGCACGCCGGAAGAGGCGCGCGATTTTGCGGCAAACGCCCGCGCCAACGGCTTCGGAGTGCTCATAGCCGCGGCGGGCAAGGCCGCGCACCTGGCAGGGGCGCTGGCCGCGAACACCACGCTGCCGGTAATAGGCATACCCATCAAGAGCAGCACGCTCGACGGGCTCGACGCGCTTTTGAGCACCGTGCAGATGCCCTCCGGCATCCCCGTCGCCACCGTCGCCATAGACGGGGCCCAGAACGCGGCGCTCCTGGCCGCGGAGATACTCGCCGTTGGCGACGGCGCCCTCGCCGCGAAGCTCGACGCCATGCGCGCTGAAATGGCCGCCGCCACGCGGGCCAAGGACGCCGCCCTGCAGGAGAAACTGAACAATATCTGAGGAGGATTATATAATGGAAAAGCGCGAACAGATGTACGAAGGCAAGGCCAAGAAGGTCTTCGCCACCGGCGACCCGGAACTCTGCATAGTCTCCTACAAGGACGACGCCACCGCCTTCAACGGGGTCAAGCGCGGCACCATCATGGGTAAGGGCGTGATAAATAACCGCCTTACCAACCGCCTTATGCGCCTGCTGATGGAGAATGGCGTCCCCACCCATTTCGTCGAGGAGCTCTCGGACCGCGACACGCTTGTAAAGCGCGTGCAGATAGTCCCGCTCGAGGTCATAATCCGCAACATCTCCGCGGGCAGCTTCGCCAAGCGCTACGGCGTGGAGGAGGGCATAGTCTTCGACGCGCCCACCATAGAGTTTTCCTACAAGAACGACGAGCTCGGCGACCCGCTCATCAACAGCTACCACGCCCTCGCGCTCAAGCTCGCCACCAAGGAGGAGATAGAGACTATCAAGGCCTACTCCTTCAAGGTGAACGAGGTGCTCAAGGCCTTCCTCTATGAGCACGGCATCGAGCTCGTGGACTTCAAGCTCGAGTTCGGCCGCCTCGCCGACGGGAGCATCGTCCTGGCCGACGAGATAAGCCCCGACACCTGCCGCTTCTGGGACGTCAAGACCCACGAAAAGCTCGATAAGGACCGCTTCCGCCGCGACCTTGGCGGCGTTGAGGACGCCTACCAGGAGGTCATGCGCCGCATTATCGGCGAGTGAAAGGAGCCTATGGAAACGCAATTCTTCGATAAGCTGCACGAGGAGTGCGGCGTCTTCGGCGTGATTACCCGCTCCAAGGACGACGACGTCGTGCCCATGACCTACCGCGCCCTCTACGCATTGCAGCACCGCGGCCAGGAGAGCTGCGGCATCGCAATAAACGACGACGGCGTGATTTCCGGCTATAAGGACGTGGGCCTCGTGAACGAGGTCTTCACCGAGGAGGTCATGCGCCGCCTCCCGCGCGGGCAGATGGCCATAGGCCACTGCCGCTACGGCACCACCGGCGGGCGCACGCGCGAGAACGCCCAGCCCCTGGTCATACGCCACATAAAGGGCGGCATGGCCCTCGCGCACAATGGGAACCTCACCAACGCCAGCGAGCTGCGCATGGCGCTCGAGCTCGACGGGGCCATATTCTCCAGCACCTCGGACAGCGAGGTCATAAGCTACGTCATAACCCGCGAGAGGCTGCGCACCGGCTCCATCGAGGCCGCCGTCTGCGCCGCTATGGACCGCCTCAAGGGCGCCTACTCCCTCGCGGTCATGTCCCCGCGCAAGCTGATCGCCGCGCGCGACCCCTTCGGCTTCCGCCCGCTGTGCATTGGCGAGCTCGACGACGGCTGGGCCATAGCCAGCGAGAGCTGCGCCCTGGACGCCATCGGCGCCAGGTTCCTGCGCGACGTGGAGCCCGGCGAGATAGTCACGATATCCCGCGAAAGGGGCATAGAGTCCGACCGCAGCCACTGCGGAGGGCCCAGCGCCGAGTGCGTGTTCGAATTCATATACTTCGCCCGGCCGGACTCCGTCATAGACGGCAGCTGCGTCCACACCGCCCGCCAGAGGGCCGGGGCCTTCCTCGCGCTCGAGCACCCCGTACAGGCGGACGTGGTCATAGGCGTGCCGGACTCCGGCCTCGACGCCGCGCTCGGCTACTCCAGGCAGAGCGGCATACCCTACGGCGTCGGCTTCGTCAAGAACAAGTATATAGGCCGCACCTTTATCCAGCCCGGCCAGACGCGGCGCGAGAACGCCGTGAGGATAAAGCTCAACGTCATAGCGAGCACCGTGCGCGGCAAGCGCGTCATACTCGTCGACGACTCTATCGTCCGCGGCACCACGATAGCCCGCATAGTCGAGCTGCTGCGCGAGGCCGGCGCTAAGGAAGTACACGTCAGGCTCAGCGCGCCGCCCTTCCTCTATCCCTGCTACTTCGGCACGGACATAGACTCGCGCGACAACCTGATAGCCGCCCAGCACTCCATAGAGGAGATACGCGGGATAATCGGCGTGGACTCAATAGGCTACCTCAGCTGCGAGAACGTGCACAAGCTGGCCGACAACTCCCATCTCAACTTCTGCGCGGCCTGCTTCACCGGCGAATACCCCTGCGAGATACCCAAGAGGGCGGCAAAGTCCCGCTTCGAGCAGAAGCTCAGCGAGAAAGACAAGGAGGCCGGACTATGATTAGCGAAAGCGCGAGCTACCGCGCCGCCGGGGTGGATATAACCGCCGGCTACAGGGCCGTGGAGCTAATGAAGGAACATGTCAAACGCACCGAGACGCCCGGCGTGCTCGGCGGCCTCGGCGGTTTCGGCGGCCTCTTCAGGCCGGACCTCGCCGGCATGGCCGAGCCTGTGCTCGTCTCCGGCACGGACGGGGTGGGCACGAAGCTCAAGATAGCCTTCCTCATGGACAAGCACGACACCGTGGGCATAGACTGCGTGGCCATGTGCGTCAACGACGTCGTCTGCTGCGGCGCCGCGCCGCTCTTTTTCCTCGACTATATCGCCTGCGGCAAAAATGTGCCAGAGCGGATTGCGGACATAGTCTCCGGCGTGGCGGAGGGCTGCGTGCAGTCTGGGGCGGCGCTGATAGGCGGGGAGACCGCCGAGATGCCCGGCTTTTACGGCGAGGACGAGTACGACCTCGCGGGCTTCGCCGTCGGCATAGTGGATAAGCCCAAGATACTCGACAGCGGCGCCATGCGCCCCGGCGACGCGGTGATCGCCATCCCCTCGAGCGGCGTGCACTCCAACGGCTTCTCCCTCGTCCGCCGCGTCTTCGACGTGGAGCACGGCGCGCTCGACCGGCGCTATCCGGAGCTCGGAGGCAGCCTGGGCGAGACGCTGCTCACGCCCACGCGCATATATGTGAAGCCCGTGCTCGCCATGATAAAGGTCGCCAGGGTGAGGGCGCTCAGCCATATAACCGGCGGAGGCTTCTACGAGAACGTGCCCCGCTCCATACCCGCGGGCCTCTGCGCGCGCATTGAAAAGGCCGCGCTGCGCACGCCGCCCATCTTCAGCATCCTCGCGCGCGAGGGCGGCATACCCGAGCGCGACATGTACAACACCTTCAACATGGGCGTCGGCATGTGCGCCGTCGTCGCGGCGGAGGACGCGGACGCGGCCCTTGCGGCGCTGGCTGAAAACGGCGCGGCGGACGCCTATATCTGCGGCGAGATAGCCGCAAGCGGGGAAGGCGGCGTGGAGCTGTGGTGAGGACGGCGGTGCTCGTCTCCGGCGGCGGGACTAACCTCCAGGCGCTCATAGACGCGGCCGGGCGGGGGGAGCTGCCCCATGTCTCGCTCGCCCTGGTGGCGTCGGATAAGGCCGGGGCCTTTGCGCTGGAGCGCGCGAAGCGGGCCGGCATACGCGCCGAATATGTTGAAAAGGACGGCTTTGAGGCGAAGCTGGAGGCGCTACTGGCCTCCGAGGGCATAGGGCTCATCGTCCTGGCCGGTTTCCTGAAGATACTCAGCGGGGGCTTTACCCGCCGCTGGGCCGGCAGGATTATAAATATCCACCCGAGCCTTATCCCGAGCTTCTGCGGCGCGGGCTTCTACGGCCTGCGCGTACACGCCGCCGCCCTCGCGCGCGGCGTCAAGGTGACCGGCGCGACCGTACACTACGTCAACGAAATACCCGACGGCGGGGAGATAATAGCCCAGCGCGCCGTCGAGGTGCTGCCCGGCGACACGCCGGAGATATTGCAGCGGCGCGTTATGGAGCGCGCCGAATGGCTGATTCTGCCCGAGGCGGCCGAGGCCGTCGCGGCAAAGCTGGAAGGGAGCAAATGAAAATGGAGAGCCTTTTTGCCTATCTCGCCGCGAGGCCGTATCCCGGCCGCGGCATAATGCTCGGCGCTACGCCCTCTGGCAGGAGCGCCATAGCCTACTTCATCATGGGCCGGAGCGAAAACAGCCGCAACCGCGTCTTTGAGAAGACCGGCGACGGCATACGCACCCGGGCCTACGACGAGAGCAGGATGACCGACCCCAGCCTTATAATCTACAACCCCGTGCGCCGCGTCGGCAGGGGGACCGTGGTCACAAACGGCGACCAGACGGACACCATACGCGACTACATCCTCGCGGGCCAGACCTTCTCCGCCGCGCTCAGGACGCGCGAGTTCGAGCCCGACGGGCCCAACTGGACGCCACGCATTTCCGGCCTGCTCAGCCCCGACGGCGGCTACAAGCTCTCCATACTCAAGGCCGGCAGCGAAGACGGCGCGCCCTGCCTGCGCTATTTCTATGAATACGAGGCCGCCGTGCCCGGCGCCGGCCGCTTCATAAGCACCTACGAGGGCTTCGGGGGCCCCCTGCCCAGCTTCCACGGCGAGCCCGTCGCCGTCGGCGTACCGGAGCTGGACGCCGCCGCGCTCGCGGAGAGGGTATGGGAGTCCCTGGACGAGGACAACCGCGTCTCGCTCTACGTCTCGGTGGACGGCGAGGAGGCCATAATCAACAAGTACGGGGAGGAGAAAAAATGAAGGAGATAGCGCTCAAGTACGGCTGCAACCCCAACCAGAAGCCCGCGAGGATATTCATGGCGGAGGGCGGCGAGCTGCCCGTGGAGGTCGTGAACGGCCGCCCCGGTTATATCAACTTCATGGACGCGCTCAATTCCTGGCAGCTGGTCCGCGCGCTCAAGCGCGCCACCGGCAAGCCCTCCGCCGCGAGCTTCAAGCACGTCTCGCCCGCCGGAGCGGCCATAGCCAGGCCCCTCAGCGACGAGGACAGGCTTGCCTTCTTCGCCGAGGGCGAGCTCTCGCCCATAGCCACGGCCTACGCCCGCGCGCGCGGCGCGGACAGGCTCTGCTCCTACGGCGACTGGGCCGCGCTCAGCGACGTCTGCGACGAGACGGCGGCCCGGCTGCTCGTTCCCGAGGTGTCGGACGGCATAATCGCGCCCGGCTATACCCCCAAGGCGCTTGAGATACTGCGCACGAAGCGCAAGGGCGGCTACAACGTCGTCCGCATCGACCCGGACTACGAGCCCCGGGAGATAGAGCAGCGCGACATATTCGGCATACGCTTCGAGCAGGGCTATAACTCCCTGCCCATAACCCGGGAGTGCCTGGGCAATATCGTCACCAGGAACAAGGAACTTGGCGATGACGCGGCGGACGACCTGCTGCTCGCGCTCATAACGCTCAAGTACACCCAGTCCAACTCCGTCTGCTACGCCCAGGACGGCCAGACCATAGGCGTCGGAGCCGGCCAGCAGAGCCGCATACACTGCACCCGCCTCGCCGGGGACAAGGCCGACCTCTGGCATCTGCGCCGTCACCCGAAGGTGCTCGAACTCAAGTTCGCCCCCGGCCTCAAGAGGGCGGAGCGCGACAATGAGATAGACCGCTTTATCCGCGAGGAGCTCACGGAGGATGAAAAGCGCGGCTTCCTGGCCAAATTCAGCGGCGTCTCCCTCGGCTCCGACGCCTTCTTCCCCTTCGGCGACAACATAGAGCGCGCGGCGGCCAGCGGCGTCAAGTACGTCGCCCAGCCCGGCGGCAGCATCCGCGACGACAACGTCATAGAGACGGCGGACAAGTACGGCATGGTCATGGCCTTCACCGGCGTCAGGCTGTTCCACCACTAAAATAATGATTCCGGGCGGGTCCCCGCCCGGAGCGCCTATCGGGAGGTATTTATGAAACTACTTGTGATTGGCTCCGGCGGGCGGGAGCACGCCGTTGTCCGCGCGCTTAAAAAGAACCCCAAGGTGAGCGAGATACACGTCCTGCCCGGCAACGGCGGCATCGCCCAGGACGCCATATGCGCGGATGTGGCCGCCACCGACGTGAAGGGCGCGGTGAACTACGCGCGCGAGCACGGCATAGACTACGCCGTGGTCACGCCGGACGACCCGCTCTGCCTGGGCATGGCGGACGCGCTGGCCGACGCGGGCATACCCGCCTTCGGCCCCTTCAAGCGCGCCGCCGAGATAGAGGGCAGCAAGGTCTTCGCCAAGAACCTCATGAAGAAGTACGGCATACCTACCGCAGCCTACGAGGTCTTCGAGGACGTGGACTCCGCGCTCCGCTACGTCGAGAGCTGCGCCATACCCGTCGTGGTCAAGGCGGACGGCCTCGCGCTGGGCAAGGGCGTCGTCGTGGCCATGAGCCGGGAGGAGGCTGCCGGCGCCGTCAAGAACGCCATGGTCAACCGCGCCTTCGGCGAGAGCGGTGCGAAGCTGGTCATAGAGGAATACCTCGAGGGGCCGGAGATAAGCGTCCTCTCCTTCACGGACGGCAACACCCTCGTGCCTATGGTCAGCAGCATGGACCATAAGCGCGCCCTGGACGGGGACAGGGGCCTCAACACCGGCGGCATGGGCGCGGTCGCCCCCAACCCCTACTACACGCCCGAGGTGGCGCAGGAGTGCATGGAGAAAATTTTCCTGCCCACGATGCGCGCCATGAACGCCGAGGGCCGGCCCTTCCGCGGCTGCCTGTATTTTGGACTTATGTTAACTAAAGACGGGCCCAAAGTGATAGAGTACAACTGCCGCTTCGGCGACCCGGAGACTCAGGCCGTGCTCCCGCTGCTGGAGACGGACCTGCTCGACATAATGGAGGCCGTCACCGCTGGCAGGCTCGCCGAGGTGGAGGTCAAGTGGGCGGATAAATACAGCTGCTGCCTCGTCCTGGCCAGCGGGGGCTATCCCAAGGGCTATAAGAAGGGCTGCGAGATCCGCGGGCTTGTGAACGGCCAGCTCCCCGGCGGGGAGGCCGAGGTCTTCCACGCGGGCACGAAGGAGCTCCCCGGCGGCGGGCTGGTCACGAACGGCGGGCGGGTGCTCGGCCTTTCCGTCACCGCGCCCACGCTGCGCGAGGCCGTAGGCCGGGCCTACGCCGCGGCCGGGAAGATAAGTTTTGAGGACATGCATTACCGCCGCGACATAGGCGCGAGGGCGCTCGCGGCGATCGAGGAGGGCTGAGTATGGCCGTATACCGCGTATATGCAGAGAAGCGCAGGCCCTATGACGAGGAGGCCCGGCGCGCCCTGGCCGAGTTCAACTCGCTGCCCGGCGTGAGCGGCGTGAGCGCCGTGCGCATTTTGAACCGCTACGATGTGGAGGGGATAGACGCCGCGCTCTTCGCCAAATGCCTGCCCGTGGTTTTTTCCGAACCGCAGGTTGACGACGTGCTGCGGGAGCTGCCCGCGGCCGACGCCGTTTTCGCCGTCGAGTACCTGCCCGGCCAGTTCGACCAGAGGGCGGACTCCGCGGCCGAGTGCATACAGCTCGTCTCCGGCGGGGAGCGCCCGGCGGTGCTCAGCGCCAAGGTGTACCTGCTCTACGGCGAGGTGGGCGCGGCCGCGCTCGAGGCCATAAAGCGCAGCGTGATCAACCCTGTCGAGGCCAGGGAAGCCAGCCTCGCCCCGAGGGAGAGCCTGGCCGCGGATTACCCGGAGCCGCCGGCCGTCGCCGTCATGGAGGGCTTTACAGCCCTCGGCCGCGAAGGGCTCGAGGCCCTTGTGGCGAAGATGGGCCTCGCCATGGACGCCGACGACGCCGAGTTCTGCCGGGACTATTTCGCCAGGGTGGGCCGCGACCCCACGGTCACCGAGTTGCGCGTGCTGGACACCTACTGGTCCGATCACTGCCGCCACACCACCTTCGGCACGGTTATAGACTCCGTCGAGATAGAGGACGCCGGGGTGCGCGGGGCCTATGAGAACTACCTGCGGATACGCCGCGAGCTGGGCAGGGAGGACAGGCCCGTCACGCTCATGGACATCGCCACCATCGGCGCGAAGTACCTGAAGCACACGGGCAGGCTCCGCAACCTGGACGAGAGCGAGGAGATAAACGCCTGCTCCGTGCGTATAGATGTGGACAACAACGGCGTGGAGGAGCCCTGGCTCCTCATGTTCAAGAACGAGACGCACAACCACCCGACGGAGATAGAGCCCTTCGGCGGCGCGGCCACCTGCATAGGCGGCGCGATACGCGACCCGCTCTCAGGCAGGGCCTACGTCTACCAGGCCATGAGGATAACCGGCGCGGGCGACCCGACGGCGCCGCTGGAGGACACCCTGCCCAATAAGCTGCCCCAGCGCAAGCTCTGCACGGGCGCGGCGGCCGGCTACAGCTCCTACGGCAACCAGATAGGCCTCGCAACCGGCCTTGTGGACGAGCTGTATCACCCCGGCTACGTCGCCAAGCGCCTTGAGATAGGCGCGGTAGTGGCCGCGGCCCCCGCCAGCCACGTCGTAAGGGAGCGCCCCGCGCCGGGCGACGTAGTAATCCTGCTCGGCGGCCGCACCGGCCGCGACGGCATGGGCGGCGCGACCGGCTCGAGCAAGGCGCACGACAGCCACAGCCTGACCGACTGCGGCGCCGAGGTGCAGAAGGGCAACGCCCCCGTGGAGCGCAAGCTCCAGCGCCTCTTCCGCCGCGGCGAAGTGACGCGCATGATAAAGCGCTGCAACGACTTCGGCGCGGGCGGCGTCAGCGTGGCCATAGGCGAGCTGGCGGACGGGCTTGACATTGACCTGGACCGCGTCAAACGCAAGTACGCCGGCCTCGACGGCACTGAGCTCGCCATATCCGAGAGCCAGGAGCGCATGGCCGTCGTCGTGGCCAAGGCGGACGAGCAGGAGTTCCTCGCCGCCGCCGCGGCCGAGAACCTGGAGGCCGCGACCGTGGCCGTGGTCACGGCCGAGCCGCGCCTGCGCATGAGCTGGCGCGGGAAGAGCGTCTGCGACATAGAGCGCGCATTCCTGGACACAAACGGCGCGGAGAAGCACTCCGCCGTAAAGGTCGCCGCCATGGGCGTCGAGGACGCCTCGCCCGCCGTCTCCGGCACGCTGGGCGAAAAGCTGACGGCGCTGATGGGCTCGCTCGACTGCTGCTCGCGGCGCGGCCTCGCCGAACGCTTTGACTCCACTATAGGCGCGGCTACGGTAATTATGCCCTTCGGCGGCAGGTACCAGCTCAGCCCCACCCAGTATATGGCCGCCAAGATACCTGTGATGGGCGAGACTACGACCTGCTCAGCCATGAGCTGGGGCTTCGAGGCCAAGGTGAGCGAGCAGGACCCGTACCGCGGCGCCTACCTCGCCGTGGCAGAGAGCATAGCGCGCCTGGTGGCGGGCGGCTTCGGGCACAAGGACGTGTATTTGAGCTTCCAGGAGTATTTCGAGCGCCTCCGCACGGCGCCCGAGCGCTGGGGCAGGCCCTTCTCCGCGCTGCTCGGCGCGCTGGAAGCCCAGCTCGCCTTCGGCGCGGGCGCGATAGGCGGCAAGGACTCCATGTCAGGCAGCTTTGAAGAGCTCGACGTGCCTCCCACGCTGGTCTCCTTCGCCGTCAAGGCCGGGAAGGCGGACTGGGCGGTATCCACCGAGTTCAAGAGCCCGGGCAGCCGCGTGGCCCTCATGGGCGCCGACCCCTTCGACGCGGAGGCCACGCTCGCGCTCTGGGAGGAGATCGAGGCCCTTATGCGCGCCGGGAAGGTGCGCGCGGCCTGGGCCGTGGGCGCCGGCGGCATAGCCGAGGGCCTGGCCAAGATGTGCTTCGGCAACCGCCTGGGCGTCAGTATAGACGCCGGCTTTGATGCGTGCCGGCTCTTCGGCTGGAATTTCGGCAGCTTTATCCTCGAGCTCGAGCCCGGCTGCGGGGCCGGCGAGACCCTGGGCGAGGTCACAAAGGGCTATACCTTCGCGGCCGGCGGAGAGAGCGCGGACATGGCCGCCGTGGAGAGGGCCTGGGAGACGAAGCTCGAGGGCGTTTACCCGCATCTGAGCACGGCGGAAGAGGCCGCCGCGAAGGTGGAGCCTATCAGCTTCGAGGCGGCAGGGCGCATAGCGCCGGCCGTCAGGACGGCCAGGCCCAGGGCGCTGATACCCGTCTTCCCCGGCACGAACTGCGAGTACGACACAGCCCGGGCCCTGCGCCGCGCGGGCGCGGAGCCGGAGATCCTGGTCATACGCAACCTCAGCCCCGAGGACGTTGAGGAGAGCCTGGACGCCATGGTTGAGGCCCTCGGGCGCAGCCAGATGCTGGTAATACCCGGCGGCTTCTCCGGCGGCGACGAGCCCGAGGGCAGCGGCAAGCTGATAAACGCCTTCTTCAGGCGCGAAAAGCTCGCCGACGCCGTGCTCGAACTGCTGTATAAGCGCGACGGCCTGGCCCTGGGCATCTGCAACGGCTTCCAGGCGCTCATAAAGCTGGGGCTCGTGCCCTTCGGCAAAATAGTGGAGCCGGACGCCGGCTGCCCGACGCTGACCTACAACGCCATAGGCCGCCACCAGAGCCGCCTTGTGCGCACCCGCGTCTGCTCGAATAAGAGCCCGTGGCTGAGCAAATGCGCGGTCGGGGACATACACACCGTGGCCATAAGCCACGGCGAGGGCCGCTTCATCTGCCCGGACGGGCTGCTGCAAAAGCTCATAGCGGGCGGCCAGATAGCCACGCAGTACGTCGGCCCCGGCGGCGAGCCGAGCATGGACCTAATGTACGACCCGAACGGTTCGGTGCTGGCCATCGAGGGCATAACGAGCCCCGACGGCCGCGTGCTGGGCAAGATGGGGCATTCGGAGCGCAGCGGCGAGGGCCTCTACGCCAACGTGCCCGGGGACAAGTACCAGCCCATCTTTGAGGGCGGCGTCGAGTATTTCAAGTGATTTAACCGAAAACAGAACTGAGCCCGCCGGGTCAATGCCCGGCGGGCTTCGCTTATCTGTTTATGGCGCGGTATTCGCGCGGGGTCATGCCGTAGTAGTCGCGGAAGGTGCGGGAGAAGACGCTGGAGGAGTTGAAGCCGCACTCGGCGGCAATGTCCGCTATGCTCTTGCCCGGCTCGTCGCCCAGCAGCGCCGCGGCCTGGGAGACGCGGTACTTTATGAGGTACTGCTTGGGCGTTATGCCCAGCAGGCGCTTGAAGGTGCGCTGGCACTCGCGCTCGCCCACCCCGGCCGCCCCGGCTATGTCCGAGAGGGTGAGGGGCCCGTCCGCGCTCTCGCGTATGCGCGAGAGCATGAGCTGCACCCTCTCCGTGTCCGGGTCGCGGCGCGAGGGCCTCGCACCCGGGAAGCGGCCGCAAAGGTGCAGGCACAGCCGCGAGAGCGATTCGCGCACAATGAGCTCAAAGCCCATGGGTTCGGAGGCCATGGCGCTGAACGAGGCCCTGCACAGGGCCGCCGCCGCGGCCTCGCCGCGCGCGGAGATGAGCGCGCCGGTGAAGCCGCCCTCCATGAGCGGGCGGATATAGCGCCGCGCTATGGCCGTGTCCATGCCGCCGGAGACAAAGGAGGGGCTGTAGACCATCGCGTGCACGACGCTGGGCTCCAGGGCCCGCGCGGTGTGCAGCACGTTGGCGTTCACGGCGTAGGAGTCGCCGGGGCCCACGAGCACCCGTTCGCCGGGTATGGAGAACTCCATGCCGCCGGAGACGACCGTATCGAACTCAAACTCGCTGTGCCAGTGCCAGGCTATCTCGTCGCCGGTGTCCAGATGGAGCTCATAGGCCCCGCAGGGGAAGTCGGGCGTGCCGTGCTCCTGCAGCTCGCGCCGCGCGGAATTCACGTTTACTTTGCAGACAGTGGAAAACATATAACGACCACCTTGTCGCGTTTTGTATATTATACACCTTGCAAAAAGATATATCAAGCATTTTTGTGCAGAAAATGAAAAATTCAATTTCCCCTTGAAATCCGCCGCGCGCGAATATATTATATTGGCGCATCAACTATTCTGGAGGGCGCCATGTATTCTATCCTGCTGCCTGTGATATACCTCGCGTTCATCTCGCTCGGCCTGCCCGACGCGCTGCTGGGCTCGGCCTGGCCGTCGATGTACCCGGCCTTCGGCGTGCCCGTCTCCTACGCCGGCGTTATTTCCACGGTGATCAGCGTGGGGACGGTCATATCCGCGCTGATGAGCGACGCGCTTACGCGCCGTTTCGGGGCCGGCAAGGTGACGGCCGTATCCGTGTTCGCCACGGCCGCGGCGCTCTTCGGCTTTTCAATAAGCCGCTCCTACGCCCCGCTGCTGCTCTGGGCGGTGCCCTACGGCATAGGCGCGGGCTGCGTGGACGCAGCGCTGAACAATTTCGTGGCGCTGCACTACAAGAGCCGGCATATGAGCTGGCTGCACTGCTGCTGGGGCATAGGCGCCTCGATAGGGCCGTATATAATGGGCTGGGCCCTGAACGGGGGCCGGGGCTGGAGCGCCGGCTACGCCGCGGTGGCGCTGCTGCAGGCGGCGCTTACGGTCCTGCTGCTGCTGAGCCTGCCGCTCTGGAAGCGGCCGGCCCGGGACGGGCAGGCCCAGGAGGACTCGGAGCGCCTCGGCACGCGCGAGCTGCTGCGGCTCCCCGGGGCCAAGGCCATAATGCTGGCCTTCCTGTGCTACCAGGCGATAGAGTCCACCACCGGGCTCTGGGCCAGCAGCTACCTCGCGCTGCATCTGGGCTTCGGCGAGGCGGCGGCCGCGCGCTGCGCGAGCTTTTACTACCTCGGCATAACCGCGGGCAGGGCGGCCGGGGGCTTCATAACGGCGAAGCTGGGCGACGACCGGATGATACGGCTCGGCCAGGGCGTCCTGCTCGCCGGCGTCGCGCTCATACTGCTGCCGCTCGGCCCGGCGGCCGCCCTCGCGGGCCTGATACTCGCCGGCCTGGGCAGCGCGCCGATTTACCCGTCGATAATACACTCCACGCCCACGCATTTCGGCGCGGGACGCTCGCAGGCGATGATAGGGCTGGAGATGGCCTGCGCCTACATAGGCAATATCGCGGCCCCGCCGCTCTTCGGGCTCATCGCCAACCATATCGACGTGGCGCTCCTGCCCGTCTATATCCTGATACTCCTGGCCGTGATGGCCGCCGGCTACCAGCGCGTGGTAAAGGAGTGCGGGAAGAGCAAAAAATTAAACCCAGGGGAATAATCCCCTGGGTTTTGCCGCGCAGGCCTCAGGTGAGGGCGTCGCCGGTGGCGCTGTCAAAGATGTGGATGACGTTGCCGCCGAATGTGAAGTTCACCTCGTCGCCGTAGCGGAAGCCGGACTCGTGCCCCTCGGGCAGGTCCACGGTGGCTATGACCATGACGACGTCCTTGCCGCCGGCCGTGACGTGGAGGTGGATGGAGGAGCCCATCATCTCGCTGACGTCTACGCTGGCCTTGACGCTGTGCGCGGCGCCGGGCGCGCAGAGCATGATGTGCTCGGGCCTGACGCCGAGGGTGACGGCGCCGGGCTGCGCGTTGTGCGCGAGGAGCGCGGCCTGCTTTTCCTCGCTGGGCTCGAACACCGTGCCGCAGACGGTGACGCTGTAGCGGTCGCCCGCGCGGGTGAGCACGGCGTCGAAGAAGTTCATCTGCGGCGTACCTATGAAGCCGGCGACGAAGAGGTTAGCGGGATGGTTGAAGACCTCCTGCGGCGTGCCTATCTGGTTTACGAAGCCGTCCTTCATGATGACTATGCGGTCGCCGAGGGTCATGGCCTCGGTCTGGTCGTGGGTGACGTAGATAAAGGTCGTGTTGATGCGCTGCCGCAGCTTTATTATCTCCGCGCGCATCTGGTTGCGGAGCTTGGCGTCCAGGTTGGAGAGCGGCTCGTCCATGAGGAAGACCTTCGGCTCGCGCACTATGGCGCGGCCAATGGCCACGCGCTGCCTCTGGCCGCCGGAAAGCGCCTTGGGCTTGCGGTCGAGGTACTGCGTTATGTCCAGTATCTCGGCGGCCTCCCGCACCTTGTTGTCAATAACGTCCTTGTCCTCGTGCCGGAGCTTGAGGGAGAAGGCCATGTTGTCATAAACCGTCATATGCGGGTAGAGAGCGTAATTCTGGAAGACCATAGCTATGTCGCGGTCCTTGGGAGGCACGTCGTTGACGACCTTGCCGTCTATGAGCACCTCGCCGCCGCTTATCTCCTCCAGGCCGGCTATCATGCGCAGCGTGGTGGACTTGCCGCAGCCGGAGGGGCCGACGAGGACGATGAACTCCTTGTCCGCGATTTCAATGTTGAAGTCGTGCACCGCCACGACGCCTTCGTCCGTGACGGTCAGCTGGGCGCGCCCCTCTTCGGCCGGCTCCTCGCCCTTTTTGGCCTTTTTCTTCTTTGAGCCGGGCGCGTTCGGATAGATTTTCTTTACGTTCCTGAGGACAACCTCTGACATAGCTTTGCCGTGACGCGCCTGCCTCCGCAATGACGCGCCTCGCCGATGGCCGCGCGGGCCATGCGGCATTACGCCAGGTCTCCACACTGGCGCACCGCCGGCGGCGGGAATTTCCTCCTTTTTTTCTGTACGCCCGGGCATGGCAATGGAGTGCCCGGGCGCCATGGGTTTATCATATTTTACTATAGCTGCAAGGCTGTGTAAACCATACATTATGCCTATTATTGCCGCGCCTGATTTAAACTTGTTCCACAAACCCGCTGCGGCGCTACGCAGGGCGGGAATTGCTCGCCCGCTTTTGACACATCTGGCATAATATGTTGAACTTTACCGTAGATACACGGGGAGACGCGGGCATAACAAGTAAAAGCGCACAATAAAATTCACGCCCGCGCAGATATTTAGCTTGCAATTACGGCCGGCGTGCTTTATACTTTAATATGTAAAATACTAATTCGGAGGCAGCCATGGAAGACAGGAACAAAAAACTAACCGCCTCTGAGCAGGTGTACGAACAGCTTAGGGACGCCATCAGCTCCGGGGTGTGGAAACCCGGCGAGAGGCTGCCCAGCGAGGGCGAGCTGGCCGAGCGCTGCGGCGTGAACCGGCTGACGCTGCGCCTCGCGCTGCAAAAGCTCAACGCAATCGGCGTGGTGGAGACGCGCACGGGCTCCGGCACCTATGTCGTGGAGTTCGACTTTGAAAATTACCTCAGCCTGGCCTCCAAGTTCTTCAACATGGGCGGCATGACGCCCTTTGTGACTGAGTTCCGCAACCACATGGAGATAGAGTGCGCGCGGCTGGCCTGCGAGAGGGCGGCGCCCGGGGAGATGGACGAGCTGGAGCGCCTTGCCCAGGAGCACCGGCAGGCCTGGCTCTCATCCGGGGAGCTGGAGCACGACGAGTGGTGCCGCCGCGTGGCGGACACGGATATGGCTTTCCATGAGCAGGTGATACGCATGGCGCACAACCCGCTCTACGTCTACGCCTTCGACGTGGCGCGCGAGCCCATCTACGCCTACATCCTCCTCTCCGTGCGCAAGTGGGAGCCGGAGCTGGTGCAGAACTTCCGCATGGACATGTACCGCGATATACACTACCGCATCTGCGAGTCCATACGCAAGAGGGACTTCGCCGCCTGCCAGAGCGATTACGCGGCCATGATATCGAGCTACACCCGTGTGAACTGGTCCGCGCCGGAGACCTTCGCCTGAGCGGTAAAAACGTCCTCATGCCCTGTGCGCGGACGGGGACGACGTGGGAAACAAAAATCCACCGGCCGCCGGCCGGTGGATTTGCTTATGTATGTCAGGGGTAGTAGATGACGGCCAGGTCTATCCTATGGAAGTCGTCGTCGGATATCATCCAGCGGCCGTCGGAGCCCTTGCTCACCTGGACTATGATCTCCTGCGGGTCCATATAGCCCGGGTTGGCCAGGGCGTCCCGGCAAAGGGATACGAACATTGCGGCCCATTCGGCGTCGTACTGCATATAGGCCTCCTCGCTGGAGAGGGCCTCGTCGGGCCAGCGCGCGTTGAGCTCGGCGATGGCGGCGTCGGCGGCGTCGGACACCTGCTGCATGACGTCTATGGGGTAGATTGTGACGGGCACGCCGTAGGTCTCACCGTCAATCTTCGTGGCCTCGCCGACCTCGTATTTCGAGTGGGAGTAGATCTCCCTGTAGAGCCCGGCCAGCTCGGCCCTGAGCTCGTCCGTGGGGTATTCGACGGCGAAATAGTCCAGGAAATACCCGGCCTCGACGTCTATGCCGTCCAGGTAGTTCTGCTCGGCCTCTGCCTCGCTGGTCTCCGTCAGGGCTAGGAAATCTTCGTTGTATTGGCCGAGGTAGAGCTCGTCCAGGTTGCCCTGCACGAGGGCGGTAACGCTTTCGGACATAACGGTGCCGCAGCCGGAAAGGGAGAGCGCAAGGGCGAGAATAAGCGCGAACGCGACGGGGGTTTTTGCTTTTTTCATGTTGATTCTCCTTTGGCCTGTGTCAAAATCGGCTCGTCAAAACTTGCCTGAGCGGCGTATCGCCCTCACGAGGAACACGCTGGCGAAGCCGGTGAACACGCCGGTTACCACGCCGCTGGCCGCGAGTATGAGCCCGTAGATAAGGATGCCGGGCGTGCTTGTGACGAAAAGGGCCACCAGCAGCTGGCCGAGGTTGTGGGCGAGGGCGGCGAAGACGCTAACCACCCACAGCAGCTTTTCCGGGAAGACGCCGGTGAGCGCGCACATCACGGCGTAGGCGAGCAGGCCGCCGGCCAGCGAGAACATGAAGCCGGAGAAGCCGCCGGTGAAGACGCTGCCCAGCACAAGGCGCACGGCGAGCACGGCGAAGGCGTCGCGCCGGCCCAGTATCACCATGGCGACCAGCGTGACTATGTTGGCGAGGCCGAGCTTTACGCCCGGCACGGGGACGACGGGCGGTATCTGGCTTTCGGCCACGAATATGGTCAGCGCCACCGCCGAGAGCGCGGCTATCAGCGCAAGACGTCTGGTTGACCTCATCCTCAGTCCTCCGTAAGTATATCTATGACCAGCCTGTGCGGGACGCAGGCGATGGGCACATAGCCGCCGGAGATGGCGCCCATGTTCACGCAGGTCTGGTCTGGGCAGTCCGCGCTGACCACCTGTATGCTGCCGTGCTCCACGCGCACGCGGTTAGTGCCGAGCTCGGTCGTGACGTCGAACTCATAGGGCACGGCGACGGCGTTGAGGTCTATCTCCTCAATGATCTCATTATTCAGCCAGACGCGCGCAATGCGCCCGCCGCCGGAGCCGCCCCCGCGCAGCAGGAGGAAGGCCCCCAGCCCGAGCAGGAAAATTAATGCGAACAATATTACCCAGAATTTCGTCTTATGTACCATGGACCCATTTTAGAATACGCGGGCCCGGATGTCAACAGCTTGTCAGGCCCGGGCGGGCGTGGTATAATCATAAACCGTTATTCCGTGGAGGTGAGCCCATGCCGGAGATTCCGGATCTCACTCAATATATAATGACCGGTACGCGCTACCTGCTGCCGCTTCTCGCGCTCTGGGTGCTGCTCAGGTGCGTGCGCAGTATGCTCCGCGAGCGCTACGAGCCCGAGACCTGGGCCTACCTGGTGGACCTGAACGGCGAGCGCCATCCGGTGTACCACTGGGAGTGCATCGTGGGCCGCGCCGGCTCGGCGGACGTGGTGCTTCAGGCGCAGAGCGTGTCGCGTATGCACGCCTCGCTCCAGCGCGACGGCGGCGGCTATTGGACGGTCAGCGACCTGCGCAGCAAGGGCGGGACCTATGTGAACGGCAAGCCCGCCGGGCTGCTCACGCCCGTGCGCGACGGCGACGTGCTGGATTTCGCGGGCGCGGAGCTGGTGTTCCAGGCCGTGACGCGGGACGAGCGCGAGTGGCTTGAACGCCGGCGCACGGCCCCGGGCCGCTTTGTCGGCCCGGGCGTGACGCTGCTCATCCTGACGCTTTTTCAGGCCTTCCTGACGCTGGAGTTCACCGTGACCGCAGAGGAACGGCACCTCGTGCCCGTCTGCCTGGGCTTCCTGGCCCTCATAGTGCTCGAATGGTTCTGTTTCCTCGTCATGAAGAGCGTGCGCAGGACGGGCTTCGAGCCGGAGACGGTCGCCTTCTTCCTCAGCACGCTGGGCATGTCCGTCGCGGCGTCGAGCACGCCGGATGACATGTTCCGCCAGGTGGTTTTCCTGGCCCTGGGCGTCGCGCTCTTCTTCATACTCGGCTGGTGGCTGCGCGACCTGCGCCGCGTAAAGGCCGTGCGCTGGCTCGCCGCGCTCGCGGCCATGGGCCTGCTTGCGATAACGGTCGTCCTGGGCGACGTGCGCGGCGGCTCCGGCAGCTGGCTCGACTTCGGCAGCTTTACCGTGCAGCCGAGCGAACTCGTCAAGGTGCTGTATATCTACACCGGAGCGGCCACGTTGGACAGGCTCTTCGCGCGGAGGAACCTCTTCGTGTTTATCGTGTTCTCCGCCGTGTGCGTCTGCGCCCTCGCGCTTATGGGCGACTTCGGCACGGCGCTGGTCTTCTTCGCGGCCTTCCTAGTGATAGCCTTCATGCGCTCCGGCTCCTTCGCCACCGTCTTCCTCGCCGTCGGCGGGGCGGCGATGGCCGGCTTCCTCGTGCTCAGCGTCAAGCCCTATGTCGCGGAGCGCTTCATGACCTGGGGCCACGCCTGGGAGGACGTATGGGACAGCGGCTACCAGCAGACTCACGCCATGAGCGCGGCGGCCTCCGGCGGCCTGTTCGGCCGGGGCGCCGGGGCGGGCAGCCTGGTTGACATAACTGCGGCGGACACTGACATGGTCTTCGCCGTGCTGAGCGAGGAGCTGGGCCTTATCATAGCCGTGCTGGCCATGTTCGCCGTGATAGCCCTCGCGCTGTTCGCCGTGCGCAACGCCGCGCGGGGACGCTCCACCTTCTACGTCATAGCCGGCTGCGCCGCGGTCAGCCTGATGATGGTGCAGATGGGCCTCAACATATTCGGCTCCCTGGACATCCTGCCCTTTACGGGCGTAACCTTCCCCTTTGTCAGCAAGGGCGGCACCAGCCTCATATCCTGCTGGATGCTGCTGGCCTTTGTGAAGGCCACGGATACCCGGCGCGACGCGAGCTTTGTCGTCAGCCGCGACCCAAAGACCCCCGACGAGGGCTATGAGGAGGAAGAGGAAGACGAGGGCGCGGACGAAGCGCCCGGGGAGGAGGACGGCAAATGAAAAAGGTCAAACGCCGCGCGAACGCCGCGCTGCTAATAGCGCTGCTGCTGGTCGCCGGCCTCGCCGTCTACCTTGTCCGGCTCGCCGAGGACGGCGGGGCCTGGGCCGGGTATTTCACGGGCGGCACGCCGGGAGGCGTGATCATAGACCGCAACGGCGTCACGTTATATTCCTCCGAAGACGGGGCCGTGAGCTACAGCGAAGACTACACCACGCGCCTCGCCTGCTACCACCTCGTCGGCGACAGCGCGGGCAATATACGCACCGGGGCGCTCAGACAGTTCCGCGACAAACTTACCGGCTACAGCATTGTGAACGGCGCCTCGAGCGGGAAAACGCTCCAGCTCACGGTGGACTCCAGCCTGAACGCCGCGGCATACAACGCCCTCGCTGGCAGGGACGGGGCCGTGATGCTCATGAATTACGAGACGGGGGAGATACTCCTCATGGTCTCCACGCCCGCCGACGACCCGGCCAACCCCAGCGCCACGCCTGCGGACGGGACATATATAAACAAGTGCCTGAGCGCCTCCTTCGTACCCGGCAGCGTCTTCAAGCTGGTCACGCTTGCCGCCGCGATTGAGAACATACCCGACCTCTTCGAACGCACGTTCTGGTGCGAGGGGCAGAGCGTGGTGGGCGGCGCGGTGCTCAAATGCACGGGCTCGCACGGCAGCCAGACCATAGAGCAGGCCCTCGCTAACTCCTGCAACTGCGCCTTCGGCGCCATAGCGCTGGAGCTCGGGGCGGACACCCTGGCCAGGTACGCGGCCAAGCTCGGCATAACCGGCGGGCTGAGCCTGGACGGCATCACAGTGCCCTCCGGCAACTTCGACAAGGCGGAAGAGGGCTCCGTGGGCCTCGCCTGGTCCGGCATAGGCCAGTACAACGACCTCGTCGTGCCCTACTCCCTGCTGCGCTATGTGGCCGCGATCGCCAACGGCGGCAGCGTAATGGAGCCTACGCTGCTGGGCCACGGCTCCCTGGAACGCGAAACGGAGCTGATAGGCGCAGAGACCGCCGGGAGGATAGGCGAGATGATGAATTACAACGTCCAGAACGCCTACGGCGGGCAGTGGACCTTCCCAAACCTCAACGTCTCGGCCAAGACCGGCACGGCCGAGGTGGGCGACGGCACCTCCCACGCCTGGATGACGGGCTTCCTGAACGACCCCAACCATCCCTACGCCTTCGTGGTGCTGGTGGAGAACGCCGGCGGCGGCCTCGCCAACGCCGGGCCGATAGCGAATACGGTGCTGCAGGCGGCCGTGGCCGCCGGCGCCTGAGCCGCGGCTGAGGAAATTTGCCCGCGCCGCTTGACAAACGGCCAAATTCGTGTATAATACTTTCGCACAACTGAAAAGCCTTATCAAGAGTGGCGGAGGGACCGGCCCTGTGAAGCCCGGCAACCTGCAATGCGCAAGGTGCCAAATCCGGCGGTTTGTAATCGAAAGATGAGGGCATAAACTCAAGCTCCACGCCGCCGGGCCCGCGCCCGGCGGCTTTTCGCGCGTCTGGAGGACGATTTATGCTCAACCTGCCCACGCCCCTGCCGCGCTCGTTTTTTGAGCGCGACGCGCTCGCGGTAGCGCCCGAACTCGTAGGCTGCTATATAGTGCGGCGCTTCGCGCAGGGCGGGGCGCGCGTGCTTACCATCACCGAGACGGAGGCCTACTGCGGCGAGGCCGACACGGCCTGCCACGCGCATCGCGGCAAGACCCGCCGGAACGCCCCGCTCTATGAGCGCGGCGGCATATTCTACGTCTACCTCTGCTACGGCATACACTGGATGCTCAACGCCGTCACCGGCCCCGAGGGCCGGCCCCAGGGCGTGCTGATACGCGCCTGCGCCGGCTTCCCCGGCCCCGGCCGCCTCACTAAGGAGCTCGGGATTACGGGCGAATTCACCGGCGGGGCCGTGGATGGCGCTGCCGGGCTCTACTTCGCCGCCCGCGAGGGCGAATGGCGTCTAAGCGCCGCGCCAAGGGTCGGCATAGGCTACGCGAGCGCCGAGGATCAGGCCAGGCCCTGGCGGTTCATAGGGGAGCGGGCCTAAGGGCGCGCGGCAAATTGAATCAGTTATTAAATATAAAGGAGATATATCAATGGCAAATTACCTCTTCACTTCCGAATCCGTCACCGAAGGGCATCCCGACAAGGTCTGCGACCAGATCTCCGACGCGGTGCTCGACGCGATACTCGAACAGGACCCCAACGGCCACGTCGCCTGCGAGTGCACGGCGACCACCGGCATGGTCTTCATCATGGGCGAAATCTCCACCAGCTGCTACGTCGATATCCCCAAGATAGCCCGCGGCGTGCTCAAGGAGATAGGCTACGACAACGCGGCCTACGGCTTCGACTGCAATACCTGCGCCGTGCTCACCGCGATTGACGAGCAGAGCGGCGACATCGCCATGGGCGTCAATAAGAGCCTCGAGCTCAAGGCCGGGGGGAGCGGCGACGGCCTCACCAACGGCGCGGGCGACCAGGGCATGATGTTCGGATATGCCTGCGACGAGACGCCGGAGCTCATGCCCCTGCCCATCTCCCTCGCGCACAGGATGGCCCGCCGCCTCGCCGAGGTGCGCAAGAGCGGCCTGCTCGGCTACCTGCGCCCGGACGGCAAGACCCAGGTCACCGTCGAGTACGACGGGAACAACAGGCCCGTGCGCGTGGACACCGTCGTCGTCTCCACCCAGCACGACGCGGAGGCCACGCTCGAGCAGATACGCGCCGACATGATAGAGCAGGTCATAAAGCCCGTCATCCCCGCGGAGCTCGACAAGGGCGATATAAAGTATTATGTAAACCCGACCGGCCGCTTCGTCAAGGGCGGGCCCGCCGCCGACTCCGGCCTCACCGGCCGCAAGATAATTGTGGACACCTACGGCGGCAGCGCCCCGCACGGCGGCGGCTGCTTCTCCGGCAAGGACCCCACCAAGGTGGACCGCAGCGCCACCTACGCCGCGCGCTATGTGGCGAAGAACATAGTCGCCGCCGGCCTCGCGCGCCGCTGCCAGGTGCAGATAGCCTACGCGATTGGGGTCGCCAACCCTGTGAGCGTAAACGTCACCACCTTCGGCACGGGCTCCGTCCCCGACAGCGCGCTGGAGAAGGCCGTGAACGAGGTCTTCGACCTCAGGCCCACCGCGATAATCCGCGACCTCGAGCTTAAAAAGCCGCAGTACAAGGCGCTCGCCGCCTACGGCCATATGGGCCGCGAGGACCTGGGCGCCGCCTGGGAGCGCACCGACCGCGTCGAGGCCCTCAGGGCCGCCGTCGGCAAATAAAGAGTATGCGAAAGCCGCCTGCTTGTGCAGGCGGCTTTCGTTTTTTGGAGGCAACGCGAAGGCTCGCCGCTGTCCGCGGCGACACGCCGCTCAACCCCTCAGCCAGCTTCGCTGACAGGGGAGCCGAGGGGGCGCGCGCAGCCATAAACGCCGGTTGCAGCGCGCGGCCCGTCACCGGGCGGCGGCGTCCGTCCCGCCGCAACGCGAAGGCTCGCCACAGTCCGCGGCGACACGCCGCTCAACGGGGCAGGGAAAAGAAGGCGACGGCAATCGCGCCGGGGCCGGCGTGGGTGCCGATCACGCTGCCTACGATCATCTGCGGCAGGTCTTCGGCGTGGCCCGCCCAGAGGTGCGAGCTGTCGGCCTTATACTTCTGAAGCATACCGTCGCTCAGCCCCGTGTAGCCGAGCATATAGGGCATGGAGAAATCCACGCCGTGCCTGCCTATCAGCTGCGAGAGGAGGTTCTCGCCGTTCTTTGAGCCGCGCGCCTTGCCCACTACGGCCACCGCGCCCTCGCGTATGGTGATGACGGGCTTGATTGCGAGCAGGCCGCCGGCCATGGCCGCAAGCCCGGAGACGCGCCCGCCGCGCTTGAGGTACTCAAGCGTGTCCAGCAGCGCCATAACGTGTATGCGCGAGCGCGCTTCCTCAAGCTCCGCCGCGGTCTCCTCCAGCCCCATGCCCGCGTCAATCAGGCGCAGGGCGTAGCGCGCAAGTATCTGCGCGCCGAGCGTGACGCTCTCCGAATCCACTACGCGCACGCGCCCGCCGAAGTCCTCCGCCGCAATCACCGCGCTCTGATATGTGCCGGAGAGCTTGGAGGACAGCGTCAGGCACAGCGCCTCGTCCCCCGCCCCGGTCACGCGGGCGAAGGCCTCGGCAAAATCCGCCGGCGCCGCCTGGCTGGTCGTGGGCAGCTCGTCGCTCTCTATGAGCTTCTCATAGAATTCCTGCGGCGTGATGCTCAGCCCGTCTATGTACTCCTTATCGCCAAAATGTACCCTCAGCCTTACCAGCTCTATGCCCAGCTCCTTCGCCTGCTCCCCGGTGAAGTCAAAGGTGGAATCCACAATCAATCTTAAAGCCATAACAGCCTCCTGGAAATCAATGTTGAGTGCTCAACAAATATACACCGAAGATGTTGACTTGTCAAGGGAAAAGAGCTAATATATTTGGGAGGTGGGGAAAGTGAACGAGACTGAAAAATTTTATTTTTTCAGCGGCCTGGTGAGCCGGGCGTATAAATCGCTCCGCCGGGCGCAGGAGAAGTATACCCGGGAATACGGCTTGCGCAGCGTGCATGTCGCGTGTATGCTGCGGCTGCTGGACGCCCTCGGAGGCCTGACCGCGTCGGAGCTGAGCCGCGCCTGCGGCGTCGACCGGGCGCAGATATCCCGCGTAGTCAGCGAGCTGGGCGCCGCCGGGCTCCTGGAGGAGGCCGCCCCGGGGGAGAAGCGGCGCTACCGCGGCTGCCTCACGCTTACGGGGCCGGGCCGGGAGAAGGCCGAGGCCCTGCGCGGCATAGTGGTTGAAAAGTTCCAGGCCGTGGACGAGGAGCTGGACGGCGAAGACGTCGCCGCCTTCTACCGCGTCTTCAACGCCGTGGCCGAAAAGCTCGAGGACATCTGAAAACGGGAAAAGCAGGCCGGGAGGCCTGCTTTTTTATATCAGCTCCAGCAGCCTCGATATTTCGGGCGAGCAGAGGAGCTCGAGGTTATTAAATATTTTCTCCGCTGGCCAGTCCCACCAGCGCAGGCGCAGCAGCAGGCCCACGGTCCCGGCGTCGAAGCGCATACGGATGAGCCTGGCCGGGTTGCCGCCGTATATTGCGTAGGGCGGCACGTCGCGCGTAACTACGCTGCCGGCCGCGATAATAGCGCCGTCGCCAATGTGTACGCCGGGCATGACGGTGACGTCCTGGCCTATCCAGACGTCGTTGCCTACTACCGTGTCGCCCTTGAGCGGCAGCTCGTCGAGCGAAGGCGTGCACTTCTCCCAGCCTCCGCCCATGATGTTGAAGGGATAAGTGGTGGCCGAACACATGCGGTGGTTCGCGCCGTTCATCACGAACTCCACGCCCCGGGCGATCGCGCAGAACCGGCCTATTATTAGCCTGTCGCCCAGGAACTCATAGTGATGGGTGACGTGTTCCTCAAAGCGCTCCGGGTGTACCGGGTCGTCATAGTAGCTGTATTCGCCGACCTCGATATTGGGCCGAGTGACGGCGTTTTTGATAAAGCAGACGCTCGGCGCCGCAGGGTTGGGGAAGAGGGCCTTTGGGTCGGGGCCATAAGTTGACATAACAATACCTCCTCAAAGGAAAAAGGGGCCGGAAACCGGCCCCTTGCTATATGGCTTATCTTACTTTATCAGCTTGGCGACTTCTTCGGCGAGGTCGTCCTGACGCTTCTCGATGCCTTCGCCCTTCTCAAAGCGGATGTAGCTGTTCACGGTGATGGTGGTGCCCAGCTCCTTGGCGATGTTGGCGACGTGCTGCTCGACAGAGACCTTGTCGTCCTTGACGAAGGGCTGCTGCAGGAGGCAGATCTCGGAGAAGTACTTGTTGAGGCCGCCCATGACTATCTTCTCGATGATGGCGTCGGGCTTC
>CALWYP010000066.1 GCA_944385795.1 uncultured Oscillospiraceae bacterium | reverse complement strand
GACGGCGACTATCTCGATGTCGTCGCGGACGATGCCGGCGCGGAAGACCAGACGGCCGATACGGCCAAAGCCATTGATACCAATACGGATGCTCATTTATTATTCCTCCATATCTGAAATGGGTTTTATAAACTGGGTTTTAACCGGCATTATTCTATAACATCCGAAGGAAAATTTCAATACCTATTTCCGATATTCTAAACATTACATACGTTTTGTGTGCATTGCCAATTTTTTGACCGGCGGAGCGCCGCAAGTTGGCATATCATATTAGGGCGGAGGGAGCGCAAAGGGCGCGTTGGAGCCGCCTTTGTCGAAAAATGTTGTTTTATGTCGGCGGAATTGGTATAATGGACTAGACAAACGCAGCCAGCCCCGCCCTGGCGGGCGCCGCCGGAAAAACGAGGTGCAATTTGGACGATAATATCAGATGCCTTGCCGCGCTGCTGGAAGGCAGCGGCGAGGGGGCCGTCCTCGCAAGGGACGGCGAAATACTGGCGGCGAACGGCGAGGCCGCGCGGCTGCTCGGCGTGAAGCCCGGCGACGGCGTCGGGGCGGTCTTCGGCCCCGGCCCGGCCGCCGCGCGCGGGGAGTTTTCCGGCTCCGCCGTCGCCGGCGGGGTCAGGATTGAGCTGCGCTCGGCCGCATACGGCCCGCTCAGGGCCTTCTTTTTCCGCGCCGCCGCGCCCGGGGAGCCCGAGGAGGGCGGCGGGTTCGAACTGCGCCGCGCGCTGGAGGACCTGCGCGTCTCGGCGCGCAGCATAAGCGTGAAGCTGATAGACCACGCCGAGCTGGGGCTCGAGGGCAGCTCGCAGGCGCTGCAGCACTCGGTTTCGCGCCTCGCCTTCCTGCTGATCAACCCGGCGGCCTCCCGCGCCTTCAAAAACGGCCTCGGCGCGGACGAAAAAGAGGAGCTGGACGTCTACCGCTGCTGCCGCGACATGGCCGGCTCGATACGCTATTTCGCCAAGCGCCGCGGCATATTGGTCACCTGCGGCGGCGAACAGCTCTCGCGGCTGCGCGCCAACAGGTACGCCTTCGAGCTGGCGCTCTCCTGCATCGCGGCCTGCTGCCTCTACGGCCTGAAGGGCCCGGGCGGCGAGCTGGAGTTCACCGTCGTGGGCGGCGCTGAGGCCGCGGGCGTCGTGGTGGAGAGCCGGGGCGGGGAAGCCGCCTCGGGCCAGGCCTTGGAGACGAGCCGGGGCCTCGCCTTCGCCGCCGCGGCCTCGATGGGCGGGAGCGTGCTGCGCGAGGCTTTCCCGGGCGGCGAGCGCTACTATTTCCACGTCCCCGCCCCGCGGGAAGAGAACAAGCTGCGCGCGCCGGGAATAAGCTATGCCCGCTTCGAGATGGACGACCTCTTCACGCAGCTGGCCTTCTGGCTGGAGGACGCCGACTTCGACGCCCGGCTTATGGACTGAGCGGAGGTAAAGCATGAGAATAGATAAGTATTTAAAGGTCTCGCGCCTCATCAAGCGCCGGACCGTGGCAAACGAGGCCTGCGACGCCGGGCGCGTATCCATAAACGGCAAGACGGTCAAGGCGGGGGCCGAGGTGAAGCCCGGCGACACCGTCTCCGTAGCCTTCGGCGCGAAAACGCTCACGGTGGAGGTCGTGTCCGTGGACGAATACGCCGGCAAGGCCGGCGCACCGGCTATGTACAGGGAGATCTGACGCGCTGGCCGGACCAGGACCATGCCCTGAAACGGCGGATTGCCGCGCAAATTTCCGGGACAGGCTTGCTTTTTGGGCCGATCCTGTTATAATTATTTCATGATTTCCCGTAATAAAGGAGGCGCAACATGATAAATTCCAGAATCATAGTCTACAGCTCCAACACCGGCTTTACCGAGCAGTACGCCAAGCTGCTGGGCCGCGCGCTGGACATGCCCAGCTACAAGCTCGGGAACGTGCCCGCCTGCCACAAGGGCGCCGAGGCCATATATCTCGGCTGGCTCTTTGCGGGCAAGATCGTCGGCTACAGGAAGTGCGCGAAGAAATACAATATTTCCTGCGCCGTAGGCGTCGGCATGAGCCCGCCGTCGCCCGAGCTGGCCGAGGGCCTGCGCGCGACGGAGAAAATCCCCGCGGGCACGCCCGTCTTCTACCTCCAGGGCGGCTTCGACATAACGAAGCTCAAGGGCCCCATGAAGCTCATCATGAAGGTGAAGTGCAAGGAGATCGCCGCAAGGCTCAACGCAAAGGGCGAGCTCACGCAGGCCGAACGCGCCACGCTTGAGATGACCCAGGGCGCGGCGAGCGCGGTGGACGGGGCCAACCTCGCGGAGATTATAGCCCTCTACAAGTAAACGAAATCCGCCCGGCCGGAGCCGGGCGGATTATTTACGCCCCGGGGCCGCCGCCTGGCGCGGCGGCTTCGAGGGATTGGGCGAGCCCCTCCAGCCCGGCGGCCAGGCGGCCGGCGAAGGCGGGGTCGTCGGCGGAGGCCTCGACAATGAGTGCGCTCTCGCCGGCGTCGGGCGCGATGCGCGCGGCGCAGTGCGCGGAGCTTATGGTGAGGCCGTCGGAGAATTCGGCGCCGCAGTCCATGAGGCTGGCCGAGAGCGAGCGCATCAGCCTCGCGCGGTCGCGGCAGGGCACCCGGCCCGAGCGCCGGTTCGGCCCCGGCAGCCCCCGCCGCGGCCGCTCGGGCTCCGCGGCCGCGGCCGTCACCTGCACGTCGGGGAGCCTGAGCAGCCCGTCGAGGGCGTCGACGCAGCACTGGTAGTACGGGCGCGGCGTGCCCACGTCGGACCAGTAGCCGGGCAGCAGGGCGCCGTGTATCCGCTCGCCGTGCTCCAGCAGGGCGGGGAAGAGGCCGGCGGCGAAGTCGAAGGGCTCCCCGTCGGGCACATAGTCCATGGCGCGCGGGCTGAGCGCGTATATGCCCGTGCTGACCAGGTCGCTCACCACCCGGCCCCAGCCGGGCTTTTCAATGAAGCAGCGTATGTCCCCGGAGGCGTCGGGCACGGCGACGCCGTAGCGCAGCGGCTCGGAGCGCTCGGCCAGGGCCACGGTGGCGGCGGCGCCGCTCTCCAGGTGCTCGCGCATGAGCCGCCTGAGGTCGTAGTCGAAGGCCGCGTCGCCGCTGACGACCAGGAAGTCCCCGCCGCCCAGGAGGTCCATGCAGGCCTTTACGCCGCCGGCCGTGCCGAGGGGCTGCGTCTCGACGCGCCAGGCTATGCTTACGCCGAAGCGCTCGCCGTCGCCGAAATAGTCCATTATAGGGCCGGGGTTATACCGGAGCGTGGCGGCCAGCTCCGTAAAGCCGTTGTCGCGCAGCAGCTCGACGCAGCGGGCCATGAGCGGACGGCCAAGCAGCGGCACCATGGGCTTGGGCAGGCTCCCGGTCACGGCCTTGAGGCGTTTGCCCTCGCCGCCGGCCATTATTACAGCTTTTTTATTCGTCGTTCCCATGCCCTTAGCTTGCGGCAAAAGGCGAGAAATATAGTTGTAAACTTGCGCCACATTTGCTATAATAATAAACTACGTCATAATGGCTGATTATATGGTTTCGCGGCGCCGGGCCGCCTGACTTTCCTGACAAAGAGTTGGGAGTTGATGCACTTGAACAAAAAAATACAAAGGCTGGCCGAGCCGAGCGGGAGGCTCTACCTCTTTGTGCTGGTGGCCTTCGCGGCGGCCGCGCTGTTCTTCGGGCAGTACGTCCTGGCCGCGACGGAGGGCTGCGTCCTGCTGCTGCTCATAGTCAACTCGATTTTCGTGGCGAGGCGGCGCAGGCGCGAGCTGCTTGAGTATATCGAGTCCGTCACCTACGACGCGGACACGGCGAAGAACAACACGCTTTTGAACTTCCCGCTGCCAATGGCCGTATTCTCGCTGAACGACCTGCGCGTGATATGGGCGAACCAGATATTCTTCAACATGTGCGGCGTCTCCGGCTCGCGCTTCGAGGCGCGGCTGGACACGCTTGTGCCGGAGTTCTCCGCCAAATGGCTGCTCGAGGGCAAGACGCAGAGCCCGGGCCTGCTGGCCATAAACGGGCGTAAATACCAGATACACGGCAACATTATCCGCCCCGGCGAGAACGACGAGGAGGGCGGCCACGGCTTTATGGGCATAGCCTACTGGGTGGACGTCACCGAGTATGACGACGTGCGCATCAGGTACGACGAATCGAGGCCCGTCGTGGCGCTGCTGGTCATAGACAACTACGAAGAGCTTATACGCAACCAGCCCGAGCGCGTCAAGAACGACCTGCGCGACGCGGTGGAGGACCTGATAACCCAGTACTGGGACGGGCGGGACGCCATCGTGCGCCGCTACGACCGCGACAGGTATATCGTCATATTCGAGGAGAAATACCTCGAATCCATACGCGCGGGCAAGTTCAAGCTCCTCGACCAGGCCCATTCAGTGACCAGCCCGTCGGGCATACACGCCACGCTCTCCCTGGGCATAGGCCACGACGGCGCCGGCTTCGGCGAGGACTGGCAGTTCGCCTCCCTCGCCGCGGAGATGGCCCTCTCGCGCGGCGGCGACCAGGCCGTCATAAAGAACCGGCTGAGCTTCGAATTCTTTGGCGGGCGCGGCAGCGAGGTCGAGACGCGCACCAAGGTCAAGAGCCGCGTCATGGCCAACGCCCTCGCCGAGCTCATAGCGGACTCCTCGCGCATCTTCGTCATGGGCCACAAGTACGCCGACCTCGACGCCATCGGCGCGACGGCCGCCGTCTGCTGCATCTCGCGCAAGAAGGGCAAATCCTGCAAGATAGTCGTAGACCCGGACAAGAACGCCTCAAAGCTGCTCATAGGGCGGCTGAAGGCCGAGCCCGAGTACAGGAACGCGTTTATAACGCCGCAGGAGGCCATGCTCTCCGCCGACGGGCGGAGCCTGCTGGTAGTCGTGGATACCAACAGGCCCGAACAGGTGGAGGACGCGGACTTCCTCGCCGCGTGCAACCGGGTGGCCGTCATCGACCACCACCGCCGCGCCGCGACCTATATCCAGAACGCCGCGCTCACCTTCTACGAGCCCTACGCCTCCAGCGTCTGCGAGCTGCTCAGCGAGGTGCTGCAGGAGGTGGTCGAGCCGGAGGATATACTCCGCTGCGAGGCCGAGGCCATGCTCTCGGGCATAGTGCTCGACACCAAGAACTTCACGATACGCACGGGCGAGCGCACCTTCGAGGCCGCGGCCTTCCTGCGCCGCTGCGGCGCGGACACGACGGAGGTCAAGAAGCTGCTGCAAAACGACATGGCCGACACCGTCGCGCGCTACAGGATAATGCAGAACGCCCAGCTCTACCGCGGCAACATAGCCGTCGCCGCGCCGGAGGAGCCACAGGACCGCGTTATAATCGCCCAGGCGGCGGACGAGCTCCTGAACATCTCCGGCGTAGAGGTGAGCTTCGTCGTCTGCCCCACGGAGGACGGGGGCGCGAACATCTCCGCGCGC
Source organism: uncultured Oscillospiraceae bacterium (assembly GCA_944385795.1). Taxonomy (GTDB): domain Bacteria; phylum Bacillota; class Clostridia; order Oscillospirales; family Oscillospiraceae; genus Scatomorpha. The sequence goes on along the minus strand of CALWYP010000066.1, from coordinate 7,142 downwards.
AGCATCGGCGACATAAACGTGCAGGTCATTATGGAAAAGCTCGGCGGCGGCGGCAACCGCTCCGCCGCGGCCTGCCAGATAAAGGGCACCACGCTCCGCGAGGCGGTCAACGCGCTTTTCGCGGCGATCGACGAGTATCTGGACGGCTGAGGGCCCGCCCCAAAAGGCCCGGCGGCCTTTTTGGGCCCGCGGGCGGCGTTTCCCGCGTCCGGGGCGCCGCCGCGCGGCAAAGTTAAGCGAAGTTTTATAAGAAAAGCCAGAAAGGACAGATATATATGAAAGTTATCTTCAACCAGGACGTCCGCGGGCAGGGCAAGAAGGGCGAGATGAAGGAAGTCTCCGACGGCTACGCGCGCAACTACCTGCTGCCCCGCAAGCTCGCGCTCGAGGCCACGCCCGATATGCTCAACGCCTTCAAGCTCAAGGAGAAGGCCAAGAAGGCGCAGATGGAGCGCGAAAAGGCCCAGGCGGAGGAAAACGCCAGGAAGCTCGAGGGCGTCATAGTCAGGATAAGCGCCCGCGCCGGCCAGGGCGGCAGGCTCTTCGGCGCCATCACCAGCCAGGAGATATCCGACGCGCTCCGCGAGCAGCACGGCATAGACATCGAGAAGAACAAGCTCGTGCAGACCGAGCCGATTAAGAGCTTCGGCAGCTTCGAGGTCAAGTGCAAGCTCGGCTACGAGGTGAGCGGCAAGCTGACCGTCCTCGTGACGGAGAAGAAGTAAGCGATGGACGAGCTTCTCGGCAGGCATGTGCCGTATTCCGCCCAGGCGGAGCAGGCCGTGCTCGGCTCCATGCTCATAGACCCCAGCTGCGTCGCCGACGTCATAGGCCGCGTAAAGGCCGAGGACTTCTACGTCCAGGCCAACCGCGAGATATTCGAGACGGTCTACGCCATGTTCTCCTACGGTCAGACGATAGACGCGGTGACGGTGCTCGACCAGATGCGCGTGCGCGGGGTGTGGAAGGAAAACTCCCAGCAGTACCTTTTCGAGCTCATGGAGATAACCCCCACGGCGGCGAATGTGCTTGAGTACGCGGCCATAGTGCGCGACCGCGCGCTGCTGCGCGCCCTCGCCTCCGTGGGCGAGGAGATAACGAACATGGTGTACGCCGGTTCGGGCCAGGCGGACAGTATGCTCGAGGCCGCCGAGCGGAAGATATACGCCCTCAGCCGCGACCGCGACACGGGCGGGCTCACGCCCGTGGCCAGCGTCGTGCAGAGGGTCTTCGAGGCGATAAGCGAGGCCGCGTCGAGCGAGAGCTCCATACCCGGACTGGCCACGGGCCTTCCGGACCTCGACCGCGCCATACTGGGCCTGAACCCGGGCGACTTCGCGCTCATAGCGGCCCGGCCCGGTATGGGCAAGACGAGCATAGCGCTGAACATAGCGCGCAACATAGGCAAGAGCTCGGGCAAGACGGTGGCCATATTCTCCCTGGAGATGAGCCGCGAGCAGCTGGTGACCCGCCTGCTCTCCGCCGAGGGCCTCGTGGACGGCAAGAAATTGCAGACCGGCAGGCTCAGCGAGGAGGAGTGGCGGCGCATAGGCTCCGCCGTCAACGTGCTCTCGGCCACGGACATACGCATCGACGACAACGCCTCCCTCACCGTCGCGGACATGAACGCCCAGTGCCGCAGGCTCAAGAACCTGGGCCTTGTGGTGATAGACTACCTGCAGCTCATGCAGAGCGCCGGCAGCGGCAACTCCTGGTCCAACGAGAGCCGCGTCCAGGCGGTCAGCGACATAAGCCGCATGATGAAGATAATGGCCAAGGAGCTCGGCGTCCCGGTGCTGTGCCTGAGCCAGCTCTCCAGGGCCAACACGCAGAGGCAGGACAAGCGCCCGCAGCTGAGCGACCTGCGCGAGTCCGGCGCTATAGAGCAGGACGCCGACGTGGTCGTCGCGCTGCACCGCGAGGGCTACTACAACCCCGAGTACGAGAACCCCAACGAGGTGGAGCTCATAGTGCTGAAGAACCGGCGCGGCGAGACGGGCAAGCTCTACATGATGTGGCTGCCCGAGTACACCAGCTTCGTCCCGCTCGACAAGAGGCACGAGGATGGCTGAGTTCGGCTATCCCCTGCTTGGAATGCGCGTGCTTTGCGCCGTATCCGGCGGCGCGGACAGCGTATACCTGCTCCACCGCTGCCTGGAGGGCGCGGCCGGCCGGGGCTTCGAGGTTTTCGCCGCGCACTATAACCACTGCCTGCGCGGGGAGGAGAGCGAGCGGGACGAGCGCTTCGTCCGCTCCCTCTGCGAAGGGCTCGGCGTGGAGCTGCGCGTTGGCCGCGGCGACGTGGCCGCCTACGCCGCGGAAAAGGGCCTCGGCACGGAGGAGGCGGCGCGCGAGCTGCGCTATGCCTTTTTGGAGCGCGCGGCGGATTCCCTGCGCTGCGACACCATAGCTACGGCCCACAACGCCGACGACAACGCGGAGACGGTCCTCCTGGCCCTCGTCCGGGGCAGCGGCGCGAAGGGCCTCGCCGGCATACCGCCCAGGCGCGGGCGCATAGCCCGGCCAATGCTGGGCATAACCCGGCGCGAGATCGAGGCGTACCTAGCGGAGCGGGGCATAGGCCACGTCGAGGACAGCACGAACGCCTCGCTCGACTACACCCGGAACCGCATACGCGCCCTGGTCATGCCGGCGCTCAGGGAGATAAACCCGGGCTTCGCCGCCGCCGCCGGCCGGGCCAGCGCGCTGCTGCGTGCGGACGACGCATATCTCGAGGGCCTCGCGGAGGAGTTCCTGGCCGCGTACCCCGGCGGGAGGGTGGACTGCGCCGCCCTCGCCGCGGCGCCCTGGAGCGTGGCCTCCCGCGTGGTGCGCCGCCTCGCGCCGTTCCCGCCCGGGCTCGGCCACGTCGAGGCCGTCCTGGCCCTCGCCAGGGCCGGGAGGGGCGCCGCCGACCTGCCCGGGGCCAGGTTTTTCGCCGAAAACGGCGTCCTGCGCGTGGGGGAGCCGGAGCGCCGGAGCATAGCCCCGCGCGAGCTCGCGGTGCCCGGGGTAACGGAGATAGGCGAGGCGGGCTGGATTATCACGGCGGAGATAGTTGAAGACGCCCGTGAAATTCACACTTCTTTAAACACTTTTTCCTTTCAATATGAGAATATCTGTGGTACTATATGCTGTACCTCCCGGAGGCCGGGCGACGAGCTGCGCCAGGTCAACCGGGGCTGCACGAAGAAGCTCAAGGACCTCTTTGCCGAGCGCGGCGTGCCCGCCTCGGAGAGGGACTCGGTGCCCGTGCTCAGGGACTCTCTCGGCGTTATAGCGGCCGCGGGCTTCGGCCAGGCGGAAAGGACGCTCGCGCGCCCCGGCTCCAGGGCCGTAATAGTGCGCGCCCGGCGGGTAAAGGATAAAGATAACTTATAAGAGGGGTAGGACAATGAGGGATAACATGAATCAGGACATAGACCGCATACTCATAAGCGAGGAGGAGCTGCAAAAGCGCATTTCCGAGCTTGGCGCGGCCATAACCGAGGACTTCCGGGGCCGCGACCCCATCTTCGTCGGCGTGCTCAAGGGCTGCTTTATTTTTATGGCCGACCTGCTGCGCAGCGTGGACATCTACTGCACTATGGACTTCATGGCCGTCAGCAGCTACGGCGACGGCGTGGTCAGCACCGGCGCGGTCAAGATAAACAAGGACCTCAGCCGCGACATCGCGGGCCGGCATGTGATTATCGTCGAGGACATACTCGACAGCGGCGTAACCCTCAGCTACCTCAAGAAATACCTCTCCGTGCGCAACCCGGCCAGCATCAGCATCGTGACGCTGCTGGATAAGCCATCGCGCCGCCGCGCGGACATAAAGGCGGACTACTCCGGCTTCGAGGTCGAGGACGCCTTCGTCGTGGGCTACGGCCTCGATTACGCGGAGGAATACCGCAACCTGCCTTATATCGGTATCCTCAAAAGCGAGGTGTACAGCAAGTGAAGCGCCGGGGAGGCAACTGCCGGGACTGGGTCATACCTGTGGCCCTGATCGCCGTCATAGCGGTGATAGCCGTGGCCTTGCTCGCCCCCACACGCGAAAGGGCCTTCGGGGATATAGCCGGGTTCGGGATCGGCGATGTGACGGGCGCCGACCTGCGGCTTGAAGCGGCGGGGCGGGACGTGGAACTCGGCGCGGATGAGGCCGCCGGGCTGCTCGAACGGCTCTGGGCGCTCGAGTGCAGGGGCGGCGCGCCGCAGACGGCCATGCAGGGCCCCTACGCGCGGGTCCGCCTGTACGCCGGCCTGGACGGCTGCGAGGTAATATTGGCGCCGGGCGCGCTGATTTGCGACCGCTACGGCGGCGGGAGCGCGCGCTGCGAGATAAGCTCCGGCGCGGAGGAATTGGAAACGTTTATAAACGGCCTGGCTTAACGCCGCCGCAATTATAGTCCCGGGACCCCGGGCAAGGCCGCGGACCCGCGGTATCATGGAGCCGGAGGCCGAGCCCTCCGGCCAGCTAAGGAAGTGAAAGGTGTTTGAAACCACAGCGTAACAGGGCCAGAGACGTTGGCTTCTATGTCCTCATAATGGTCATACTCCTGGCCGTGATCTATACTATGCTGTCCCCGGCGCAGACTGTGGAACAGCTCAGCTATTCCGACGTGGTGGACATGTTCCGCAACGAAGAGGTGGAGAGCTTCACGGTCGAGGGCTCCAGCCTTATTATCCACCCGCGCGGAGCGGCGGAGGGCGAGCCGGACATAAGCTACGAGCTCTACGACGTCGGCCTGTTCTGGAACCACCTCGGCGCGCTCATAGACGAGCAGCACGAGGCCGGCATAATCAAGGATTACGAGTTCGACCACGGCTTTGTCGCCCCGTGGTGGCTGAGCATGATACCCTATCTGCTCATCATCTTCGGCTTCTTTGCCCTCTGGTACTATATGATGAACAAGGCCGGGGGCGGCGGCGGCGCGCCGGGCGTCGGCAAGTTCGGCAAGGCCCGCACCCGCCTCGGCAGCGAGGAGAAGAAGAAGATAACCTTCCGCGACGTGGCCGGCTGCGAAGAGGAGAAGGCCGAGCTCGAGGAGGTCGTGAACTTCCTCAAGAACCCCAAGTCCTACACCGACATGGGCGCGCGCATACCCAAGGGCGTGCTGCTCGTCGGCCCTCCGGGCACGGGCAAGACGCTGCTTGCAAAGGCCGTGGCCGGCGAAGCCGGGGTGCAGTTCCTCTCCATCTCCGGCAGCGACTTCGTCGAGCTCTACGTCGGCGTCGGCGCTTCCCGCGTGCGCGACCTCTTCGACCAGGCCAAGAAGGTCGCCCCGGCTATCATCTTCATCGACGAGATCGACGCCGTGGGACGCCAGCGCGGCAGCGGCCTCGGCGGCGGCCATGACGAGCGCGAGCAGACGCTCAACCAGCTGCTTGTCGAGATGGACGGCTTCACCAACAACGAGGGCGTCATCGTCATGGCGGCTACGAACCGCGACGACATCCTGGATAACGCGCTCACGCGCCCGGGCCGCTTCGACCGCCGCGTCTACATCGGCCTGCCCGACATCCGCGGCCGCGAGGCCATACTGCGCGTCCACGCCAAGGGCAAGCCCCTGGCCGACGACGTGAACCTCAACTCCATCGCCCGCGGCACCCCCGGCTTCTCCGGCGCGGACCTGGAGAACCTGCTCAACGAGGCGGCGCTGATGGCCGTCACCAACGGCAAGCGCTTCATCACGAGCTACGAGATTGAAGAGGCCATACGCAAGGTGCAGATGGGCCCCGAGAAGAAGAGCAAGGTCATGAGCGAGCGCGCGAGGAAGCTCACCGCCTACCACGAGGGCGGCCACGCCGTCGTGAGCGAGTTCCTCGAGCACACCGACCCCGTCCACTATATCACGATAATCCCCCGCGGGCCCTCGGGCGGCGCGACCTATTTCCGGCCTAAGGAGGATCTGGAGAATTTCCACTCCTACTCCGAGCTCTTTGAGAACATCGTCGTCTCCCTCGGCGGCCGCGTGAGCGAGCGCCTATTCCTCGACGACATCTCCACCGGCGCGAGCGGCGACATCCAGCAGGCCACGCACCTCGCGCGCGCCATGGTGACGCAGTTCGGCATGAGCGAGAAGCTCGGCCCGATAAGCTACGACTCCTCCGAACACAGCATCTTCATCGGCCGCGACTTCGGCATGACCAAGAGCTACAGCGAGGAGACGGCCGCGATCATCGACGAGGAGGTCAAGCGCATCTTCGACGAGGCCACGGCCAAGTGCGAGCACATCCTCACCCAGCACGCGGACGTGCTCCGCGGCGTCGCGGAGTACCTGCTCGAGAACGAGAGCATGGACGGCGAGGACTTCAGCTACTTCTGCCATCACGGCGAGCTGCCGCCCAAAAAGCCCGAGCCGAAGATGCGCGACGAGAGCATAGAGCCCCCCGCGAGGAAGATAAGCTATACCTTCGGCGAACCCGCCGAGAAGCCGGCCATCGAGGCCCCCGAGGCCAAGCCCGAGGACGGCGAAAACAAGGGATAACAGACGCAAAAAGGCGCGGCCATACGGCCGCGCCTCAGCTTGCCTGAGGGGCGCGGCCCCTCAGGCATACGGGAAAGGCGGGAGCGCGGCTCCCGCCTTTTTCATTTGCTCTTGCTCTTCAAAAATACCGCCAGGGCTATGCCGGCGACGGTTACTGCGGCGCCCATGAGCATGATTACCGTGCCTATGGCGGCGACGGGGTTGGACATTTGCGAGGCGCCGCTTATTGGGATCTCCACCCCGTCTATTATCACCGAGGAGCCGAAACCGCCGCCCCAGAGGTCGTTGAAGGAGCCGAACATCCTGTTCGAGACCCCGCGCGCCAGCGCGCCTATTATCATTATGGGCAGGCCGCCGAGCGCGACGTACACGCCGAAGAGCCAGCCCCAGCGCCGGGCGAAGCGCTGCAAGTAATGCGGGAGCTGGTCGACCCAGTCCGGGACGCGGCCCCCGCCCGGGCCGGAGCCGCCGGCCGTCCCGCCGTCCCAGGTGAAGCAGCCGCCGTCAGCCTGGCGCTCCGCTTCCGGCCCCGGCCCCGGAGCGTCCTCGCTGAGCAGCTCGTCGACCGTTATCCCCAGCGCGGAGGCCAGGGCCAGGAGCTTGCCCGTCTCCGGCACGGCGTCGCCCGTCTCCCATTTGCTGACCGCCTGGCGGGAGACGCCGACG
>CALWYP010000065.1 GCA_944385795.1 uncultured Oscillospiraceae bacterium | reverse complement strand
GGGGGCTGGAGAGGTTGGTCTCGCAGTTCTTGAGGGTGTTGAGGCCCTTCTGCATGGCGGGGGACGTGCTCTTGTAGGTCACCTGTTCCCTGCCCTTCCTGACGAGCTGGTTAAAAGTCGGCAAATTACATTTCCTCCTTCCCGGGAAAAATTGAGAGTGGTCCGCGCGGTAAACACAGCCATTTACGCGCGAAATCCGCCACAGGCATAGTTATACCCGGGCGGAATACGATTTTAGCATGTTTCACAAAATTAGTCAAGAAATTTTTACGGCAAAAGCCCAACAAATTCTCGCCCGCACCCTCCCCGCCCGGGCTGCCGGGCGGGCTGGGTTCACTCGTAGAGGGCTACGAACTGTTCGAGGCAGAGGTTGTTCTCCATTATATACTCCGCGGCCTCCACGCCGACATAGCGGAAGTGGTAGAGCTCGCTGCGGCCGGTGATGGACTCCTTTGCGGGCGGGTAGCGGAGTATGAAGCCGTACTCCGCGCAGTGCTCGCGCAGCCAGGTCATAAAGCCCTGGTCCAGCTTGCTGGAGTCGAGCGAGGAATAGTAGCGGTCGGTGATGTCCACGCCGAGGCCGGTCTGATGGTCGCTCTCGCCCGGCGGGGCGACGTAGCGCTCCGCTTCGGCGTAGTCCTCCACGGTGGGGTAGTCGGGCCAGGCTATCTGGCTGGCCCTGCCGTTTAGCAGGTAATTCTGCGTGGAATAACTGCGGTAGGCGGTCTGTATGTAGGGCGTGTACCCGGCCGCGCGCGCGGCGTTCAGGAAATCCAGCAGCGGTGTAATCGCCCTCTCGTCAAAGTACTGGGCAGTGTTCTCTATCGTCACGGTGTAGGGCGCGTAGGAGCCGATGTTGTGCCCGGGGCCGGCGATTATATACTCCCAGCTGTCGATGTCGATGTCCGGCTTCTCGCCAAGGGTTTGCTCCACGTCCTCCTTCGCGCCGGGCATAACGCCGGCGTCCGTAGGCGCGGGGGCCGGCTGGCCCAGGCTGGCGTCGACGCCGGAGGCGAAGCGCGCGGCCTCGCTGCCGCGGGAGGCCACGATGAGCAGGAGCAGGATTGAAAGCAGCGTAAACGCGAAAGCGGAAAATATTCGTTTTGTCTGCATCTCATGACCCCCTTTCCTGGCCCCGGGTGGGGACGGGCATGGTTTAGAGCCGTATTATACCACAGTCGGTGGGGGATGGCAAGAGCCAGGCCGGCGCGGGCCCGGCATGTAAAACGGCCGGTCGCCAGACCGGCCGTTATTCACGGCGCGAGGCCGCTCACTCCAGTGGCTGGGGCTCGCGGTGCTCGCGCTTGCGCCATGCGTCCAGGACGGCGCAGAAGACGAGGCTGAGGTAGGTCTCCTCCTCGTCCGCGCTACGGCTGGTGAGCGCGACCGGCACGCGGGCGCCTACGACCGCGCCGCAGGTGACGGCGTGGGCGTGGATAAGCCAGCTCTTGCACAGCACGTTCGCGGTGGAGAGGTCGGGCGCGACGATGCCGTCGAAGCCGCCGCCGGACCAGGGGCAGTCGTAGCTCTTCAGCCTGGCGGCCTCCTTGCTGAGTATGAGGTCGTAGGCGATGGGCCCCCAGAGCTCGCAGTCGGCGAAGGGCTTCTGCCTCTGCTCGGCGACGAGGCGCTGGGACTCCACAGTGTCCTGCATGTGGAAGGTCACGCGCTCGACAAGGCTGAGCAGGGCGAGCTTGGGCCTCTCGTAGCCGAAGGCCTTGAGCGCGTCGGCCATATTGCGTATTATCTCTTTCTTCTGCGACATGTTGGGCTTGATTATAACCGTCATGTCGCTGAGCGCGAGCAGCTTGGGGTATTCGGGCAGGCTGGCCAGCGAGACGTGGCTCATGAGCCGCTCGGTGCGCAGATGGTTGGACTTCTCCAGCACGGGCATGAGGAAGTCGCGCGTCGGTATGTTGCCCCTCATGAGCACGTCGCCGTCGCCGGAGTTGATGATGTCGATCGCGGCCTGGGTGTAGTTGTGCCCCGGCGGCGTGTCCACCATCGTATAGGGCTCGCGTTCCAGGCCGAGGCGCTCCAGCACGGACATCGTGCGCGCCCTGTCGCCGACGAGCACCGGCTGGGCCAGGCCCTTCTCCTGCGCGGCGAAAAGGCCGCGGAGCATGTTTTCACCGTCCGAGCCGGCCAGTATGACGCGCATGGGCCGGTCCATCTTAGGCACCCGTTCAAGTATACCCTCAAAATTGCGTAGTTCCATACTTACCTCCAAAGTCGCCTTCGGCGTTCTTACCGTTATTATAAACTACGCGCGCGGAACTTACAAGAACGATTTTGTGGAACAAGCGGTGAAAAACGCAAAATGCCTATTAATTTCGCCCAAAGCGTCCAAAATATGCGCCGTGCTCCGCCCGAAAGCAGAGCCGGAGCCCAACGCGCCCGGTTGCGGTATTGAAAGGAGGGGCAAGGAAGCGGGCGGATGGCGTCTTTTTGCCGCAGGCATAAAGAGGTGACTTTTACAAAAAAGCCGCCGCGAACGATATGACGTCCGCGGCGACGTGGTGACCCAGCGGGGATTCGAACCCCGGACACCCTGCTTAAAAGGCAGGTGCTCTGCCTGCTGAGCTACTGGGTCGTATTCAATTCTGCGATTGAATTGGCCAATTCAATCGCACAATTTCCCACACAAGTCAAAAGCGCGCTTTAGACTTGAAAGGACTCTGTTTCCCACACAAAATGAAAACGTGTCTTCGCTTTGAGAGGAGGCCGCTTCGGAAGGTGGAAATCTTGGCCCACTCGACGCAGGGCCGAGATTGGAGCCTGAAGAAACAGGCCGGCGTGGCTGGGATGGCAGGACTCGAACCTACAATATCAGAGTCAAAGTCTGGTGTGTTACCGTTACACTACATCCCATCGGGGGGTGTAAGTAGAGGCCGGCAAAGCCGGCCTCTCATTCTGGGGTGGGAGATGGGGCTCGAACCCACGACACCCGGAACCACAATCCGGTGCTCATACCAACTGAGCTACACCCACCATTGTATGGAGACTGCCATGGCACGCCAGGAGGGACTCGAACCCCCGGCCTACTGCTTAGAAGGCAGTTGCTCTATCCTGCTGAGCTACTGGCGCATATACTCGCACACCATATGCCAGGGGGACGGCGTCCCGGTTAACGCAGCGCGGCCGCAATTCAATGCGCCCTTTGCGCGGGAGCACAGGCACTGCGCCGCCAAAAGCTTATTCATATTACCATCACCCGGCGGCTTTGTCAAGAGGATTATTGGCGTCTCCGTCCTTATTTTTTTGCGCCAGGCGCCCGGCGACCGCCCGCGCCTATTGCGCCGGGATGCCGCCGCCCTTACCCTGTCCGAGGCGGCGGAAGAGGCGCGCGAGCACGGCGGCCGCGATCCCGGCCAGGACCACCTCGGCCACGAGCTGGGCGTAGGCGAGGCCGTAGAGCGGGAAAAGCCGGTTTAGCAGCAGCAGGGCCGGTATTTCAAAGACTATCTTCCTGAGCACGGCGAAGATAAGGCTGTTGCGCCCCAGGCCTACGGCCTGGAACACGCTGACGGCCATGAAGTCCACGCACATGAAGGGCTGGGCCAGGCTGAACCCCACCAGGAAACGCGAGCCGTATTCAACGACGGCGGCGTTATCGCGCATAAAGAGCCGGACAAAGAAGGCCGGGAAGAGGCAGAAAAGCGCCGTGACGGCAATTTGCAGCGCGAGAGAGGCGGTCAGCGTGACGCGCACCCCGCCCTTCATGCGCGGGTAATCTCCGCTTGAATAGTTGTAGCTCACGAGGGGCATGACGCCCTGCGAAGTGCCCAGCGCCGTGTACATGGGCAGCTGGGCCAGCTTCTGGCATATGCCCATTGCGGCGATAGCGTCCGGGCCGAAGGGGCGCGTCAGGTTGTTGAGTATGGTCATGCCCGTGACGTTCAGGATATTCTGGATTGACGCGGGTATGCCGACGCCGCAGACGGCGCCGACAATGCGCCTTTCAAAGCTGAGCTTCCTTATGTCCACGCAGACGTAGGTCTTCCCCCGCTTGGCCGCAAGCAGGATAAAGAAATAGCAGCAGGCGGCGCAGTTGGAGATGAAGGTGGCGAGGCCCGCTCCCGCCGCGCCCATGCCGAGGCCCCAGGGCATGATGAACACGGGGTCGAGCGCGACGTTGAGCAGGCAGCCGGCCATAGTGCCTATGCTCGCGTGCAGGGCGCTGCCCTCGGCGCGCACGAGGTAGGCCATGACGACGTTGAGTATGGCCGGGGCCGCGCCGCAGTAAACCGTCCAGAACATGTAGGCGTCGGTGGCGGCGCGGGTGCTGCCGTCCGTGCCCAGCAGCGTGAGCAGGGGCGAGCGGAAGGCGAGGCAGAGCGCGCTGAAGATCAGCCCGCAGAAGAGCGAGCAGTAGAAGCCGAAGGCGCTGCTCTTCGCCACGGTGTCAAAGTCCTTGCAGCCCAGCGAGCGGCTCATAAGGCTCGACGCGCCCACGCCGAAGAGGTTGTTGACCGCGTTAAAGGCCAGCATTACCGGCGCGGCCAGCGTAACTGCGGAATTCTGCACCGAGTCGCCCAGCATACTCACGAACAGCGTGTCGGCCAGGTTATAGAGCACCGTGACAAGCGAGCTGAACACCGTCGGCACGGCGAGCGAGGCGCAGGCCCGGCCAAGCGGCGCGCTCTCGAACAGGTAGGTTTTGCTGTTTATCTCCTGCAACGTACTTCACCCTGTCAAATTGAGGCCGGGGCCGCGCGCGGCCCCGGCTGAAGCGTTTTTATCAATGATAGCACCGTCCCCTGGAATATACAAGGAAGGCGGGGCGATTGTTCACACACTTTTTACAGAAAGAGCGCCGCGGCAAGCGCGCCCAGCGCGGCCAGGGAGCCGAGCGAGGCGAGCCAGGGCCAGAGCCGCCGGGACGGCCCCGCCCCCGTCGCCGCCTCCGCGCCCGCCGCGTCGAGCGCCTGGCGGAGCAGCTCGGCCTCGCTCACCGCCGGGTTATCCGGCCTGACTATGAATATGACCTGCTCGAACGGCCCGCCGGGCGGGGACGGCACTATGACCACGCGCCGCGCCGTGCCCCTCACGGCGGCGCGGCGGCCCACTCGCGCCCTCACGCCCGCTCGTCCACGCGCACGGCGAGGACGGTCATATCGTCCGAGGCCTCCTCCCTCTCGGCTGCGGCCCGGAGCACCAGCCGGGCCAGCGTCCTCATGTCCTCGCCGTGTTTTTCGGAGAGCAGGCGGCGCAGCCAGCCGTCGTCCGCTCCGGAAACCACGCCGTCGGAGGCGATTACGGCCACGTTCCCCGGCTTGAGGGTCATGCTTACCGTGTCGGGCTCCACCCCCTCTCCCCCGCTCATGCCCGCGGCCAGGCTTATGCAGTCTATGCGGCGCACCCCCGCCGCAGTATGGATATAGCTCGGCGCGGCGCCGTATTTATAGAAATCCGCCTCGCCCGTGAAAAGGTCGACGCACATGAGGTCGGCCGTGGCGCAGCCCCAGTCGTCCCCGCTCTTGAGCAGCATGACGCTGTTGAGCACCTTCATGGCCGCCGCCGGGTCTACGCCGCTCCTGAGGAAGCGCTCCAGTATGCGCACGGCCTCGCCGCTCTCGCCCGCCGCGTCCTCGCCCGCGCCCATACCGTCCGAGAGTATGACGCAGAGCGTGCCGGAGTCGGTCTTGAAATATGTCCCGCGGTCGCCGGAGACTTTCTCCCCCGGCTTTTTAAGCGCCGCGATGCCCACGCTCGCGCACAGCGGCTCGGCCTCCAGCAGCGTCACCCGCCCGGCCGGGTTGTCGGAGGGCGTGCAGAGCCTCACGCCCAGCACGGCGGAGAGCCTGTCCAGCCAGGCCGGGTCGCGCGTCATTGCCGGGAGGCTTCCGGACTCTATAACGGCGCGCAGGCGGCCCGTGGCGTCGCGGAACACGGCGCAGTCGGCCTCTATATCCATACTGCGCAAATAGCGCAGCAGGCGCCGCTCCGCGAGAGGGTCCGCGCCGTTTATGCTCCCGAGCTCGGCGGAGACGCGGGAGAGTATTTCGGCGAAGTCCTCGTACTGGCCCCAGGCCGCCGCCCGACCCTCGCGCAGCCGCTCGCGGTACTGGGCCCGGTAGAGCTGAGCGCGCAGCTCCGCGTTCACGGCCGTCACAAAGGCGTTTAGGTTGACGCATTTCCTGCTGAACCACTCGGGCAGGTCGCCGCTCTCCAGCCGGCCGCGCTCCTTCATGGCCGCCGTCGCCCCGTTCATCGCGTCGAGCGTCTCCATATAGCCGGTCACCCAGCACTCGCCCTTTTTTGCGCATCTCGCGCAGGCCGCGTCCGCCGCGCGGTCGAACACCCGCGCCGTGTCGTTGTCGTTCGCCTCCTCCACGCCCCGGCGCGCCGCGGCGCAGACGTCGAGGTAGGCCCCCGCTATGCCGGCCACGCGGCGCGAGGCGTATTTCCTAAGCCCGCTCTCGCCCATGCCGGGCATAAGCGGCTGGAACAGGGCCCCCGCCTGCGCCAGCGCCCCGGAGGGTATCAGCATGAAGATCACGCTGGCTGCGAAGCTCTCGAAAAGCGGCGGCAGCACCTCGCCGCCCCAGGCCGCGGCGAGTACGGTGAGCGCCCCGGCGCAGTCGAAGACGGCGAGGAAGGGCAGGCGGCCGAAGCGGGAAAACGCGCCCGAGCAGAGCGCCGGGAAGGCGTAGGCCATGGTGTAGAGCCCCGCCGTGCCGGCGCCCGCGTCCATGGCGAGGCCGAAGGCCGTGCCCGCGGCCGAGCCCGCGAAGGCCCCGCCCTTGAGCGAGGCGGTCATGACGGCGAGCAGCGCGGCCGTGCGCCCCAGGCTGACCGTGCCCATGAACTCGACGCGCTCCAGCCCCATCAGGGCCGAGGCCGCGAGTATGACGGCGGAGGCGTCGCGCCGCCGCGCCGCGAGCTCCGTGGACGCCGCGCGGCCCGTAAGCGCCTCGCGGAAAAAGTAGGCCCCGGCGGCCGTGAGCGCGCTTTCCACCGCCGTATTAAAGGCCGCGTCCGCTATCGCCGTGCCGGAGGCCAGGGCGCTGAGCGCGCCCGTCCCGGCCATCACCAGCGCCGATACCAGCATGGCCGCCGGGGCGGAGCGCGCCGCGCGGCTGTCCTGCATTATGAACAGCGCCGTGAACACCGCCACGCAGCCGGCCGCATAGCGTATGCCCACGTCGATGGGCCAGGTGGTCAGATAGCCCAGCGCCGCCCCGGCCAGCGCCGCCGCCCCGCCCGCCCCTGTGCCGGAGGCCGCCACAAAGCTCAGCCCAAACGGCGCCGCGGGCAGGGCAAAACGCCCCGCCGCCATCAAAAAACCCAGCGGCATACGCAGCAGCGCCGCAGTAAGCTCCCGCGCGTCAGTTTTAGGCCTCGCCGCCCTGGCCGCCCTTTCCTTCACCGACATAGTCATTTCCTCCGTTCGACGGGGAGGCGTCCTCCCCCATGGGTTAACATAAATTATAGTTACTTCACTTATGAAAACCCTGTCGCTCGGCGCTGTAGTATTTGATATGTTTACGGGTAAAGCCGCCGGGAACAACAAAAACCCCCGGCAGCTTTGAAAAAAGCGCCGGGGGCTGTGGATAATCTGTTCAAAGGGGTATTCACTCGACTATGTCCTCGCCTATCTTGAAGACGTCGCCCGCGCCTACGGTGAGTATCACGTCGCCGGGCCGCGCCGTGGCGCGCAGGGAGCTCTCAATCTCGGCGAAATTGTCGAAGAAGAGGCTGCCCGGGATGTTCTGGGCGAGGTCGGCGGAAGAGATGCCGAAGGTGTTCGTCTCGCGCGCGGCGTAGATCTCCGCGAGGTAGGTGACGTCCGGCCTCCTGAGCTGGTCGATAAAGTCGTTGAACAGGGCCGCGGTGCGCGAATAGGTGTGCGGCTGGAAAACGAGTATCGTCCGCTTGTAGCCCAGGGGCTCGACGGCGTCCAGCAGGGCCTTGAGCTCGCCGGGGTGATGGGCGTAATCGTCGTACACGTCGGCGCCGTTATACTTGCCCTTGAACTCGAAGCGCCTGCCCGCGCCGTTGAAGCCGGCGAGGCCGTACTTTACGGCGTTCGGCCTAACGCCCAGGCACACGCAGGCCGCGGTCGCGGCCAGGGCGTTCTTGACGTTGTGCATACCTGGGATATGCAGGGTGACGTCGGTGAAGAAGCGGCCGTGGACGTAGATGTCGAACTCGCTGGCCGCGCCCACGCGGCGGATATTGCGCGCGTATACGTCGGCCTTATCCGTAAGGCCGAAGGTGACGAGCTCGCGGCCCAGCGGGGCGAGGGTTTCCATCGTGTTGCGGTCGTCCAGGTTTGCGACGATGCGCCCGGACGGCGGCACCTTGGCCGCGAAGGCGCGGAAGGACTCCTCCACGGCGGCGAGGTCGCTGAAATAGTCCAGATGGTCGGCCTCTATGTCGAGTATGACGGCTATGGTCGGGTGGAAGGCGAGGAAGCTGTCGTGGTATTCGCAGCTTTCGAGTATTATCGTGTCCCCGCCGCCGACGCGGTGCCCGGCGTGCAGCAGCGGCAGCGTGCCGCCTATCATGACGGTGGGGTCGCGCTCCGCCGCCATGAGGATGTGGGTGCACATGCTGGTGGTGGTCGTCTTGCCGTGGGTCCCGGCTATGCACAGGGCGTTTGAATAGTCGCACATGATGGCGCCCCAGGCCTCGGCGCGCTCGAATACGGGGATGCCCCTGGCGCGGGCCTCCACTATCTCGGGGTTGCCGTCGCGCACGGCGGCGGTGCGGACCACAAACTGTATGTCCGGGGCCACGTTCTGCGCGTCGTGGCCTATCTTAACGGCTATGCCGAGGGAACGCAGATGCTGCGTCTTCTCGCTCTCGGCCATGTCCGAGCCGTCTATGACAAGGCCCATGCCGGCGAGCACTTCCGCGAGCGGGGCCATGCTTACCCCGCCTATGCCTATAAGGTGCCCGCGCATCCCGGGCTTGAGATAATCCTGAAAATCTGCCATAATAGCTCCTGTCAAAGCGAATCATGCTATGGATACTGCCTATTGCTTTCTCCATATCTTAATGATTATAATACATTATGGTTCATAAGACAAGGATTAAAACCATTTTTAGTTAAGGGGACGAGAAAACTGCCGCCCAAGTATGTACTTCATATACTCAATACTCTGGAAAAGGCCGGCTTTGAGGCCCGGATGGCCGGCGGCTGCGTGCGCGACTCGCTCATGGGCCGCAGGCCGGACGACTACGACGTGGCGGCCTCCGCCCCGCCGGAGGCCGTGGAGGCCCTGTTCGCCCGCACCGTGCCCACGGGCATCAGGCACGGCACCGTCACTGTATTGTATGGCGGCGGGCGCTGCGAGGTTACGACCTACCGCGTGGACGGCGCGTATACAGACCACAGGCGTCCCGACGGCGTGCGTTACACCGCCAGCCTGGAAGACGACCTCGCGCGGCGCGACTTCACCATAAACGCCATGGCCATGGACGCCGCGGGCGCGGTTACCGACCCCTTCGGCGGCCGCGAGGATATAGGCCGGCGGCTTATACGCTGCGTCGGGGAGCCGGAGCGGCGTTTTAACGAGGACGCTCTGCGTATGCTGCGCGCCGTGCGCTTCGCGGCGAAGCTCGGCTTTGAAATAGACGGGCCCACCCTCGCCGCCGCGCTCGAATACGCCCCGCTCACGGCCTCCCTCTCCGCCGAGCGCGTCGCCGCCGAGCTCCGGGCCATACTCGCCTCGTCCCGGCCCGACTACGTCTGGGCCCTCGTGGACTGGGGCCTGCTCGCCGGCCGGGTTGGCCCCGGACGGGGCGGAGCGGAGCGCGGGAGCCTGGCCCCCCTGCCCCGCTACGCCCGCACGGCGCATTTCCTGCGCGCGCTGGAAGACGGCGGGCATATCGCGTCGGCCCGCGGCTTCCTGAGCGCGCTCCGCTTTGACGGCCGCACTGCGCGCGTGTCTTCCGCCGCCGCGGAGATACTCGCCTCCGGCTCCCGCGACTACAAGCGCCTGCTGCGCGATTACGGGCGCGAGGCCGTGCTGGCCGCCTTCCCGCGCAGCCGCCGCCTGCGCGAGCTCCTGCGCTCCGGCGAGTGCTGGTCTTTAGACGCCCTGGCCGTGAACGGCGACGGCCTCAAGGCCCTGGGCTACTCCGGCCGGGAGCTAGGGGAAGAGCTGTCCCGGCTTTTGGAGCACGTCATAGATAATCCTGAGGACAACAGGAAAGATATATTATGTAAACTTGCCAGGGAGGGTAAGAGATGACCGAACTTGAAAAGCTGCGCGGCGAATGTCTGGGCTGCCGCAGGTGCGGCCTGTGCGAGACGAGGACGAACGTCGTCTTCGG
The DNA here is from genome assembly GCA_944385795.1 of uncultured Oscillospiraceae bacterium. Lineage (GTDB taxonomy): Bacteria > Bacillota > Clostridia > Oscillospirales > Oscillospiraceae > Scatomorpha. The sequence goes on along the minus strand of CALWYP010000065.1, from coordinate 679 downwards.
CGTCGGGCCGGAGGACGCGAAGGTGATGTTCATAGGCGAGGGCCCGGGTGAGAACGAGGACCTTCAGGGCGAGCCCTTTGTGGGCCGCGCGGGCAAGCTGCTCGACGACATGCTCGAGCTCATTGACCTGGACCGCGGCAAGGTCTACATAGCGAACATGGTGAAGTGCCGCCCGCCGCGCAACCGCGACCCCCTGCCCACGGAGCAGGAGGCCTGCGCGCCCTGGCTCAAACGCCAGCTGGAGATTATAAACCCCGGCCTTATCGTCTGCCTGGGCCGCATAGCGGCCATGCGCTTCATCCGCTCCGACTTCAAGATTTCCCGCGAGCACGGAGTCTGGTTCGAGAAGGACGGACGCCGCGTGATGGCGCTCTACCACCCCGCCGCGCTGCTTCGCGCCCCGCGCACGCGCCCCGAGACCTTCGAGGACCTCAAGCGCATCCAGAAAGCGGCGCGGGAGCTCTAAGCAAATCAAACGGAAAGGACGCACGTACAAATATGCTGCAATTCCACCGCGTAACCATAGCGGACAAGGCCTTTGTGGACCCCTTCGTATTCGCGGAGGACTCACGGAGCGCCGACTTCAACTTCGGCAACATCTACCTCTGGGACACCGCCTACCGGCAATTCCTCGCCAGCGTGGACGTCAGGCTCATCACCAAGCTGCGCTACGAGTCCC
>CALWYP010000064.1 GCA_944385795.1 uncultured Oscillospiraceae bacterium | reverse complement strand
ATTGTGGAAAGGGTAGTGAACGGCTGATATGGCAATCGTAAAGATGAAAAAGCTCCGCCTGGCCGTCATGGCCAGGGAGCGAAAGGCCCTTCTAAAGGACCTGCTGCTCCTGGGCTGCGTGGAGTTCTCCGAGCCGACAGAGCTCGAGGGCGAGGATTTCGCGGGCCTGGAGCGCTGTGCCAGCGGCGAGCTGGGCACGGACCGGGCGAATTACGCCCTCCTTACGGACGCCATCAAGCTCATGGACAGGTACGCCCCGGCCAAGGGCGGCTTCCTCAAGCCCCTGCCCGAGGCCAAGACGGACTCGGTGCTTGACGAAAGGGAGCTCCCGGCGGATCTGGCTATGGCGGAAAAGGTGACCGGCAAGGCGGAGGAAATCCGCCGCTGCCAGAGCGAGACGGCGAGGCTGGAGACGGCCGTAGCGGCGCTCGAGCCCTGGCTGCCCCTGGACGTGCCGCTGAACTTCAAGGGTACGGAAAAGACCGTCTTTGCGACGGCCAGCCTGCCCGCGGCGGCCGGCATGGAAGATGTGGACACGGCCCTGTGGGCCGCCGCGCCAGAGGCGCAGCTCTTCCGCGTGTCCGCCGACAAGTCCCTCAACTATGTGGCGCTTATCTGCTACAAGGACGAGTACGACGCGGCGCTCGAGGCGCTCAGGCCCTTCGGCTTCAACCTCATGGGCCCGGGCGAGTACTCCGGCACCGCGCGCGAGGAGACCAAGGCGGCCTCTGAACGCGCCGCGGCCCTCGCCGCCGAGCAGCAGAAGCTCGCCGGCGAAATCGCCGCCCTCGCCTCGCACAGGGGCGAGCTCAAGCTCCGGGCGGACACCATCTCCACCAAGATAGCCCGGGCCGAGGCGGAGGAGAAGCTCATGGGTACGGAGAGCACCGTGCTCATGCAGGGCTGGGTCCCCGCCGAGCAGGTGGACGAGCTCTCCCGCGTGCTGGGCAAGTACGACTGCGCCTGGGAGACCGCCGACCCCACGGAGGAGGAGATCCCCGACGTCCCGGTGAAGCTCAAGAACAACAGGTTTACCCGCGCGCTCAACATGGTCACGGAGATGTACTCGCTCCCGGCCTACAACAACGTCGACCCCAACCCGCTCATGGCGCCGTTCTTCATATTGTTCTACGGCATCATGCTCGCGGACATGGGCTATGGCGTGCTCATGATCCTGGCGGCCGTGATAGTGTTGGCCAAGGCCAAGCCGAGGAAGGGTATGCGCAACTTCTTCGAGCTCATGCTCTGGTGCGGCATTTCGACGACAATCTGGGGCGCGATAACCGGCGGCCTCTTCTCCGACGCGCCGCTGCAGATCGCGCAGATACTCAACCCCGACACCACCTGGCAGGGCCTGCCCGCCCTGTTCACCCCCCTCAACGACACGATAATGATACTTATCGGCGCGATGTGCCTGGGCTTTGTCCAGATTATCACCGGCATGATAATAAACGTCGTTATCAAGCTCAAGCGCGGCGAGGTCTTCTCCGCCGTATTTGAGGAGGGCACCTGGTTCGTACTCTTCATCGGCATCGCCTGCCTCGCGCTGGGCTTCGGCAACATAGGCGGCGTGCCCGTGGTCATCGTGATCGGCGCCGTGATGCTCTTCATCGGCTCGGCCAAGGGCAAGAAGGGCTTCGGCATCATCACCGGCTTCATCGGCGCCATCTACAACGGCGTCACCGGCTACTTCGGCGACATACTGAGCTATTCGCGTCTGATGGCCCTGATGCTGGCGGGCAGCGTTATAGCCCAGGTGTTCAACACGATAGGCGCCATAGCGGGCAACATCTTCGTGTTCCTGCTGATAAGCATAGTGGGCAACGCGCTCAACTTTGCGCTGAACCTGCTCGGCTGCTTCGTGCACGACCTGCGACTCCAGTGCCTGGAGTACTTCGGCAAATTCTATGAAGACGGCGGCAAGCCGTTCAAACCCCTGGCAATCAACACCAAATACGTCACAGTCACCAACGACAACTAAGAGGAGGAAAAAACAATGTTAGAACAGTTTGGCGGAATGGCTCTCGGCCTGCTCGGCGCGGGCCTGGCGGCGGCTCTCAGCGGCGTTGGCTCCGCGATCGGCACCGGCATCGCCGGCGAGGCGGGCGCCGGCCTTCTGTGCGAGGACCCCAGCAAGTTCGGTAAGGTCATGATCCTGCAGGTCATACCCGGCACCCAGGGCCTGTACGGCCTGGTCGTCTGGTTCTTCGCCAGCTTCTCCATGGGCCTGCTCGACGGCTCCATCATGGACCTCACCGTGACTGAAGGCCTCCGCTACTTCGTGGCCTGCATCCCGATGGCTCTCGGCGGCTGGCTCTCCGCTATCGCCCAGGGCAAGGTCGCCGCGGCGTCCATCAACCTGCTTGCGAAGAAGCCCGACGACTGGTCCAAGGGCATGGTGCTCTGCATCACCGTCGAGTTCTACGCCATACTTTCGCTGCTCGCCTCCATGCTCATGATCCTCAACATCGGCTGAGCCAGATTAGCTGAGGGCTGAGGCTTATGAAAGGTATAGATAAGATAACCTCGCGCATCCTCGCCGACGCCGAGGCCGAGTGCGCCGCCGTAAAGAAAGAGTCCGACGGGCGCTGCGCGGCCATAAAGGCCCAGGCGGAGAAGAAGGCCCAGGAGGAGTACCTGAGGCTTGTGCGCGAGGGCGTTAAGGACACGGAACAGCGCGTCCAGCGCATGGACCGCACCGCCAAGCTCGAAGCGAAGAAGAGCGTCCTCAACATGAAGCAGGAGGCCGTCACCGCCGCTTTCGAGCTGGCCAAGACGAAGATAGCCGAGCTGCCCGAGCGCGACTATGTCGGCTTCCTGGCCCGCCAGGCCGCCGGCGCGGCCGTCACCGGCGAGGAGGAGGTCATCTTCAACGGGCGCGACGCTTCCGCCGTCGGCGCCAAGGCCGTCAAGGCCGCCAACGAGCTGCTCGCGGCCAAGGGCATGCCCGCCGCGCTGACCCTCTCCGGGAGCACCCGCGAGATGGCCGGCGGCCTTGTCCTCAAGCAGGGCGACATAGAGGTCAACTGCACGGTGGACACCCTGCTCGACCTCTCCAGGGGCGAGCTCGCCGCGCGCGTCGCGGAGGTGCTCTTCGAGTGACCGCGCGAGCGGCCGCCGGAGGGCAGGCTGCCCCGGGCAGCATTACTTAAAGGGCAGGAGGTTAGGTCTTGGCTAAGAAAGTTAAGGATACTGAGTACCTGATGCTCTCGTCCATGATCAGGGCGAGGGAGGCCGGCATGCTCACCCGCGAGCGGATGGACCGCATGCTCTCCGCGCCCAGCTTCCAGGAAGCTGCGAAGCTCCTCACCGACTGCGGCTACGAGGACATGTCCGGCTGCGACGCGGCCGGCGTGGACGCGGCGCTCTCCCGCAGGAGGGCGGCTGTGTTCACCGAGATGGCCAACATGTGCCCGCAGGGCGAGGTCGTGGACATCTTCAGGGCCAAATACGATTACCACAATTTAAAGGCGCTCATCAAGGCGCGGGCCATGGGCCTGGACGCCGGGCGCATACTCTCCGGCTGCGGCCGTGTGGAGCCGGCGAAGCTCGTCGAATACACAGACGGCGAGGGCGGCCTTTCCTCCCTGCCGGCGGACATGGAAGAGGCCTACGCTGCCGCTTCCGACGTCCTCGCGCGCACGGGCAACCCGCAGCTCGCGGACTTCGAGCTCGACAGGCGTTATTTCGCCGCGATAAGCTCCATGGCCGCCGCGACGGGCAGCAAGTTCCTCGCGGGCTACGCCGCGGTGCTGATTGACAGCGCCAACCTGCGCGCGGCCGTGCGCACGGTGCGCATGGGCAAGGACACGGGCTTCATGCTCGGGGCCATGGTCCCCGGCGGCAGCATAGACTGCGGCATACTTGCAAAGGCCGCCGAGAGCGCCGATTCGCTTGCCGCCGCGTTCAACGCCACTCCCCTGGAGCAGGCGGCGGCGCTGGGCGCGCAGGCCATGAAGGGCGGCGCGATGACCGCCTTTGAGCTCGCGTGCGACAACGCGGTAAGCGCCTATCTCACCGGCGCGAAGATGATACCCTTCGGCGCCGAACCGGTGGCGGAATACCTCGCCCTGCTCGAGGGCGAGATCACGGCCGCGAGGATGATACTCACCGGCCGCCTGGCCGGCATAGACGCCGACGTCATTCGGGAAAGGCTGCGTGATATAGATGCTTAAGATAGCGGTGCTCGGCGGAGCTGACACCGTCATGGGCTTCAAGGCCCTCGGCCTGGACGTTTTCCCGGCCGGGAACCAGGAGGAGGCGCGCCGCGCCTTCCACCAGGTCACCAGGGAGTCCGACGGGCAGTACGCCATAATCTACGTCGAGGAGAACCTGGCAGAATACCTCGAACATGAGATCGCGCGGTACAAGGACGTCCCAAGTCCCGCGATCATACTAATCCCTGGCAGGGAAGGCCCCCTGGGCCTCGGCCAGAGTTCGCTCAAGGCGGCGGTCGAGAAGGCCGTTGGGACAGATATTTTGTAAAGAAGGTTTGCAGATGAGCGGAATTGTAACGAAAGTATCGGGCCCGCTGGTCGTCGCAGAGGGACTTGCCGACGCCAACGTGTCGGACGTC
>CALWYP010000063.1 GCA_944385795.1 uncultured Oscillospiraceae bacterium | reverse complement strand
CCGGGGCCGAGGTGTACGTATACGAGGGCCCGGAGGGCATCGAGGGCTTCATCGGGCTCGAGGGGGAACATATAGCCGGGCTGTTTGTGCGCTCCGGAAGCCGTTCCCGCGGGCTGGGACACGCCCTCCTCGAGGCGGCAAGGGCCGGCAGAGCCGGGCTCAGTCTCTCGGTTTATGAGAAAAACGCGCCGGCCCGCCGCTTCTATGAGCGCGAGGGCTTCCGCTTCGCCGGGCGCGGCGTTGACGGGAATACCGGCGAGGCGGAGCTGGCTATGGTGTGGAGGCGCGTATGACGGAGCAATATATCCTCAGTTCGCTCGACCACGCGCTGCAAATTATGGAGCTTTTCTTTGAGCGCGAGGAGCTGACGGCGGCGGAGGCGGCGAGGGAGCTGGGCATCAGCCGCACGGCGGCCTTCCGCATGCTCTGCACGCTGGAGGGCCGCGGTTTTGTCACGCGCACGGCGGACAGGCCCTGGCGTCTGGGCGTGAAGCTCTTTTCCCTAGGCCAGCTGGCGTCCCGGCGCATGGTGCTCAGCGGCTCGGTGCGTCCGCTGCTGGCGCGCGTGGCGGAGGAGACGGGCGAGACTGCGCACCTCGCGGTGCCGGACGGGCCGTATCACATCGTCTTCGCGGACAAGGTCCTGGGCAGGCGAAGCCTCAAGATGGACACTGCCCTCGGCGAGCGCCGCTGGGCGCACCAGACGGCGACCGGCAAGATTCTGCTGAGCCTGCAGCCGCGCGAGAGCTGGGAACAGTACGCCCGCGCCGCCGACTTCCGCGCGCTGACGCCCAACACGCTGACCTCGCCCGCGGCGCTCTTCGCCGAGCTCGAAATAACCCGCGAGCGCGGCTGGGCGATAGACAACGAGGAGGCCGAGGAGGGGCTGACCTGCTTTGCGCTGCCGCTCATAGACCGGTCCGGCGCGGCGGTCGCGGCCATAAGCTGCTCGGGGCCGGCGACCCGGATGACGAGGCGCATGGAGGCCAATCTGGCCGTCCTGCGGGCGGCGGCGAAAAGCGTGCCGCTTTAAGCGGGACGCAGGGGCATGCGTACACAATATGTGGTTGAAAAGCCGCGGGCAATGAGGTATAATTACCTGATTGACTCCAAGTGCAGAGGTAAGCGTTTTTTCTTGAGTGACAGCATTTTTATAAAGGGCGCGCGAGAGAACAATCTCAAGAACATAGACCTGGAGATCCCGCGCGACCGGCTGGTGGTCTTCACGGGCCTTTCCGGCTCCGGCAAGAGTTCCCTTGCCTTCGACACGATATACGCCGAGGGCCAGCGCCGCTATGTCGAGAGCCTCTCCAGCTATGCGCGCATGTTCCTGGGCCAGATGGACAAGCCCGACGTGGACTACATCGAGGGCCTCTCGCCCGCGATAAGCATAGACCAGAAGACGACCAGCCGCAACCCGCGCTCGACCGTGGGCACGGTGACGGAGATATACGACTACCTGCGCCTCCTGTGGGCGCGCATCGGCGTCCCGCACTGCCCAAAATGCGGCAGGGAGATCCGCCAGCAGACCATAGACCAGATAGTCGACCAGGTGCTCTCCTGGCCGGAGGGCAGCCGCATACAGATACTCGCGCCCGTCGTGCGCTCGCGCAAGGGCGAGCACGCCAAGGTCTTTGAGGACGCGCGCCGCGGCGGCTATGTCCGCGTGCGCGTGGACGGGAACGTCTACGACCTGGGCGAGGAGATAGCCCTCGACAAGAACAGGAAGCACAACATCGAGATAGTCGTCGACCGCCTTGTCGTGCGCCCCGACAGCGCCCGCCGCCTTACGGACAGCGCCGAGACCGCGGCCGGACTATCGGGCGGGCTGGTGCTGGTGAGCGACGTCTCCACGGGCACGGAGCAGCTCTTTTCGCAGAACTACGCCTGCGAGGACTGCGGCATCAGCATCGACGAGCTCGCGCCGCGGCTGTTCTCCTTCAACAGCCCCTACGGCGCCTGCCCCACCTGCTCCGGCCTCGGCACACAGCTTCGCGCCGACCCGCAGCTCATTGTCGGCAACCCGAACCTCAGCATACTGGAGGGCGGCATCCAGGCCCACGGCTGGGGCAACGCAAAGGCCGACTCTATCGCCAAGATGTACTACGACGCGCTGGCGAAGAAATACCGCTTCAAGCTCACGACGCCGATAAAGGACCTGCCCCGCGAGGCCACGGACGCGCTCATGTACGGCACCAACGGCGAGCCGCTCGAGCTGCAGTACGACACCGCGCGCGGCAAGGGCACGCTGCGCCAGCCCTTTGAGGGCCTGGTGAACAGCATAGAGCGCCGCTACCGCGACACGCAGAGCCAGAGTATGCGCGAGGAGTACGAGCAGTACCTGGGCGAGTACCCCTGCCCCGACTGCGGCGGCAGGCGCCTTAAAAAGGAGGCCCTGGCCGTCACCGTGGGCGGGCTCTCGATAATGGACTTCTGCGATATGCCGGTGACGAAATCCCTCGCCTTCATCGAGGAGCTGCCGGGAAAGCTCACGCCGCGCGAGCGGATGATAGCGGACATGATAATAAAGGAGATACGCTCCCGGCTGCACTTCCTGGCCAGCGTGGGATTACAGTACCTCACCCTCTCGCGCGCCGCGGCGACGCTCTCGGGCGGCGAGAGCCAGCGCATAAGGCTCGCCACGCAGATAGGCTCCTCGCTCGTCGGCGTGCTCTACGTCCTCGACGAGCCGAGCATCGGCCTTCACCAGCGCGACAACGGAAAGCTCATCGCCACGCTCAGGGAGCTGCGCGACCTCGGCAACACGCTCATAGTCGTAGAGCACGACGAGGACACCATGCGCGCCGCCGACTGGATAGTCGACATCGGCCCCGGCGCGGGCATACACGGCGGCGAGGTCGTCGCCCAGGGCAGGGCGGAGGACATAATGGCCGAGCCCCGGAGCCTCACGGGCCAGTACCTCTCCGGCGCGAGGAAAATACCCGTGCCGCTCAAAAGGCGCGCCGGGAACGGGAAATACCTGTGCATCCGCAACGCGCGCGAGAACAATTTGAAGGGCATAGACGTCAAAATACCGCTGGGCGTCCTCACCTGCGTCACCGGCGTCTCCGGCTCGGGCAAGTCGAGCCTTATAAACGAGGTGCTCTACAAGACCCTGGCCGCGGAGAAGAACCGCGCCCACGTCCGCCCCGGCAGGAGCGACGGCATAGAGGGCCTGGAGAACGTGGACAAGGTGATATGCATAGACCAGAGCCCCATCGGCCGCACGCCGAGGAGCAACCCGGCCACGTATACGGGCGTCTTCAACGACATTCGCGAGCTCTTCTCCACCACCAACGACGCCAAAATGCGCGGCTACGGCCCCGGCAGGTTCAGCTTCAACGTCAAGGGCGGCCGCTGCGAGGCCTGTGCCGGCGACGGGCTCATCAAGATAGAGATGCACTTCCTCCCCGACGTCTACGTCCCCTGCGACGTGTGCAAGGGCAAGCGCTACAACCGCGAGACGCTGGAGGTGCGCTATAAGGGCAAAAACATCTC
>CALWYP010000062.1 GCA_944385795.1 uncultured Oscillospiraceae bacterium | reverse complement strand
GATGTGACGCTCATGTTCGGCAAAGAGACGGCCGGGCTGCCAGAGTGGCTCCGGGATAAATACCGCGAGCGCTGCGTGCGCATCCCCATGATCTCAGAGGCGAGAAGCCTCAACCTCTCCAACGCTGCCGCAATCCTGACCTATGAGGCGCTGCGGCAGCAGGGATTCCCGGGTTTATTAAATTATGGCCAAATGAAACAGGAGGAATGAAGCATGAACTACAACAAGAAAACCGTAACAGACTTCGACCCCCACGGCAAGAAGGTATTGCTCCGCTGCGACTTTAACGTCCCTCAGAACAAAGAGACCGGAGAGATAACCAGCGATAAGCGCATCGTCGCTGCGCTGCCCACCATCAAGTACCTGCTTGAAAACGGCGCTGCCGTCATAGCCTGCTCCCACCTGGGAAAGCCCAAGGGCGAGTGGAAAGAGAACCTGAGCCTCAAGCCCGTCGCCAAGCGTCTGAGCGAGCTGCTGGGCATGGACGTCATCATGGCCGCTGACATAGTCGGTGAGGACGCCAAGGCCAAGGCCGCCGCCCTGCAGCCGGGCCAGCTCATGCTGCTTGAGAACCTCCGCTTCGACAAGCGCGAGGAGAAGAACGACCCCGAGTTCGCCAAGGAGCTCGCCTCCATGGCCGAGGTCTATGTCTCCGACGCCTTCGGCACCGTCCACAGGGCGCACGCCTCCACCGCCGGCGTCGCCGCCTACCTCCCCGCCTATGCCGGTATGCTGGTCGAGAAGGAGATCTCCGTCATGGGCAAGGCCCTCTCCGACCCCGCGCGCCCCTTCGTCGCCATCCTCGGCGGCGCCAAGGTCAGCGACAAGATCGCCGTTATCAATAACCTCCTCGAGAAGGCCGACACCGTCATCGTCGGCGGCGGCATGGCCTACACCTTCAAGCTGGCCCAGGGCCACACCATCGGCAAGAGCCTGCTCGAGGCCGACCGCGTCGAGTACGCCAAGGAGATGATGGCCAAGGCCGAGGCCAAGGGCGTCAAGCTGCTCCTGCCCGTCGACCACGTCTGCGCGGCTGAGTTCTCCGCCGACTCCGAGCCCGTCGTCACCGGCGAGGACATCCCCGACGGCCTCATGGGCATGGACATCGGCCCCAAGACCGTCGAGCTCTACGAGTCCGCCGTCCAGGGCGCCGGCACCGTCGTCTGGAACGGCCCCATGGGCGTTTTCGAGTTCGCCAGCTTCAACAAGGGCACCTTCGCCATGGCCGAGGCCGTTGCCAACTGCGGCGGCGTGACCATTATCGGCGGCGGCGACAGCGCCAGCGCCGTTGAGAAGAGCGGCTACGCCGAGAAGATTACCCACATCAGCACCGGCGGCGGCGCTTCCCTTGAGTTCCTGGAAGGCAAGGAGCTCCCGGGCGTGGCCTGCCTGCTCGACAAATAAGAAGGAGCTATCCAAACAGATGAATAAAAAGTACCGCAAGGCTATAATAGCTGGCAACTGGAAGATGAACAAACTCCCCAGCGAGTCCCGCGCCTTTGTCGAGGAGCTCAAGCCCCTGCTGCCCCGCTCCAAGAAGAAGGTCTGCGAGGTCATCCTCTGCATGCCCTATCCCTTCATACCCATTGCCCAGCGCGGCAGCAAGGAGAAGCGCCTCGCGCTCGGCGCGCAGGACGTCTCCGCGCACGACTCCGGCGCGTTCACCGGCGAAGTCAGCGCCGCCATGCTCAAGGACATCGGCTGCAAGTACTGCATCGTCGGGCACAGCGAACGCCGCCAGTACCACGGCGAGACCGACTCCGAGGTCAACACCAAGGTCCACAAGCTGCTCGAGGCCGGCATCTCCCCGATAATCTGTGTCGGCGAGAGCCTGGAGCAGCGTGAGAAGGAGCTGACGCTCGACTTCGTCGCCTACCAGGTCAAGGCCGCCATCGCCGGCCTGGGCCCCAAGGAGATCAAGCGCTGCGTCATAGCTTACGAGCCCATCTGGGCCATCGGCACCGGCAAGACCGCCACCGCCGACCAGGCGGCCGAGGTCTGCAACGGCATCCGCGCGGTTATCCGCAGCATGTACGACGCCCGCGTCGCCCGCTCCGTCTCCATCCTCTACGGCGGCAGCATGAACCCCTCCAACTGCGCCGAGCTGCTCAGCAAGCCCGACATCGACGGCGGGCTCATCGGCGGCGCCTCCCTGAAGGTCGCCGACCTCGCCTTCATGATTAACGCCACCGCCGACGGCGCCGCCGGCGAGGACGAGGGCGAAGCCGAGTAATTACTCTTGCCGCTAGTACGGCAGATTGGATGATTGTATGTCTAATGTCAAACCCACCGCTCTCGTCATACTCGACGGCTACGGCATTGGCGAGCCGGACGGCGGCAACGCCATATACCTCGCCAATACCCCCGTCATGGACGAGCTCCTGAAGACCTGCCCCAACACCCGACTTTCCGCCTCCGGCCTGGACGTCGGCCTGCCCGAGGGCCAGATGGGCAACAGCGAGGTCGGCCACACCAATATAGGCGCGGGCCGCGTGGTCTTCCAGGACCTGCCCAAGATAAGCCTCGAGGTTGACAACGGCGAATTCTTCAAGAACCCCGCCTACCTGAAGGCCATGGCCGACGCCAGGGCCTCCGGCGGCGCCCTGCACGTCATGGGCCTGCTCTCCGACGGCGGCGTCCACAGCCACATAAAGCACATCTTCGCCATACTCGACATGGCCAAGCGCGAGGGGCTCGAAAAGGTCTACGTCCACTGCTATCTCGACGGGCGCGACGTCAACCCCACTTCCGGCGCCGGTTTTGTCGAGAAGCTCCAGGCCAAGTGCGGCGAGCTCGGCAACGCCAAGATCGCCACCATCCAGGGGCGCTTCTGGGGCATGGACCGCGACAAGCGCTGGGAGCGCGTCCAGAAGGGCTACGACGCGATTGTCCGCGCCAAGGGCGTTATGGCCTCCGACCCCGTGCAGGCCGTCAAGGACAGCTACGAAAACGGCAAGACCGACGAGTTTATGGAGCCGACGGTCATCTGCCCCGAGGGCCGTATCAAGTCCGGCGACAGCGTCATCTTCATGAACTTCCGCCCCGACAGGGCGCGCGAGATGACCTGGGCGCTGACCGGCAACCTGCCCGAGGGCAGCACGCTGGACACCGACGAGCTCTCCCTCAGCTATGTCTGCACCGCGCAGTACGACGCGGCGCTCAGCCTGCCCATAGCCTACCCGCCCGAGGAGCTCAAGGGCACGATAGGCGAATATGTCAGCGACAAGGGCCTCACCCAGTACCGGGTGGCCGAGACGGAGAAGTACGCCCACGTCACCTTCTTCCTCAACGGCGGCGTTGAGAAGCAGTACCCCGGCGAGGAGCGCGAGCTCATCCCCAGCCCGAAGGAGTATCCCACCTACGACCTCATACCCGAGATGAGCGCCGAGAAGGTCAAGGACGCCCTCGTCGCCCGCATGGACAAGGGCGGCTGCGAGCTCTACGTCTGCAACTTCGCCAACTGCGACATGGTCGGCCACACAGGCGTCATTCCCGCCGCCGTAAAGGCCGTCGAGACCGTGGACAAGTGCCTGGGCGAAGTGGTTGAGGCCGCGCGCCGCAACGGCATAACCCTGGCCGTCACCGCCGACCACGGCAACGCCGACCGCATGGTAGAGCCGGACGGCAGCCCCAACACCGCGCACACCACCAACCTCGTCCCCTTCGTCCTCGTCGGGGCGGGGGAGATTAAGCTCCACGAGGGCCGCCTGGCCGACATCGCGCCGACGCTGCTCCAGCTCATGGGCCTCGACGCCCCGGCCGAGATGACCGGCAAGAGCCTTATCGACTGACCCGCGGGCGGCGCCCGCAGGATTGTCCCCGCGCCGCGCGCGGGAACGGGCCGGGCGAAGCCCCGCCCGATGGAATTGAAAGCATACCCCTAAATTAGTATAAAGGAGTAGTTTAATCATGAAAGAATACTTTGAAATCGTAGACGTCCAGGGCCGCGAAATCCTTGACAGCCGCGGCAACCCGACCGTTGAGGTCGAGGTCACCCTCGACGACGGCACCGTCGGCCGCGCCGCCGTCCCCTCTGGCGCTTCCACCGGCGTCTACGAGGCCTGCGAGCTCCGCGACGGCGACAAGAGCCGTTACCAGGGCAAGGGCGTTACCCGCGCCGTGCAGAACGTGAACACCGAGATCGCTGAGACCCTGCTCGGTATGAACGTCCTCGACCAGACCAGCATAGACAAGACCCTGATTGAGCTCGACGGCACCCCCAATAAGTCCCGCCTGGGCGCCAACGCCATCCTCGGCGCGTCCCTCGCCTGCGCGAAGGCCGCCGCCACCGCGCTGAACCTGCCCCTCTACAACTACATCGGCGGCGTCAACGCCAAGACCCTGCCCGTGCCGATGATGAACATCCTCAACGGCGGCGCCCACGCCACCAACAACGTCGACATCCAGGAGTTCATGATTATGCCTGT
>CALWYP010000061.1 GCA_944385795.1 uncultured Oscillospiraceae bacterium | reverse complement strand
TCATATCCGCTCCTTGTCCGAAAACTCAGAGCTTCAAGCTTCGTTCGACTTGCATGTGTTAGGCACGCCGCCAGCGTTCGTCCTGAGCCAGGATCAAACTCTCAAATATGGTATCTTAGCCGGACCTCAGTCCGGTTAAAACCTATTCGAGCTGATTCAATCTCAGCTTCAAAAGAATCGTTCGCAAGCTCTTCCGAGCTCGCTTTAAGAACCCTTCTTTGGTGCTTTTTCGCATAAGCTTTTACTTACATTGTTTAATTTACAAGGTACACTCGCGCCTCGGAAAAGCCTTCAAACTCACAGCTTCCGGACAGTTTTGCGTCTGTCTGTCCGCTTTCTTTTGACCGGCCCTCTCGGTGAGGTGCTTGATTAATATAGCACTTGGAGAGGCGTTTGTCAAGAGTTTTTTTAACTTTTTTTCGAGGTGTTTTTCGCCTGGGGCCTTTCAGCCCTAGCCGCCGGAAGAGCTCGGCACTGCCGGCGAGGCATTATAATAAACTATACTTCCCCGTTTGTCAATACCCTATTTTAAAAAACTTTCCCCCGGTTCTGGCCGGGGGAAAGCTGGTCTTGAAGCGCTTATTCCACTGTGTTCTCGAGCGCGCCTATGCCGTCTATCTCGCAGCGGACCACGTCCCCGCTCTTCAGGTATTTGGGCGGGGTGAAGCCCATGCCCACGCCGGCCGGGGTGCCCATCGCAATGATAGTCCCCGCCTTGAGCGTAATGCCAGCCGAGAGCTCGGCTATGACGTGCGCCGCGCCGTAAATCTCATAGCGGGTATTGGAGTCCTGCCGCTTCTCCCCGTTGACGTAGCAGCGTATGCCGAGCTGGGGTTCCCATCCGAACTCGTCACGGGTGACGATCCAGGGGCCCATGGCGGTGTGCGTGTCCAGGCTCTTGCCGAAATAAAACTGCTTGTGCGCCGTCTGGAGGTTGCGCGCGGAGACGTCGTTGAAGACGCTGTAGCCCAGGACATACCTCTCCGCCTCCGCCTCGCTGACCTTGTATGCGTCGCGGCCGAGGATCACGGCGAGCTCCGCCTCGTAGTCGAGGGAATCCACAATATCAAAGTGGCCGTCGATGAAGTCGCCGGGGCCTATTATGCGCGAGGCGCGCTTTGAGAAGTATACGGCCTTGCCCGCGTTCTTCTTGAACTCCGCGTCGCCTCCCCAGCGTTCGGCCTCCACGCTGTGCTCGGCGTAGTTCATGCCCAGGCAGACGACGTCCTGAGCGGGCTCGGGTATGGGCGAGAGCAGCTTCACAGCCTCAAGCGGTACGCCTTCGCCGGCGCAGAGCGAAGCTCCGGGAAGCGCGCCGTCCAGCGCGGCGATGAGGGAGAGCATGTCCGGCGCGGCCTCCCACACGCGGCTGCCGTCGCTCACGCCGGCGAAGGCGCGCCCGGCGTACTCACAGGTTAACAGTTTCATTTCCTTTCCTCCCGTAACTATTTGATCAGCGTTATATCCCCGATGACGGGCAGAGGCTTGCGCTTGCCCCTGAGCGCGTTGGATACGCCGCAGAAGAAGCATATAAGCCCGAAGATGTTGACGACCCACATGAAGGGGATAAAGTCGAATATGTTGATAACTATCCAGCACAGGAACAGCGCCAGGCCCTGGTTGACGTGGTAGCGCACGAAAGAGCTCTTGGGCTTTAGCAGCCAGCTCAGCAGGAAGAACGGCCCGAAATAGCACAGCGCCGCAAGGCCGCGGTTCTTCTTCGCGTCGGACATGTAAGCGCCGGCGTAGCTCCCGCGCCTGTCTTCCGCCTCATAGCGGAAGGCCCCGCCGGAGCCCTGTTTCGTCCCCTCGCAGGTAAAAGTCCCCTTGTCCGCCGTGCGGCGGCGCGCGCCGGAGCCCTGGGGGGCGGCCCCGCCTCCGCCGGAGGCTTTTTTATATGTATAATGGTATTCGCCCTCCTCCGCCGCGGCCTTTCGCTTGGGCCGCGCGGCCTGCGCCGCGGCGGAATCCGGGGCCTTTCGGGCGCGCTTGGGCCCCGCCGCCGGCTCCCTGGGCGCCCCGCAGGCCGGGCACTCGGCCGCCCAGTCGGGCAGGTACGCCCCGCAGGAACTGCAATAGCTCATGGCCATCCCTTCTCTTTCTCTGGTCTGTGAATAATATATTACTACCGCCGCCGCGCTTTGTAAAGCATGAGCCCCGGGCGGCGGGGCGGAACGGGCCTGGCAGCAGCCCCAAAACGCCGGTTCCAGCACCCGCCTGCGTCACCGGGCGGGTACGTCCGTCACGCCGCAACCCGAAGGCTCGCCACTGTCGGCGGGCACAGCCCGCCGGCGGCTAGGCGCAGAAGCGGTGGCTGCCTATGGTGAGGATTTCCGGGCGCGACCATATCCAGGCGCTGGTGGCGGTCTCCGGGTTAAAGTAATAGATGGCCCCGCCCGAGGGGTCGGCCCCGGCCAGGGCGTCGCGCGCGGCGGCGTAGGCGCTCTCCGCGACGGGCTCGTCCCACTGCCCGTCCAGCAGGCAGGAGAAGGCGCCGGGCTGGAATATCACCTCGGCGATAGTGTTGGGGAAGGACGGATGCTCCACGCGGTTGAGCACGACCGCGCCCACGGCGACCTGCCCGGCGTAGGGCTCGCCGCGCGCCTCCGCGGATATCAGCCTGGCCAGGAGCGCGAGCTCTCCCGAGGCGTCCTCCCCCGGGTAATACGCGCCGCCCGCCGGCAGGCCCAGCGCCTCGAGGGTCTCGGGGCCCGCGCGCCCGTCCACGGCGAGCCCGTTAGCCTCCTGGAACCAGCTCACCGCCTCCTCCGTGGCCGAGCCGTATATGCCGTCCACGGCCCCGTCATAGTAGCCCCAGTCGGCCAGGCGGGACTGTATTTCGCGCACCGTAGCGCCGGACGAGCCCCTGTCGTAGGTCTCGGCCGCCGCGGCCTGCACGAGCGCTATAATAGATATATTGAGCGCGAAAATCAGCGCCAAAGCGAGTATCAGTTTACGTCTTGAGATAAAAATCGCCCCCTCGCACATAGCATACGAGGGGGCGGACGGGTTTATTCGCGGTTAAAATTGGTCAGTTGCCCACGGCGTTGACGGTGAGGGTGGCGCCGTCGTTGACCGTGACGGCAAAGCCGGCCGCGGCGGCCGCTTCGCCGGTGCAGGCGGGCTCGCCGGTGCAGTTGAGGGCGCAGCCGGCGGTGACGCCGCCGGGTATATCCAGCGCGGGCGCGCCGCTTGCGCTCACGGTGAGCTGGCCGTCGCCGGAGATGGTGAGGGCGTGGCCCTCGTCGGCGCTTATCACGCTCGCTCCGCCGCTGGCGGCCAGGGTGACCTCGCCCTTTACGACTATCTCGAGCGCGCCGCCGTCGAAGTGGATAAGGGCCTCGTCGGCGCTGCCGCCCTGGAGGGTGACGTCGGTTATGGTGAGGACGCCGTCGTCATAGTCGAAGCCGTTGACGCCGATTATGGACTTCTGCCCGTCGCGCACAAGGTTTATGCCGTTGACGGTGAGGGTGGTCACGGGCTGCGGGTCGGGCGTCGGCGTGGGCTTGGGGCTGGGCCCGAGCAGGTCGCTGGGCGTGGAGCCGTCGTAGTAGGTCGGGGTCGGGGAGGCTTCGGTTTCGGCTTCCCCGCAGGCGGCCAGGGCGAAGGCCATGGCCAGGGCCAGGATTATGCAGAGGGTTTTCTTCATCAAAGGGTTTCTCCTTTCAATCAATCGAGGCTGCGGGTTTTGATCTCCCCGGTTATGTGCGCTATGAAGCCGTCCAGGGGCATGGCGCCCTTGTCGCCGCCGGAGCGGGTGCGCACGGAAACGGTGCCGTTTTCGGCCTCCTTGTCGCCGATAACGAGCATGTAGGGGATCTTCTTGCTCTGGGCCTCCCTAATCTTGTAGCCAATCTTCTCGTTGCGGAAGTCGCACTCCACGCGTATGCCGTGGGCGTTGAGCTCGTCGGCCACGCCCTGGGCGTAGCCGCGGCTGCGGTCGGTAATCGGCATGACCTTCACCTGCACGGGGGCCAGCCAGGTCGGGAACGCGCCGCCGAAGTGCTCGGTGATGACGCCGATGAAGCGCTCGATGCTGCCGAGCACCACGCGGTGTATCATGACGGGGCGGTGCTTCGCGCCGTCCTCGCCGACATACTCGAGCTCAAAGCGCTCGGGCAGCTGGCTGTCGAGCTGTATCGTGCCGCACTGCCA
>CALWYP010000060.1 GCA_944385795.1 uncultured Oscillospiraceae bacterium | reverse complement strand
CCCGCGGCCAGCATCAGCCGGTTGCCGGTGAACAGGAGGTTCAAAAGCCAGTAGGCCAGCATGAGCGCGACGGCCCATATGACAAAGCGCTGCAGGCCGGTCGTGCCGCGCGTGGGCAGGAATTCGCCCCTCGCCGCGGCCGCGAGCGCGCGCCGCCGCCAGCGGTAATAGACTATGAGCTCCGCGGCGCAGAGCACGCCCAGCATGAGCCAGCAAAAGCCCGTCAAAAGCCGCGAGCCGCTTGCAAGCAGGCCCACCGGGTCGCTTATGAGCTCCGAGATCCACATCGCGCCCATGAGCAGGCCGAGGATAAGCAGCAGCGCGTATGGGAAGATGAAGCTCTTCTTCGCCGAGGCGTGGATGTTGGCGACCTCCAGCGCCGGGTCGGTGTCTATGGACAGCGGGTCTTCCTCAAAATTGACGTAGACCTGCATCTGCGCCTTCGAGCAGACGAATTTCCAGCCCGTGCGCGCGCAGAACTCCGCGAAGGAGGCGAGGTCGGGATTGTCCGCCGGGTCGAATTCCGAAAGGCGCGGGTAATATGTGACGGCAAAGCGCGCCTTCACAGGCTCGCGCTTCTCATAGTTCCAGGTGAAGGCCCCTATGCTCTTGAGCATCCAGCCGCGCGCGGCCATGTCCTCAAGGTGCGCGGCGATGCCGGTGTGGTCGTAAAAGGAATAGGGCTCAATGCGGCGCTTCATGCGCTCTCACCTCCGAAGGCCGCGGCTATGGCGGCGCAGTTTTCCGCGCTCAGCCCGCGGTTATATTCTAAATACACGACGCTCCCGCCGTAGCAGAGTATCCAGGCCTGCTCGACGCCGAAGAAGGACTCCTCTATGTGCCAGGCCTCCTTTGCGCCGAAGGGCGCGGCGTCGCAGGGCTCCGTCAGGCCCTGATGCGCCCAAAGCACGCCCTCGCGCAGCTCGGGATAGACCGATGGGATGCGCGCGCGGTAGACGCTGTAGCTCAGCCTTGCCGAGACGTCCTCGCCTGGAGCGGGCTCGGGGCAGGCGCCGCCGAAGGGGACGTAGCGCTCCTCATAGGAATAGAGCTCCGCGAAGGGCGAGGCGTCGGTCTCGATATAGACGGCGTAGTCGTAGTCCCCGCCGCCGAGATCGCTTATCGTGAGCGGGGCGTCGGACGAATCGGGCTCCCGCCAGATGAGCAGCGCGCCCAAAACGGCGACGGCCACGCAGGTTACAAAAACCGCAAGCGCGCTGAGGGCGACGTTCTTCCCGCGTGAAGCCTCCGCCGCCTTCAGGCGCGAGGATACGGCCGCGCCCGCGGCCCCCGCCGCGAGGACGGCGGCGGCGTTTATGACAACGCGCATGGACTCCCGCCCGCCCCCGCCGCAGATCAGCCAGCCCAGGGCGCAGAGCGCGAGCAGCACGGGCAGCAGCAGCGGTATGGCGGCGTTCACCCGGGCGATGCGCCGCGAGGCGTAGAATTCCCCACGCTCCGCCGCGGCGCGCGCCCTGCTGCGCCAGAGCGCCCAGCAGATTATATCGCCCAGGGCGCAGAGCACGAGGCCCGAAAGCAGCAGCGGCAGAATGAGCGCGTCCATGCTCACCAGCGCGGCGAGCCGGTCGCCGAGAGCCGCGCCCAGCGTGCGCCAGAGCAGCAGGAGCGATATGGCCAGCGCCGCCGCGGCGACGAGCGCGTTCTTGCGCGCCATACGGTCCGTCAGCTCGAACTCCAGCTCCGGGTCGGTGTCGAGCGGCAGGGGATCGGCCGCGCGGTTCACGAAGACCTGCATATACCCGCGCGAGCAGACGAATTCCCAGCCCGTGCGCGCGCAGAGCTCGCGGAAGGCGAGCTCGTCGGAGTCCGGCGGGGCGTATTCGCTGCCTCGAGCGTAGTATGCGACGGCGTAACGGGCCTTCGCCGGCTCCGCGCGGCGGAATTTCCAGCTCCATCTCCCGCCGCCGCAGAGCTCCCATCCCTTCGCGGCCATGCTCTCAAAGAGCCCGGCCTCGCCGGGCTTGTCGTAGACGGGCAGAAGGTCGAATATGCGCCTGTACCGACTCATGCCTCTCCCTCCCCGAAGGCGCGGCGGTAGTCCGCCGCCTGGGCGCAGATGCGCCCATACTCGTTTTTCAGCGTCTCGAGGCCGCGCCCGGTAAGTATATAGCTCCGCCGCCGGCCCTCGACGCGCGTCTCGCGGATGAAGCCCGCGTCCTGGAACTGCTCGAGCAGGTTGTAGAGCGTGCCCGAGCCGACGCTCACGCGCCCGCCCGTCATCTCCGGCACCAGGTCGAGTATGTCAATGCCGCAGCGCTCCGTGCGCAGGCAGAGCAGGACGTAGAACATCTGCTCGGTGAGCGTGTGGAATTTTGCCCGGGCCACGTCCCCGCCTCCTTATCTCGATAATCGAGTTTTCTGTCCCCAGTATATTCTCGATAATCGAGATTGTCAAGGCCTTTCCGGAAAAAGCTCCGCCCCGCCTCTTGTTGAGGCGGGGCGTTTTTTGCTCGCCGGGGCGTCTCTTGGGCTAAAAGCTCGCGTAAAACGTATACCAGTTCTCGTTTATGTGCCAGGTTTCGCCGTAGTTGTCGCCCCTGCCGTGCCAGATCCAGCCATCGCGGCTGGGGCCGAGGGGGACGTCCGTGTTCTGGAAGGCGGCGGGCTCGCCGTCCGCGGAGTAATAGACGCCGTGGTATGTGCCCGAGGGCGCGAGGCCGATGCCGCCGGTCGTGAATTCGACGACGGCCCCGCCGCCCTCGCCCCAGACGCGGATGTCTTTCACGCCCGGCAGCTCAATTTCCGTCTCGCCCATGGCGAGCAGCTGCGACGCGGCCCGCTCAAAGAGCTCGCGGTTAT
>CALWYP010000059.1 GCA_944385795.1 uncultured Oscillospiraceae bacterium | reverse complement strand
AGCTCTGGCTCAGGGAGCGGGATTTGGAGAGCACGGGTTGGTACGACGCCGAAAATCCGGACGACTCCGGCGTTCTGATACGCCGCCGCATAAGCGCCGAGGGCAAGAGCAGCGCCTGGATAAACGGCGAGAACGCGACCGCCGCGGAGCTCCGCGAGCTGGGCGCGCTGCTGCTCGATATCCACGGACAGAACGACGGCAGGGCGCTTCTCGACGAGGCCAACCACCGCGCGTATCTCGACTCCTTCGGCGAGCTGGAGGGGGAGCTGGCCACGTACCGGGAGAAGTACGGGGCCTGGCGCGAGACGAAGAGGGAGCTGGACCGCCTCGACATGAACGAGCGGGAGAGGGAATTCCGCCTGCTTGAGCTCGAGCGCACGATTCAGGAGCTCGAGGCGGCGGAGCTCAGCGCCGGGGAGGAGGCCGCGCTGGCCGCCAGGCGCGACCTGCTGCGCAACTCCGAGAAGCTGACGGAGGCCCTGGACGCGGCCTATGAGGCGCTTTACGGCGCGTCGCCCAGCGCGACGGAGCTCGCGGGCGAGGCCGAGGGCTGGTGCCGCCGCGCGGCGGACATGGCCGGCGAGCTGGGGGAGGCGGCAGGGGAGATAGGCTCCGCGCTCAGCGAGCTCGCGGACGCGGCCGAGCGCATACGCGACTTCCGCTCCAGCCTTGATTTCTCCCCGGACGAGTACGACGCGATCGAGTCCCGGCTCGCCCAGCTCAGGAGGCTTGAAAAACGGTATTCCACGGACGAGGCCGGGCTCATCGCCGGGCTCGAGCGGGCCCGCGCGGAGTACGAGAGCCTGGAAAACTCCGCGGCGCGGCGAGAAGAATTGGCTTTGGAGCTTGCAAAACGCGAAAAGACGGCGTATAATGCGGCTAAGGATTTGTCACATAAACGTAGTGAAGCGGCAAAGAGGCTCAAGGAGCGCATACAGTCCGGGCTCCGCGAGCTAAGTATGCCGGGAGTCAGGTTTGAGACCGAGATAAGCCCCGTGGAGGCCGAACCGGGCTTCGACGGGACGGGCTGCGACGCCGTGCGCTTCCTAATGAGCGCGAACGCGGGCGAGGCCCCCGGGCGCATTTCGCGCATCGCCTCCGGCGGCGAGCTGGCGAGGATAATGCTGGTCATGAAGGACGTGCTCACGGAGCGCGCCGGGGCGGAGACCCTGGTCTTCGACGAGATTGACGAGGGCGTTTCCGGCGTGGCTGCCCAGCGCGTGGCGGAGAAGCTCGCGCACATATCGCGCACGAGGCAGGTGATCTGCGTGACGCACCTGCCGCAGATAGCCGCGATGGCGGACGCGCACTTCCATGTCGAGAAACGCGAGTCTGGGGGCAGGACCTATACGGCCGTGACGCCGCTTGACCGCGAAGGCCGGGTGCGCGAGCTGGCCCGCCTCCACGGCGGGGACAACATTACGGACACGACGCTGGCCAGCGCTGCCGAGCAGCTCGACGCCGCGTGTGAATACAAAAAGGAGGGTAAAGAAAAATGACCTACGGAGAAAAAGCCGCCGAACTGAAAAACACCCTCAACTGCGCGCAGAGCGTGGTCGTAGCCCTGGACGAGCTGACCGGCCTGGACGAGGCGACGGCCAAGGCCGCGAGCTCCGCCTTCGGCGGGGGGCTGCGCTGCGGCGAAGCCTGCGGGGCCTATGCCGGCGCGGTCCTGTGCCTCGGCATGACCGTCGGCGCCGACGGCATGGGCAAGCCGGGCGGCCCGGTCGCCATAGCGGCCAAGGAGCTCGCCGATGAATTCAAGGCCAAATTTGGCGCCATACGCTGCTCCGACCTCATGGACCTGAGCGGCGGGGACAAGAGCGTGTGCAACGGCTTCTGCGCCTGGTGCGCCGACCGCGTCGCCGAGATGGCGAAGGAAGCGGAGTAAGGCCCGGGCGGATAACGGCAGCCGCCGGCCCGCGCCGCTGAGGCGCGGCCTCCGGCCCGAAACGGACCGGTTTCCCTGGAAATAAAATTACAAGGAGTTAGATCGATGCAGATTTTTGAAGAACTCAAGGCCCGCGGGCTTATCGCCCAGCTCACCGACGAAGAAGAGATACGCGACCTTTTAAACGCCGGCAAGGCCACCTTCTATATAGGCTTTGACGCGACGGCGGACAGCCTGCATATAGGCCACTTTATGGCCCTCAACCTCATGCGCAGGCTCCAGCTCGCCGGCAACAGGCCCATCGCGCTGCTCGGCGGCGGCACCACCATGGTCGGCGACCCCTCCGGGCGCACCGACATGCGCCAGATGCTCACGCAGGAGCAGATACAGGCCAACGCCGAAAAGTTCAAGGTCCAGATGAGCAAGTTCATCGACTTCTCCGAGGGCAAGGCCCTGATGCTCGACAACGCCGAGTGGCTTTTAAAGCTCAACTATATCGAGCTGCTGCGCGACGTGGGCGCCTGCTTCTCCGTCAACAACATGCTGCGCGCAGAGTGCTATAAGCAGCGCATGGAGCGCGGCCTGAGCTTCCTCGAGTTCAACTACATGATCATGCAGAGCTACGACTTCTACCACATGTTCCAGAAGTACGGCTGCGTCATGCAGTGCGGCGGGGACGACCAGTGGTCCAACATCCTCGGCGGCCGCGAGCGCATCCGCCGCAAGCTGGGCAAGAGCGCCTACGGCATGACCATCACGCTGCTGCTCACCAGCGAGGGCAAGAAGATGGGCAAGACCCAGGCCGGCGCGGTCTGGCTTGACCCGAACAAGACCAGCCCCTACGACTTCTACCAGTACTGGCGCAACATAGACGACGCGGACGTGATGAACTGCCTGCGCAAGATGACCTTCCTGCCTCTCGAGCAGATAGACGAGATGGGCTCCTGGAAGGACGCCAAGCTCAACGAGGCCAAGGACATCCTCGCCTGGGAGCTCACCAGCCTTGTGCACGGCGAGGAGGAGGCCAACAAGGCCCGCGAGGGCGCGCGCGCCGTCTTCGGCGGCGGGGACACCGAGCACATGCCCACCACCGAATTGGCCGCCGGGGACCTCACCGACGGCGCCATAGACGTGCTGAGCCTGCTTGTGAAGACCGGCCTGTGCGCCAGCAAGAGCGACGCCCGCCGCAACGTGCAGCAGGGCGGCGTCACCGCCAACGAGGAGAAGGTCGACGACATAGCCAAGACCTTCACCGAGGCCGAGCTCAAGGAAGGCGTGATACTGCGCCGCGGCAAGAAGAGCTTCAATAAGGCGGTTCTGAAATAACTAACAAATGTGCGAAAATCCAGCCGGGTTCCCGGCTGGATTTTTTGCACGCCGAAGGGGGCGGCCTTTGCTTCAACCCCTCAGTCAGCTTCGCTGACAGCTCCCCTTACAGGGGAGCCGAGGGGTGCGCGCAACCGCACAGCGCCGGTCCCTGCACCCACGCCCGTCACCGGGCTGCAAGCCGATTCAAGCGTCTGCCCCCGTCACCGGGCGGCAACGTTTGTCTAGCAGCAACGCGAAGACTCGACACTGTCCGCGGGCACAGCCCGCCGCCCGCCTCAAAAACCCGATTCAAGCGTCTGCCCCCGTCACCGGGCGGCAAGCCGCCCAAATCGCCCACGCAAAGACTCGCATTGTCCGCGGGCACAGCCCGCCGCCTGGCGGAAATACTTGAAAAATGCGCTCCCATATATTATTATAAATCAGTTAAGAAAAAAACAGCGGGGGGACGACGGGATGAAAAAGAGGGGCTTCGTCCTTGAATACGGCTCTGCGCTTTGCGCGGCGCTGCTCGCGGGTGCGCTTTGCGCGGCGCTGTCCATGTGGAGCCCGGCGTATACGCTTACCTTCACGGTCGGCGGCAGCGCGACGGCGCTGGACGTGCTTCCGGGCACGGCGGCCTCGTCCGACGGCCTTGCCGCGCCCGAGGGCGAGCGGATAATCGGCTGGGTGGACCAGGATGGGGAAAGCGCCGAGCCCTTTGTCCCTGCGGAGGGCAGCGCGTCGTATACGGCGCTGCTCGCGCCGGCCTTGGCGGAGGAATACGCGCCCTGGCTTGAGCGGGACGAATACGGGCTCGCGCATCCCGACGCGGCGCTGAGCGGGGAGGAGGCCGCGCTCGGCGCGAGGGCGCTGTTCACGCAGGGGGCGCGGCTCGACACGCTTGAGGAGCTGGAAGGCAGGGAGAGCGTTACGGCGGCCGAGCTCGCCGCGGCGCTAGAGCCCTATTTCGCGCCGGGCTCCCTGCCCGAGCGCGGCGGCGCCGGGCCGCTGAGCCGCATAGAGGCCGCGGAAATGCTGTATACGCTCTATATGAGCTCGCTCTACGGCGACGCCTGGGGCTTCGACGCGGTTTATTCCGTGGCCGCGCCGGACCTCGACCCGCTGCGCGAGGGCGCCGGCTGCCTGGCCGCGAGCCTGACCGCGGAGAATGAGACGGTTTATGAAGAGGGCTTTGTGAACCTGGACGGCTGGCTCTACAGGGCGGACGAAAACGGGCTGTTCTATATGGATACGTCCGTGGACGGCCTGGAGTTCGGGCCGGACGGGCGCTATACCTCGGGCGACGGCGAGCTCGACGCATATGTGGCCGAAACCCTCGCGCCCATCTGCGAGGAATACGCAAAGCGGGAGGACATGCTCTACGCCGCCTACGAGTATGTGCGCGACAATTTCGACTACCTGCGCCGGAACTATTACGAAACCGGCGCGGACGGCTGGCAGATAGATGAGGCGAAGACCATGTTTGAAACCCGCCGCGGCAACTGCTATTGCTATGCCGCCGCCTTCTGGGCCCTCGCCCGCGGCCTGGGCTGGGACGCCGAGGCCGTGGCGGGCACCGTGGGCTGGGACCGTTCCCCGCACGGCTGGGTGATAATGTACGACGGCGAGGGCACGCGCGTGGTCTACGACGTCGAGCTGGAGATGGCCTACCGCTATGACCGCGGCCTTCTGGACACCAACCTGTTCGCCATGTACCCGGCGGATACGGAGTGGTGGCACTACATATATGGAGAACAGTACGAATGAGCTTTGACAGTCCGACTTTCCTGTTTTTCTTCCTGCCGGCGCTGCTGGCGCTCGAGGCGCTTGTACGGCCAGCCCGCGCCAAGAACGTCCTGCTCTGCGCGGCGGGGCTGGTGTTCTACGCCTTTGGGGAGCTGTGGGCGCTCGCCCTGCTCATAGCGTCGGCGCTTGTGAACTGGCTGCTGGGGCTCTGGGCGCTCCGGCGCGGCCGCGCCGCCGTCATAGCCGCGGCGGTCATAAACCTGGGCCTGCTCGCCGTGTGCAAGTACCTGGGCTTCTTCGGCCAGGGCCTCGCCCTGCTGGGCGCGGAAGCCAGCCTGCCGCAGATAGCCGCCCCGGCGGGCGTGAGCTTCTTCACCTTCAAGGGTATAAGCTATGTGGCCGACTGCGCGCGCAGCCCGGAGGCCGCGTCGCGGAGCTTCGGCCGGACGCTTTTCTATATCTCCTTCCTGCCCGAGGTCATGAGCGGCCCGCTCTCGCGCTTTTCCGACTTCGACGCGCAGCTCGCCGCGCGCAGCCGCAGCTGGGAGGACGCGGCGCAGGGCCTGCGCCGCTTCACAATCGGCCTGGCCAAGAAGCTGCTCATATCCGGCGGCGCGGCCGCGGCGGCGGACGCCGCCTTCTCGGCGGGCGCGGCGCTTGACGCCCGGATAGCCTGGATGGGCGCGATAGCCTATACTTTGCAGCTCTACTTTGACTTTTCCGGCTACCGCGACATGGCCTGCGGCCTGGGCCGTGTCCTGGGCTTCAAATGCCCTGAGAACTTCAACTACCCCTACGCGGCGGTGAGCATAACGGATTTCTGGCGCAGATGGCACATCTCCCTCTCGCTCTGGTTCCGCGACTACCTGTATATCCCCCTCGGCGGCTCGCGCCGCGGCAAATGGCGCACGGCGGCCAATAAGTTCATAGTCTTCGCCCTCTGCGGCCTCTGGCACGGGGCGAATATGACCTTCGTGGTCTGGGGGCTGTGGCACGGCGCGCTGAGCGCGCTCGAGAGCCTGAAGGTCCTGGACGTGCGGCGCTGGCGCCGCCGCCCGGCCGGGCGCGTCCTCTCCCGCGTATATACGTTCCTGGCCGTCTGCCTGGGCTTCGCCATGTTCCGCGCCGCGAGCGTGGGCGAGGGCTTCGCCATGATTGGCGCGATGTTCACCGGCTGGGAATTCAGCGCCGCGGGCACGGCCCTGCTGGAGAGCACGCTCGGCGGCTGGACGATTTTCTCGCTCGCCCTCGGCGCGGCCTTCTCCGCGCCGGTGCTCGACCTGCTCCGGGCCAGGTTCGCCGGCAAGGCCGCGGCGGAGCGGCTTTCCTACGCGCTCTGCCTCGCGCTGTTCGCCCTGAGCTGCGCCGCAATGGCGAGCGGGGGCTTCGCGCCCTTTATTTACTTCCAGTTCTGAACATTTGGCCGCTCCGGCGGCTTTTCCAGGGGTGACAGGGATGAGGACAAAGAAAATCTTGGCCGGCCTCGCGCTGGCGGCGCTGGCCGTCTGCCTGGGCCTGACGGTCGCGGCCCGGGCGGGGATGTTCGGCCGGGTTACGCTGAGCTTCAGCGTGCAGGGGACGGTGACCGTGGCCGAGCTCATGCCGGGAGGCACGGCCGAGCCGCCCGAGGTGCGGCCCGGGGAAGGGGAGCGCTTTGTCTGCTGGCTGGACGAGGACGGGAACGAGGCCGACCCCTCCCAGCCGGCCGAGGAGGACGCGGCCTATACGGCGCTGATCGCGCCGGAACCTGCCCGGGAGCTCCAGCCCTGGCTCGAGTACGACTCCATTGGCAGGCTCATGCCAATGGAGCCGGTCACGGGCGGGGAGATGGCCGCGGGCATAAGCGCCCTGTTCGGCGGGAAGTACGAGCCCGAGGGCCTTGACGGCCTCGATACCGTGAGCGAGGCCGAGGCGGCCGGGGCGCTGGAGGGCATGTTCGCCCCGTCGGAGCTCGCCGCCTTCACGGGCACGGAGCCGCTGACGCGCGCCGGGGCGGCGCAGCTGATCTGCAACCTCGCGGGGATAAACCCCGCCCCGCTCGCATCCGCCCCCGCCCCGGATACGCCGGCGGACGCCTACGGCGCGGCGGCCCTGGCCCTGTGCGCGGACGCCTCGGGGGCCAAGAGCTATAACCCGGGCCCCGTGATCATCGACGGCAGCTTCTACTTCGTGGACGGCGACGGGCTCTTCGTCACGGACGAGGAGATTGACGGCATGTATTACGACGAGGAGGGCCGCTGCTCGGGCGAGGACTTCGAGCCGGGCTACGTCAACATCGCCGGATACCTCTACTATGTGGACGAAAACGGCGGCTTTGCCTTCGACGAAACCGTCGGCGGCATATACTTCGGCCCCGACGGCAGGTACACCAGCGGCAACGCGGAGCTGGACGCGCTTGTCGCGGAGGTCCTCGCGCCCATCTGCGAGGAATACGCCGAGCGGGAGGAGAGGCTCCACGCCGCGTTCAACTATGTGCGCGACAGCTTTGAATACCTCCGCCGCAACTATTACAGCGTGGGCGAGACGGGCTGGGAGGCCGAGGAGGCCTACACCATGCTCTCCACGGGCCGCGGCAACTGCTACAACTATGCCGCCGCCTTCTGGGCGCTGGCGCGCGGCCTGGGCTACGACGCCATCGCCGTGTCCGGCACCATGGGTTGGGATTACGAGCCCCACGGCTGGGTGGACATATATAACGCCGAGGGCGAACGCCTGACCTACGACACGGAGACGGAGATGGCCTACAGGCGCGACGGCGAGTACGGCAAGGACATGTACGCCATGCCCTGGTGGTTCGCCGCGGGCTGGAACTATTACTACGGAGCTTGAAAATGAAACGCTTATATATTATCTTTACGGCCGTCTTCCTCATAGCCTGCCTCGTGCCCTCCGCCGGTATGCTCGCGCTGGGGCCGAGCGAGGCCAGGGCGAACGAGGCGGCCCCCAGGCCGCCCGAGCTGACGGCCCCGGGCGGCGGTGCGAACACGGACCTGCTCTCCGACACCGCGGCTTACCTGGACGAGTCCTTCCAGTTCAGGCAGGAGCTCATAACCCTCTGGGCGCGGATAGAGGCCCTCTTCGGGCAGAGCGCCGAGGACGGCGTCATACTCGGTTCGGACGGCTGGCTCTTCTACGCGGACGAGCTCGCGGATTACACCGGCAGCGAGCCCATGAGCGGGCGGGAGCTCTTCATGGCGGCGCGGAATATCGCCCTGATGAGCGAGTACTGCGAGGGCCTGGGCGCGGACTTCGCCTTCACAATAGCCCCGAACAAGAGCTCGCTGTACGGCGGGCATATGCCCGGCTATACGCGCTCCGGCGCGCCCTCCGGCGCCGGGAGGCTGGGGGAGGCGCTGGAAGCCGTCGGCGTTAATTATGTAAACTTGTTTAAGCTCTTCGGCAGCCGGGAAGAGACGCTGTACTTTGAACACGACTCGCACTGGACCTCGCGCGGCGCGGCGCTGGCGGCCGACGCGATAAACTCGGCCCTGGGCGTGGAGAGCGTCTACGGCGGGGGCTATGAGTACGAGACGGTGCGGCACGCGGGCGACCTCTATGAGATGCTCTATCCCGCCGCCGCCGACAACGAGACGGACGACTCGCCCACGGGCCTCGTATTCAGCCAGGGCGAGGGCGTGCGCCCGGACTCCATTACGATTGACACCACGGGCAAAGGCGAGGGCAGCCTCCTGATGTTCCGGGACTCTTTCGGCGAGCTGCTGTACCCGTTCATGGCCGAGAGCTGGGCCTCGGCGCGCTTCTCGCGCCAGGCGGCCTACGATTTGACCGTGGCGGAGGAACTTATGAGCGGCGCCGTCGTCATAGAGATAGTTGAGCGCAATCTCTCCTGGCTCTATGAACAGCCGGCCCTGTTCCCCGCGCCCGAGCGGGAGCTGGACGCCTCCGGCGCCGTACCCGGCGCGGCCGCCGCGGAAATCGAAGGCGCGGCGGAGGGCTATCACTCGTTGACGGGAACTATTTCCGGCGATATTGACGTTGATTCTCCCGTCTATATATCGTATAATGGCGCAGAGTACGAGGCGCTGCTCGTCCCGGGCGGCTTCACCGCCATGCTGCCCGGCGAGGGCGGCGGGGATTACGCCGTGGCCTGGTACTCCGGCGGCGCGCTCACGCGCGCCGGGCTCCAGATACAGAATTAAGGAGAGATTGTAATGAAGAAAGTTCTTATCATGCTGCTCTGCGCCGCCATGGCGCTCTCCCTCGCCGCCTGCGGCGAGGCGGAAACCGTGGACACCGCGCCCGCGACCGAGCCCGCGGAGGAGACTGCGCCCGCCGAAGAGACTGCGCCCGCGGAGGAGGAAGACAGCCTTTTGGATACGGCCAAGAGCTTCGAGGGCGCGCCCGTCGAGGACCTTATAGCCGCGATCGGCGAGCCGGAGAGCAGCGACTACGCCCCGAGCTGCCTGGGCGACGGGGAGGACGGCAACCTCTATTACGACGGCTTTACCGTCTATACTTACAAGGATGACAGCGGCGAGACCGTGAACTACGTCGAGTAAGGTCTCGCCTGAAAGCGGGGGTCAGTGATGGCTAAGGCGCGAAAGGCGCTGATAATCTTCATAGTGTTCGCGGCCTGCGTGCTCGTAGCGCTCGCCCTCACCTTCCTCATACCCTGGCTGGGAGCGAAGACCGGATTTTCCCCCGACGCCGCGCTGGACATAGTCTGCGCCGCGCCGGGGGAGTACACGCTCTCCTGGCCGGAGGCCGAGGGCGCGCTGGACTACCGCGTCAGGGTGGAGACGGGCGGCGGCGAAGCCGGCGAGTTCGACGTCCAGGGCCTGAGCGCGCCGCTCAGCGGCATAGCCGAGGGCGAAGGCGTCAAAATAAGCGTAACGCCCCTGGGCCGCTGGCGCGTGCTGGGCGGGGAGTTCCTGCGCCCCGGCTCCGGCGCCATAGAGGCCAGCCTTACGCTGACGGCGCTAGAGATACCCGAGGTGGAGTACACTGTGGACGAGTATGCCCGCACGCTCACCGCCAGGGTGCACGGCGAGAGCGGGCTCCACTATGAGCTGCGCCTGGACTCGCCCGGGGGCGAGGAAGTGCTTGTCCGCTCCGGCGGGACCCTCTCCGTGAGCTTCGGCGAAGACGGCGCCCTGCCCATGCCGGAGTACGGCGAGGAACTCCGCTTCCTGGTGCGCGCCGTGGAGCCGCTTGAGCGCTGCACCCTCACCGGCGAGGCCGGCGAGGCCCTGGCCCTGAGCCGTGAGGACCTGCTGCCCGGCGAGATAAGCCTCGTGCGCGAGGAGCTTGGCGATAACCACTACGCCTTTACCTGGAACGAGGCGAAGGGCGAGGGCTATGAAGTACAGCGCAGCGTGGACGGCCAGTGGCAGACCGTGGCGAGCGTGGGACGCGACGGGGAGAGGGAGTACCTCACGGGTATGCTCCCGAGCTGCACCGAGCAGGCCTACCGCGTCATAAGCGTGGGCGGCGAGATAGCCGAGGGCGGGCAGTTCGCCTCCGAGCCGGGCGTCAGCGTCTTCCGCACCGGGCTCGAGAGCCTGTACTGCACTATATGGCCGCTCACCGAGCTGGCCTTTTACACGGAGCCGGACTTTGACTCTGAGCAGCTCGGCTCCATACCCGCCGCCACGATGCTGAGCGTCCTGGGCGAGGAAAACGGGCTCTTCCGCGTGAGGTATTCCGGCCAGTACGGCTATATCGACAGCAACTACTGCCTTATCAACCTGCCGGAGTATATGGGCGACCTGCTGAGCTATAACATCACGAACAGCTACTCCTCGCTTTACGCCGTGCACGGCTACGAGATACCCGAGGTCACCGGCGAGGTCGTGCTCGGCTATGAGCACGTCCAGCTCGCGGAGGGCGTTTACCTCGCGCCCTACCTCTACCCCTGCTGCGAAAAGCTCTACAACGCGGCCAACGCCGCCATAGAGCAGGGCTACAGGCTGAAGATATACGACTCCTACCGCCCCAATATGGCGACGAAGGACATATATGAGAAGGCGGAGCTCATAGCGGACGAGCCTGTCCCCGAGCTCGACATCTACGGCGAGGTGCCCGAGGAGCTGCCCGAGCTGGCCGAGGGCGAGGCGCTGACCTATGTCCGGCTCTGGACGGAGGGCAACTACGGCCTGCCCAACTTCCTGGCCAAGGGCGGCTCAATGCACAACATGGGCATAGCGCTCGACCTGACGCTGGAAAGCCTGGACGGCGAGGAGCTGGAGATGCAGTCGGACATGCACGACCTGAGCGTCTACTCCATAATCTCCCGCAACAACAGCGAGGCCCAGACGCTCGACTCCATCATGAAGGGCGCCGGCTTCGGCGGCCTCACCAGCGAGTGGTGGCATTTCCAGGACAACGAGACGCGCCAGGCCCTGGGCCTTAACATGTACATGTGGAACGGCGTCTCCGCCGAGGGCTGGACCGCGGACGACACCGGCTGGCGTTACCGCCGCGCCGACGGCAGCTTTGTAACCGGCGAGGCTGAGATAGGCGGCGTGAGCTACGATTTCGGCGACAGCGGCTACTGCGAGCTCTGGCAGGACGGGGGCATCGTCCCCGAGGAGGCCGTAGGAGCGGCGCAGGACGCCTGAAAGGCAGAATTACCCCCGGAGCACCGGGGGATAATTCTTTTGCGGCCGTTTCAGGGGCCCGGCGCGCCCCTAAGGGCGTCAAATAGGCGGCCGGGAAGCAATTACAGTTGACGGCGGCGGAGATGGAAGGTAAAATATATAGTATGGATAAGTTCTGCATACCGGCGGAGGCCAACCTGGCCCACGCCTATATCGCCGCGAGCCCGAACGAGGGCGCGAGGAACTCCGCCGCGCGCAGCCTGGCCGCCGCCATGCTCTGCGAGGGCGGGGGCGCGCGCCCCTGCGGCGCCTGCCCCGCGTGCAGGAAGGCGGAGCTGGGCATACACCCGGACATAATAGCCATAGGCCCAGGGACGGACGACAAGGGCCGCAAGAGGCGCGAGATACCCGTGGACACGGTGAGGCAGATAGCCGCGAGCGCCTATGTGCTGCCCAACGAGGCGCGGCGCAAGGCGTATATAATCGAGGACGCGGACACGATGAACCAGCAGGCGCAGAACGCCTTCCTCAAGCTGCTGGAGGAGCCGCCGGAGCGCGCGGCCTTCATCCTCTGCGCGGCAAACGCGGCGGCGCTGCTGCCCACGGTGCGCTCCAGGTGCGAGACGCTGAGGATAAACCTGCCCGCCGAGGAGAGCGAGGAGGCCGCCGCCGACGCGAAGGCCCTGCTGGAGCGCGTTGCGCTCGGAAGCCGGGGCGGGCTCTTCGAGTGGTGCCATGAAAACGAGGACATGGACTCCCGCCGCTGTTCGGCGATGCTCCGCGCCGCGCGCGAGGAGCTGGCCGGCGCGCTGCGCTCGCGCGGCGCGGTCGAGCTGACAAGGGAGGACTGCGCCCGGCTGGACGCCCTGTTCGCCCGCGCGGGGGAATACCTGCGCCTGAACGTAGGCGTCAAGAACGTCATGGGCCTTATAGCCGCCGACGGCATAGAAATGAGGGAATGAATTGACCGAAGAGAACAATGTAACCGAAGTTATAAGCGTGAAATTCAAGGGCCGCGGCAAGGCCTACTACTTCGACGCTAACGGCATCAGCGCCCGCCCGGGCGACGATGTGATCGTCGAGACCAGCAAGGGCCTCGAATACGCCACCTGCGCGGCCGGCAACCACTTTGTCTCGAACGAGAAGGTTGTGCCGCCCATCCGCCCCGTGGTGCGCCTGGCAAGCGAGAACGACAGGCGCATACAGGAGATAAACCACCGCCGCGAGAACGAGGCGATGGGGATTTGCCGCGAGAAAATCGCCCAGCACGGCCTAGATATGAAGCTCGTGGACGTGGAGATAAGTTTTGAAGGCAACAAGATAACTTTCTACTTCACCAGCGACGGGCGCGTGGACTTCCGCGAGCTCGTCAAGGACCTCGCCGGCGTCTTCCGCAGCCGCATCGAGCTGCGGCAGATAGGCGTGCGCGACGAGGCGAAGATACTCGGCGGGCTCGGGATGTGCGGGCGGCCCTTCTGCTGCTCGAGCTTCCTCGGCGATTTCCAGCCGGTCAGCACCAAGATGGCGAAGACCCAGTCGCTTTCGCTCAACCCCACCAAGATCTCCGGCGTCTGCGGCCGGCTCATGTGCTGCCTGCGCTATGAGGAGGAGGCCTACGAGAGCCTGGTGAAGGCCTCGCCCAAGAACGGCGCCTATGTCGAGACGCCGGCCGGCTTCGGCACTGTGACCCAGCTCAACCTCCTGCGCGGCACGGTCAAGGTGAAACTTGACGGCGAGGGCGACGACGCGATAAAGGCCTACTCCGTCGGCGAAATAGCCGCGGTCCCGGGCGGCAGGCCCAAAAACGGCGAGCAGCCCCAGCGCACGCTCAAGGCCCGCCCCGTCCCGGCGGAGAGCGCCGCGCGGAGCGAGCCGGAGGACTACTTCGCGCCCCTTGAACCCGAGCCGCGCGAAGAGCCACAGGCCGAGCAGCCGCAGCACCGCGAGAACGCCAGGCGCAAGAGCGCCTACCGCAAGGGCGCAAAGCCCGCCGAGCAGCGCCGCGCGCCCGAAAAGGCCGACAGACGCGAGGGCGAAAAGCCCAGGCGGCAGAACCAGAAGCCCAGGCAGGCCCAGGAGGGCGCCAAGGACGCGCAGGGCCAGCCGCGCCGCGCCTACCGCCGCCGTCCGCGCGGGGGAAGGCCGCCAAAGCAGCCGCCGCAGCAGTGATTTAACACTTTATTTCGATATTTTCCAGCCTGTTCCGTATTTTACAGCTGGAATTCGGACAAAACCGCGCAATTTCAACGCCGCCGGAGGCCTCTCCGGCGGCGTTTTTTGTGCTTATAATCGCGCGCAAATCTGACATATGACAGGAGTTTTTTGGCGTTTAGGGTGGATAATATTGATGAAAATGATATTTTTCTTTACAAGCCGGGAGCGCTGCTGTATAGTAAACACATAAAGGTCACTTTGACCGGAAATGGGAGGTAAGAAAAATGGCAAAGCTGGAAAAGCGGTTAAACGGCGACTTTGACTCTGTTTTGAAGAGGCTGGACGCCACCATCATCTCCGGCGGCATGAGCGCCGACCTGGAGGACAGCAGCGACTTTGCCTGCGAGGGCGTGCGCTGCGCCGTGCGAGTATACGAGCGCTCGACCTGGACCGGCGGCAACCGGCTTAGCATGACCATGACCCTCTTTGGGGACGGCAGCGACCTGTATCTCTCCGCGATAACCTCCGGCGGCAGCAACGCGGCGTTCTATAAGATGAACACCATTGGCGAGGACGCCTTCCTCGGCGCGCTGCAGGGCGCCATATAGGCGGGTTCAAAACCTTATAACGGCGAACGCCCCCGGACAGGGGGCGTTTTTACATTTCCATCCTGACCCCGTCGGGATCTATGCCGAGGACGCGCGCCTCGAGTGGGGAGACGGCGCGCATGAAGGCGTCCAGCCCGCCGAGGGGGACGAAGCACTGCACTGCGCCGCCGAAGCCGCCGCCGTGCACGCGGGCGGCGCCGCGCCCGGCCAGCGCCCGCTCGCAGAGCGAGAGCGCGATGGGGAGGCTCTGGTCCCCGCCGGGGACGGCGAGGTTCTGCAGGTAGACGGCCGAAGAGCGGCCGGACTCCCGCGCGAGGGCCAGGAAGCCCTCCATGTCGCCGCGGCGTATGGCCTGCGCCTCCAGGGCGGCGCGCCGGTTTTCGCCGTAGAAGTGGACGCTCCTGAGTACGGCGCGGCCGCCGCAGAGCCCGCGCAGCTCGTATATCCGCGAATAGAACTCCTCCTCGTCCGTCTCTCCGAGGACCTCCCCGCCCAGGCAGGCGGCGACGGAGCGCATCTCCCGCGTAATGGCAGCGTACTCTTCCGTCAGGTCCTCATGGCCCGCGCCGCAGCCGACAAGGCACAGGGCGTAGCCGTAGGCGCCGGGGTCGAAGCGCAGCCGCTCTACTGCGGGCTCGCCGCCGGCGAAGTCGATGAAAACGGTCCCGCCGAGGGCGCAGGCGAGCTGGTCCATCAGGCCGCAGGGCTTGCCGAAATACCTGTTCTCGGCCTCACGGCCAATCCCGGCGAGGGACGCCGCGCCGGGCGCGGCCCCGGAGAGGGAGGCTATGGCCGCGGCGGTAAGCACCTCGAAGCAGGCTGAGCTCGAGAGCCCGCCGCCTATGGGGACTTCGCTTGCCACGGCTATATCCGCGCCGCGCGGCTCTATGCCGGCGGAGCTTAGGCCGGCCGCCACGCCGCGCACCAGCGCCGCGCTCCGGCCCCGCTCGGATATGCGCGCGCGCAAATCGCCGAGGCCGACTTCAAAGGGCTCCATGCCCTCGCTGCTTACGCGCAGCACTCCGGCGTCGTTGGCCCTCGCCGCGGCGTACATGCGCGCCGTGACGGCGGCGGCCAGGACGCGGCCGCGCTCGTGGTCCGTGTGGTTGCCGCCGAGCTCCGTGCGGCCGGGGGCGGAGAAGACGGCCTCGGGGCGGCCGCCGTACTCGCGCGAAAACAGCCGGAGCGCCCTATCCAGGCCGCCCATGGTCAGCGGCCCTCCTGGGCCCACTTGTAGAGCTCGACAAACTTGTTCAGGCAGGCGTTCTCCTTGGCGAGCATGTAGCTCGATTTGCCGCAGCTGAACTCCATGCGGCGGCCGCCGGAGAGTATCTCGGGCAGGGTCATCTCGTGGAAGGGATAGCTCTCCCCGCCCATGTAGAAGCCCTCCGCGTCGCTCCTGAATTCGCCCCTGCAAAGCTCGGTCTGCTCAAAGCCCGCGCCTATGGAGTAGAGCGTGACGCCGTCTTCGGAGAAGAACTCGCCGCGCTCAAAACGCGCGCGGTATTCGGCCAGCTGCAGCTCCTCCCATCCGGCGCAGGTGGAGACGATGTCGCCCTCGCCGTGGAAGAAGCCGCAGCTGTCCATCGTGAGCTCATAGCCGCAGGCGGAGCACTTGACGCTCATGCCCTCGCCGGCGGGGGAGAGCGTGTCCACGCCGCGGCAGCCGGGGCAGACGTCGTAGTAGCGGATGATGTCGCGCAGGCCGTGGCGGAACTTGAAGGGCTGGCGGCGCGAGGCCTGCTCGGCGTAGGCGTCGACGTAGAGGTCGGCGCGGATATGCTCGAGCACCACCTCCGTGGACATGGCCGCTATCTCTTCGGCGCTGTACTCATGCACCACGCCGGCGGAAAAGAGCTTGCCGCGGTTGAGGTAGTTCTGCCAGCGGGGCTCTATGAAGAAGCCGCCGCTCGCCCGGAAGGTGACGACCTTGCACTTGACGGCCTTGCAGAGCTTGGCCGTGGCCGGCGCTATATAGGTGCTCCGGCCGTTGTGGCTTATGCGCCCCTCGGGGAAGAGCAGCACCGTGCCGCCCCGGCGGAGCCGGCGCATAATCTCCATAACGCCGCTGGCCTTGCTCGTGCCCTTCGTGACCTTTATGGGGTCGAACCAGCGGTCGAAATATTTGCCGAAGAGGCCCATCGCCGTGACGTGGTCGCTGGTGACGAAGTACATGTGGTTGCGTATGTGCGCGGCGACGTCGGTAAAGTCGAGGTCGTTCGTGTGGTTGGCGAGTATAAGCACGGGCTCGCCGTAGGTCACGGGATGCCGGACCCACACGCCGTAGGCGCCCCAGGCGACAAGGCGGAAGATGGGCCGGAAAACGGCGTATATGCGCCTATAGTACGCTTCGCTCTTCCTCCGCCCGCTCACTCGGTCCAGACCTCCTCGGGCTTATCTGCGTAGCGCTTCTTGAATATCCTGCGCCGGAAGAGGAAGACGTTGTAGGCGATGAAGAGCACGAGGTAGACGCCGAACATTATAAAGGTGTTCGTGAGGCTCGAGGCGGCGAAGCCGAGCGTGAGAAGCAGCGGCGCGAGGAAGCCTATGGACGGGATATTCTGGAGCACTATGTTGCTGCTCGCGGGCGTGACGAAGTCGGGGTCTATTTCGCGCAGCAGCACCATGCCGGTGCTCAGCGTGCCGGTCAGCGTGCCGAAGTTCGTGAGGAAAGACTCTATCTCGTAGTTCTTGTAGGCGTGCTTGGTCGCCTTGCGGACGTACCAGAACGTTATGACGGTGCCTATCGCGCAGGTGGCGGCGAGCAGCCAGATGTTCTCAAGCACGTCCTCGATGTCTATCGCCATGATGCCCGCGGCGATCATCGCGTCGAACATGGTGCCGCTTATGCGGTCCATGAGGTGGTTGTTCGTGTAATAGCGCTTGATAACGCCCCTCTTCTTCATCGCGGCCATGAAGGTCTTGATGAGGAAGGCCGCCACGAGGGCCCAGAGGAAGTTGAGGCCCCAGGCCAGGTCGCCGACGGCCTTTATCGGCACCGCGGCGAGCAGGAGCATTATCCCGTAGGCGCCCGTGTAGGCCAGCGCGACGAGGCAGATCTGCACGGTCAGCTTGTCGATGCTCTCGCTGTTGGGGATCTCGTTGGGGTCCTCGATAATGACGCGGTCATTCTCCGCGGCGAGGGCGCGGCGCGGCTTCACAAGGCCCTTGCGCGTGGCGATGTTGAGGTAGATTACGCCGAAAATGCTGCCTACGATGAAGCCTATGGCCGCGACGGCGAGGCCGAAGTTGCTGCCTCCGGAGAAGTTATAGTTCGCCTCAAAGTTGCTGCCCCAGCTGAGCGCGCTGCCCGTGCTCTGGCCGAAGCCCATGGGCAGTATCAGGCCGGCGGCGTAAAAATACTTGCTGTTTATAAAGAAGAAAGCTATGGAGATGACAAGGCCGATTATCGCCTGGATGAGATAGCCGCCCGCCATTATCGCGCCGGACTCGACGACCTTGACGGTGGAGACCTTCTTCTCCTCCTGGGCGGTCTTGAGCGCCATGGCCGCGAAGCCGAGGCCGAGGGCGTGATAGGTGATGATTTCCATCGTGGCGTTGTCCACCAGCGGCGTCAGCGCGGGTATCTGCTTGAGCGCCAGCACGAGGAAGCCGCCGATAATCGCGGCGGGTATGTACAGCTTTTTCAGGAAAGGCACCCAGGTGCGCAGCACGTTGCCGGCCAGGATGGCTATGAAAAGTATGGCCAGCTGGCCTGTAAAAGTCCAGACGTAGGCGTCGGAGAAGACTACTGTCTCAGGCATGTTATTCCTCCTTTCCGCCTCTCGGGCGGAATATTCCACACGCATACAGTATAGCACAATTATTAAACTCTGTTTACACAAGCTCCGCCAATCTGTGTAGAATTACCGCCCGCGCGCTGTATTCAAATTGTAAACTATGTCACAAATAGTTAGCGACGTTTAATTTTCGACAGCTAACAACTTTTTACGCGCAAAAAAGAGCCGCGCAGGAAGGCGCGGCTCCGCGTGTTATTCGGCGCTGGGCAGCTTGGTTACGTCGACCCACTCGAGGGCGTTGGAGTACTTCCAGAGCTCGTCGAGGTTGAGCTCTATGGCGCTGGAACCGCTGCCCACGGCGGGGAAGACGGTGGTGAAGCGCTTTAGGCTGCCGTCGAGGTAGACGTCGACGCCGTCGTTTATGCCGAAGGGGCACACGCCGCCGACAGGGTGGCCGATGAGCTCGAGGACCTCGTCGGCGGTGAGCATCTTGGCCTTGTAGTGGAACTTGTCCTTGAACTTGTGGTTGTCTATGCGCGCGTCGCCCGCGGCGAGTATGAGTATGGCGCCGCCGTCGGGGCGCTTGAAGCTCAGGGTCTTGGCTATGCGCGCGCCCTCTACGCCGAGGGCCTTGGCGGCCAGGTCGACCGTGGCCGAAGAGACGTCGAACTCAATCACGCGGTCCTCCATGCCGAACTGGCGGAAGTACGCGCGGCCTTTTTCTATGGACATGAGCAAATCACCTGCAAGTATAGTTTTCCTGGTGATTATAATACAGCCCGGCGCGTTTTTCAAGGAAAAAAGCTCTTTAAGCCTCGCGCCGGCGGAGCATAACCCGCCGGGGGCCCTGACTATTGGGGCATGGGCAGATACAATCGTAAATTAAAACAAAACCGGGCGCAATGAACAGAACCGTAATATACATTTTACCTATAATTAATGTAGACAAGCCCAGGAGGGCTATTGTATAATGGGTCTAAGTTTGACGAGGAGGTGCGGCTGGTGAAGAAAGGGAGGAGCACGCTTTGGGGCGCCGCCGCCTTCGCGGCGCTGGCCGCGCTGCTTGTTGTTGCGGCGCTGCTGCTCAACCGGCCCACGGGGGACGTGGCGACGGCGGCGAGCCAGCTGGTGTTCGAGCGCGCGAAGGTCACGGCGGTGCTCTCGGACGACGCCATGGCGGACGAGCTCAACAGCGAGGGCCGCCGCATAGGCACGCAGGAGCTGGAGATAAAGCTCCTGACGGGCGCGCACAAGGACGAGGTGCTGACGCTTACGAACTACATGAGCGCGCTGTTCAACGTGGACGTCTCGGCGGGCGACAGGGTTATTGTCCGCCTCATCACCCGCGAGGACGGCAGCTATTACGCGAGCATGTTCAACTATGACCGCGGGCTCGCGCTCGGCATAGCGCTGCTCGTGTTCTGCGCCGCCCTGGCGCTGCTGGGCGGGAAGAAGGGGCTGCGGGCCCTGCTCGGCCTGGCCTTTACGCTGCTTTCCATATGGTTCCTGCTCATACCCGGGCTTATACGCGGCCTTCCGGGGGTCTGGCTCACCATCGGCATCTGCGCCGCCACCACGGCGGCGAGCCTGCTGCTGCTTGGCGGCTTCACCAGGAAGACGCTCTGCGCCGTGCTCGGCTGCGTGGGCGGGGTAACGGCCGCCGGGCTCTTCGCGCTGGCCGTCGGCGCGGCGACGCCGCTTAACGGCTTCAACATGTCGGAGGCGGAGAACCTGCTGCTCTACGGCGCGGAGAAGGGCCTGAAAATCGGCGGGCTGCTGGTCTGCGGCGTGCTCATCGCGGCGCTGGGCGCGGTTATGGACACCTCGATGAACATAGCCAGCGCCGTCTGGG
Organism: uncultured Oscillospiraceae bacterium; assembly: GCA_944385795.1. Classification (GTDB taxonomy): domain Bacteria; phylum Bacillota; class Clostridia; order Oscillospirales; family Oscillospiraceae; genus Scatomorpha. The sequence continues at coordinate 2,157 of CALWYP010000059.1, read as the reverse complement.
AGCTGCGCGGGCACAACGAAAGCCTCACGGCGCGCGAGCTCTTCCGCTCCGGCATGAACATAGGCCGCGACGCCATGGGCACCATGGCCAGCACGCTCATACTGGCCTTCGCCGGCTCGGCGCTGAATATGCTTATACTCGTCCAGGTCTACGACATACCCTTCCGCCAGCTCGTGAACACCGACTTTATCTGCATCGAGGTGCTGCAAGGCGTGGCGGGCTCCATGGGCATCCTGATGACAACACCGCTCTGCGCCGCCCTCTCGGCCGTAATAATGGCCCGGGGCGCGAAGGGCTTGAAATAAATAACTTCACAGGAGGGAAAAATCGTGCAAGTAAACACAAAGAAAAGCGCCGGGCGCATACTGGCCCTGCTGCTCGCAATGGCGCTCTGCCTGTCCCTGCTCGTAGGCGCCGCCCCCGGCAGCGCCGCCAGCAGCGACGGCGAATGGGTGCAGGTGACGAGCACGGACGAATTCACAACCGGCCAATATTACATGGTCACGGATACGGGCTATGCTCCGGGCGTGCTCGACGGCACATGGATAAGCGCCATTAGCGAAGCCGACGCCCCAACTGACGCGGTTTGGACGCTTACTGTTAGCGGCGACGAAGTCACGCTTCAGGACCAGAATGGGAGCTTCGTAAAGCCCGAAGGCGGAAACAATAACGGCATTTCCAAAGGCGAATATAGCTGGGCCTGGTCTTTTGACGGCGGCAAGTTCACTTTTGCTGGCCAGGGCAGTGATACCGTCGTTCTTGCCAGCAATAAGGGGGCGCAAAACCAATTCCGAGGTTATAAAACTACTACCGTTAACGGGAACCCCGGCGGCTACCCCTCCGAATTCAAGCTCTATAAGCTCGAAGCCGGCAGCGGCGAGGCCACTGTCGCGGCGCCGCAGGCCAGCCCGCAGGCGGGCCCGGTGACGAGCGGCACCGAGGTCACGCTGAAGTGCTCGACCGCCGGCGCGAGCATCTATTACACCCTCGACGGCAGCGAGCCGGACGAGAGCAGCGCGAAGTACGCAGCCCCGATTGCAATCGAGGGCGACGTGGGCGCTCCCGTCACCCTCAGGGCGGTTGCCATCAAGGACGGCGTGAAGAGCACGGTGCAGACGCTGACCTATACCATCAAGGCCGAGACCCCCGCGCCTATAGCCGACGGGGACAAGGTGGTTATCTATAACCCGGCGTACAATATGGCGCTGTCCGCCGAATACGATGGCTTCTATAACAAAGGCGCGGAAGTCACTGTCAGCGGCGATACGCTCAGCGGCTACGGCGAGACAGAAGTCTGGACCGTCATTGACAACGGCGACGGCACCTGGTCGTTCTCCTACGGCGGGCAGAAGATAGGCATGGGCGATGAATTTACCAGTATGCCGCTAGGCGAAGTGAACGACAGGTGGGAGCTTGTGGAGGCGGCCGGCGGCTGCTGGTACATACATAACCATGCGCGCGGCGCCTACATGGAGTGGTTCGTTGAAAAAGACTACTGGAGCGCTTATTATAATATCAACACCGGCAGCGAAGACCTGTTCGCGCTCAAGTTCTACAAGGTAGAGGGCGAAATCCCCGAGCCGGAGCCTGGCGGCGCGCCTATCGCCGACGGGGACAAGGTGGTTATCTACGCGCCCGCGTATAACAAGGCCCTGTCCAGCGAAAAGACCGGGTTCTATAACGTGGGTACGGACATACAGCTCACCGACGGCGTCATGACCGGATATAGCGACGCCGATGTGTGGACGGTCGTTGCCAATGAAGATGGGACTTTCAGCTTCCAGCAGGATGGTCAGAATATCGGATTGGCGGATAGCCACAGCAGTATGGATCTCGGCGCGGTAAACGATAAGTGGGAGCTTGTCGACCTCGGCGGCGGCCTGTATAACATAAAGAACACCGGCCGCGGCAGCTACATGGAGTGGTACGCCCAGTACAATAACTGGAGCACCTATAACTCCAGCTCCGCCGCCACTGACGGCCAGTTCCAGCTTTCGTTCTACAAGGTAGAGGGCGAAATCCCCGAGCCGGAGCCTGGCGGCGCGCCTATCGCCAACGGCGACAACGTAGTTATCTACGCGCCCGAGTATAACAAGGCCCTGTCGGGCGAGTACACCGGCTTCTACAACAAGGGTACCGATGTTGCGGTTGAAGACG
>CALWYP010000058.1 GCA_944385795.1 uncultured Oscillospiraceae bacterium | reverse complement strand
GCCACATGCCTACCGGGCGCTGCACGCCGAAGATAAGCAGCAGGAAATAGCCCACCACCGTGGGCGGCAGCACGAGAGGCAGCGTCAGGACGACGTCCAGCACGCCCTTGAGCACGCGCGGGAGCTTAGCCACATAGTAGGCGCAGAAGATGCCGGCGAAGAACACTATGACGCTGCTTATCGCCGCTATGCGCAGCGAGTTTATAAGCGGGTACCAGTCCACGCCATCACCTCCGGTTCAAGCCGCCGGGGGCGCGGGGCGCCCCCGGCATTTTCAGTTCAAGCATTACGCGACGGGCGCGAAGCCGACGGACTCAAACACTTCCATCGCCTCAGGCGTGCTGAGGTAGTCCAGGAAGGCCTGGGCCTCGGCCTGGTGCGCGCTGGTCTTGAGCACGGCGGCGGGGTATATGACCTGGCCGCACATCTCGGCCGTGGCGTAGTCGGCTATCTCCAGGCCCTCGGAGAAGGCGTCGGTGCAGTAGATAACGCCGCAGTCAACGCTGCCCTCCTTAATCTGGGTGGCGACCTCCTTGACGTTTGTGCCGTAGGTTATCTCGCCGGCGTTGGCGAGGGCGGCCTCGTCGAGGCCGTAATAGGCGAGGATCTTCTGCGTGTACTGGCCCACGGGCACGTCGGAGTTGCCCATGCACATGAAGACGCCGCCGGCGGCAAGCAGCTCGGCGAGCTGGTCGAAGTTCTCTATGCCCTTGGGGTTGCCCTCGGGGACGCAGAGCGTTACGCGGTTCTCCAGGAGGTCGAGACGGCTTCCCGCGAGCACGAAGTCAAGGCCCTCGGTGTTCACAGAGGGGTCAGCCTCGATGTCGAGCTGGTCCATCTGCTTCTGTCCGGCGCTGATAAAGACGTCGCAGTCGGCTCCCTCCTGTATCTGCGTCTTGAGCGTGCCGGAGGAGTCAAAGTTGAACACCAGCGTCACGTTCGGCGCGGCGGAGGCGTACATGCCCTGGATCTCGGTCAGCGTCTCCTCCATGCTGGCGGCGGCGAATACGACGAGCTCCACGGGTTCCGCTTCCGGCCCTTCGCTCGCGGGCGCGGTCCCCGGCGTTTCGCTCTCCGTCGGGGCGGGTTCGTCCGCGCCGCAGGCCGCAAAAACCAGGACCATAGCCAAAGCCAGGAGCAGAGCCAGGGTCTTCTTGAGGTTTTTCATGTGATTACCTTCCTTCCCTGCTGTTCGCAGGATGTATTTACAACGCGCGGCTTTACGCGCTATTGCCGGTAATTTGATGAAAATATTCAGTTTTTCACGGCTGCGGGCTTACTTACGCGCGCAGTCCTGGACGGTATTCCTCAGCATGTCCAGCGCGTGCGGGAGGTCGTCAAGGAAGGCGTCCATGCTCTCGCAGACGGCCTTGGGGCTGCCCGGGAGGTTGATTATAAGGGTCTTGCCGCGTATGACGGCCACGCCGCGGGAAAACATGGCGCGGCGGGTGAACTGCATACTGTAGGCGCGGATGGCCTCGGCGATGCCGGGCGCCTCGCGCTCGGCGACCTCGCGGGTGGCCTCGGGGGTGACGTCGCGGGGAGTGAAGCCCGTGCCGCCGGTGGTGAGTATCAGGTCGAGCTGGCGCTGGTCGCAGAGCCTTATGAGCTGGGCCTTGAGCGCGGCCTTGCCGTCGGGCAGCAGCAGGGTCTCGGCCACCTCGTAGCCGGAGCCCTCGAGCCGTTCCTTAATCGCGGGGCCGGACTTGTCCTCCCTTTCCCCCGCCGCGCCCTTGTCGCTGAGGGTTATGACGGCGGCCTGATAGGGCCGGGGGCCGCTGCGCTCCACTATCTCCATCTCGTCGCCGTTTTTGATAGTTCCGCCCTCCAGGACGCGGGCGAACACGCCCTCGCGGGGCATGATGCAGTCGCCGACGGCCTTGAAGATGGCGCAGTGGCTGTGACATTCCTTCCCTATCTGGGTCATCTCCAGCAGCACGTCCCCGCAGCGCAGCAGCGTGCCCACGGGCATGGCCCGGAAGTCGAAGCCGCTCACGACCAGGTTCTAGCCGAAGTCGCCGTAGACGACGTCGGCGCCCTTCGCGCGGAAGGCCTCGATCTTGTCGGCGGAGAGCAGGCTCACCTGGCGGTGCCAGCGCCCGGCGTGGGCGTCGCCCTCTATGCCCCATTCGGGCACGAATTTGCCGGAGCCCACGTCGCGCTTCTGCACGCCCTTTTTCTCGCTTATACATACTGCAAGTACGGTTCCCATGCTTTTAACCTCCTATTTGAGACATAAGGCGGCTCTCGGTCATATTCTGCGGCGTATCAAAGCAGTGCTGCCGCGGCTTGTTGAATACCGTGAGCTTTATGGCGTCAAGTGTATCCCCGTCGCCAGCGCCGGAGCGCAGCAGGGCGCGCAGGTCCGCCCCCTCGTCGAAGCAGAGGCAGGGCTTCAGGAACCCGCGGCTGGTGAGCCGCACGCGGTTGCAGCTCGCGCAGAAACGGTGGCTGACGGCGTCTATAAAGCCTATGGGGGCCGCGAGGGCCTCCGAGGCGTAATACTTCGCCGGGCCGGAGCCAATATGGGCGTCCACGGGATGCAGGTCGGGCCAGATGCGGCGCAAATCCTCCAGCGCCAGGTCAGGGTCGTAGCCGCGCCCATACTTCCCCACGCCCATGGGCATGAGCTCTATAAAGCGCACCGGCACGCCCTCCTCGGCGAAGCGCGCGAGGCTGGGCACAGTCCCCGCCGTCTCGGCGAGCAGCACGGCGTTTAGCTTCACGGGCACGCCCAGCGAGCGCATGAGCGCAAGGGACTCGCGCACCGCGTCCACCACGCCGTCAGAGCCCGTAATCTCGCGCGCGAGGGCGGGATCCGTAGTGTCGAGGCTTATGTTCACGCTGTCCAGCCCCGCGGCGGCGAGGGCCTCGCCATATTTGCCGAGCAGGGTGCCGTTCGTCGTGAGGCTGACCTTCTTCACGCCGGGCACGGCCTTGAGCGCGCGGACGAACTCCGCCGCGCCCTTCCTCACCAGCGGCTCGCCGCCCGTTACGCGCACATGCTCCACCCCGGCCTGGGTAAAGAGCCGCACGAGGCGCAGGAATTCCTCATAGCTCAATATGTCCTCGTGCCCGACCATGCCGCAGCCGTCCGGCATACAGTATTTGCAGCGCAGGTTACAGCGGTCTGTTATTGAAAGCCTCAGGTAATTTATGTTACGCGAGTATTTATCAAACATTCTGTTCACCAAAATAGAAGTCGCCGCTCTTGCCGCCGTGCTTCTCCACAAGGCGTATGCCGCCTATTACCATGCGCTTGTCCACGGCCTTGCACATGTCGTAGACCGTCAGCAGCGCCACGGAGACGCCGGTAAGGGCCTCCATCTCCACGCCGGTCTTCCCGTCGCATTTGACCGTGCACTCGGCGCGCACCTCGCGCGTATCGTGCAGGAGCTCGAGCTTGACGCTCACGCTCGTGAGCAGCAGGGTGTGGCAGAGCGGTATGAGCTCCGCGTTCTTCTTGGCGGCCATTATCCCGGCCACCTGCGCCACGCCCAGCACGTCGCCCTTCTTCATGCGCCCGGCCTCCACAAGGGCGAAGCACTCGCCGGAGAGGCGAATTTTGCCCTCTGCGACGGCCGTGCGCTGCGTCACGGCCTTCCCGCCCACGTCCACCATGCGGGCGTTGCCCTCGGCGTCTATATGCGTGAAGCCCATCACTGCCACCTGCCGAAACCGCAGTTCGGGAAGCGGCAGGCCTCGCAGTTGAGGCAGAGCCCGCCGTTGCCCAGCGAGGCGAGCATGTCCGCCGTCACCGGCTCGTCCGCGAGCAGGTAGGGCAGGACAATGTCGAATATGGTCCGCTTCGCGTACATGACGCAGCCGGGCAGGCCCACGACGGGCCGCCCGTCGGCCATATAGCTCAGCAGGAACATCGCCCCGGGCAGCACGGGGGCGCCGTAGGAGACTATGTCCGCGCCCGTGTTCTTTATCGCAAGCGGGGTCTTGTCGTCGGGGTCGACGCTCATGCCGCCGGTGCACAGCACCATCTCGCAGCCGGAGCCAAGCATTTTGTTTATGCAGCCGGTTATGCGCTCATGCTCGTCGTTTGAGATCTCGTGCGCTACCATCTCGCAGCCGAAGGCGGCCAGCTTTTCAACTATGACGGGCGTAAAGGTGTCCTCAATACGGCCGTAGAACACCTCGTTGCCTGTGGTGACCACGCCGTACTTCTTGGGCTTTATGGGCTTCAGGCTGAGTATGGGCTCCGGCCCCGCGGCCTCCTTCGCACGCTCCATGGCCTCCTTCTCTATGACCAGTGGGATAATCCTGGTGCCGCAGAGCTTGTCCCCCGCCTTTACGGCGACGCCGCCCGGGCGGGTGGCTATCATCATGCGTCCCAGGGAGTTCACCGCGCGGAGCTTTTCGCGGTCGACGAGGAAAAGCCCGTCGCGCGCGGCCGTGAGCTCAATCTTGCCCTCCTTGGGCTTTGAGGCGCTCATGCCCTCGCCCATGCAGATGTCGCGCAGTATCTCCGCCGCCTCGTCCTCATGGTACATCGTCCCGTCGTTCTCCCAGACGTAGATGTGGTCCTTGCCGACGCTCAGCAGCACGGGTATATCCTCGGGCCTTATGATATGGCCCTTGCGGAAAACGGCGTCCTTAGTAACGCCGCGTATAATCTGGGTGATGTCGTGGCAGAGCACCTGCCCCACCGCGTCCTCGGTGCGCATTAGCTTCATGTTCTTCCCTCCGTTGTCCGGTGTCGAATGTTATCTAAATACAAGTCGCTTCTGATTAGATATTTTACAGCAAACTGTCAATTATTGCAACGGTTAAAGCTCTCGCATCCGCCAAATTTTGAGCGTGATTTTTGAATGAAATGACAACGCGCCGGCGGCATATTGATTCGCCGCGCAGCCGCCTGGCGGCGATGCCCGCTAATAAAAATGCCCCCGCCGCGGGGACGGGGGCATTGGGCGCGTATTTTACAGCATCCCGGCCATGACGCCGGCGACGATTATCGAGACCATGGCGGCCATCCCGCCCACGACGAGGCGCGGCATGACCTTGCTCATGAGGAACTCGTTCTCCTCCTCGTTCTCGGCGACGGCGTTGCAGACCTCGACGGAGATGAGGTAGGTGGAGGGGAAGCCGAGCATCTGGCAGAAGCCGATGCCGAAGGCCATGGACTTGTCGCCCATTATCTTCCACGCGGGCAGCACCTTCATCATCAGGAAGATGGCGGCGACGGAGACGGCGAACACCACGATAAGCGGGAAGATGAGCTGCACGAGGTTGGCGAGGGAGATGTCGCCCAGCGAGGGGATGATGGCCGCGAAGACGACCATGTTGATGAAGCCGCTGGTCTGGCCCTTCTGCAGCAGGTTCTGCGGGACTATGCCTATCTGGGTGAAGATGACGCCGAGCACGAGGCCGAGGATGGCGTAGTTTATGCCGGTGAGCTCGCCCAGCCAGACGCTCAGCAGGCCGCCGGCCACGGCCAGCAGGATGCAGACGTTGTTGGAGTAGAAGCCGTCGAACTTCTCGGCGAACTTGACGCGCTTGGGCTTGGCCTCGGCGGCGGGCTTGGCCTTGCGGCTGCCGGAGGTGGAGGCGACGTACTCCTCGGCGCGGCCCTCGGCCTTCGCCTCGCGGTACTCCACGATGATGCGCCGCGCGTACTTGAGGCTGGCGTTGGAGGCGAAGGGCGTGCCGACGAACTTCTGCACGGCGAAGGCGATCGTGGCGAGCGCGGCGGCGAGCGGGTAGCCGGCCTCGTTGGCGGCGTTGACCATGATCGTGGTGGCGGGCAGCGCGCCGTTTATGACGGGTATGGAGGCGAGGGCCATGTCCTTGCCGATGAGCGGTATGGTCAGCGAGACGCATATGATGACCGCGATGATGCCGAGCCAGCAGGTTACGACGGTGCGCCACTCGTCGATAAACTGGCGCAGGTTTATCATGGAGCCCATGGCGAAGAGCAGCATGGGCAGGCTCCAGCTCGAGGCGGCGGTGAGGCCGGCGCGGTCGATGATGTCGGAGGGGATAACGCCCGTCACGAACAGGATAAGGAACAGCATAAGCGTGGCGAACACCGAGGAGATGCGCGCGTGGGTGAATTTGGCGATGAGGTCGCCGACCGCGAACAGAACAAGGACGACGGCGAACCAGATGAGCATATTCAGCATTGTTTATTCCTCCTTAATTCTCCCTTGGCTCAGGCCTCAGGCCCGCCGCCAAGATACTTGCCGAACCAATCGCAGAGCGCGTTCAGCCTTATGATGCGGTTGGCCGGGCGTCCGCCGCGGTTGAGCTCGTGGCCCTCGTTGTGGATGAGCACCACCTTGCTGGGCACGCCCATCTGCTTGAGGCTGGCGAACATCTGAAGTGCCTCGTCCATATAGCAGCGGAAATCGGTGTTGGAGTGGATGAAAAGCGTGGGCGTCGTAGCGTTGCCGACGTATTTCAGCGGCGACTTCTCCCAGAGTATCTCGCTGTCCTCCCACATGTTCCCGCCGTTCTCCCAGGGCTTCACGCCCATGTGCTCGAGCAGGAAGAGATAACCCTTGTCGCAGGTGGAGATGCTGCTCACAAAGTTGGAGATGGACCTCATGGCGCAGGCGGCGGCGAAGCGGCGGGTGTGGCCGATAATCCAGTTGGTCATGAAGCCGCCGTAGGAGCCGCCGCAGACGCCGAGCTTTCCGGCGTCGAGGTCGGGGCAGCGGCGCAGGACCTCGTCGGTAAAGTCCATCAGGTCGTCGTAGTCGATAGTGCCCCAGCGGCCCACCAGGTCGAAAAATGCCTGGCCGCGCCCGTCGCTGCCGTGCGGGTTGGTGTAGAAGACGAAGCGTCCCGCCGCGGCGAGCAGCTGCATCTCGTGGTAGTACTGCCCGCTGTAGGCGGCCTTGGGCCCGCCGTGGATATTGAGTACGCCGGGGTATTTCCGGCCGGGGACATAGCCCGCGGGCTTTATTATCCAGCCGTCCATCTCCTCGCCGGTCCGGCTGCGCCAGACGATGTGCTCGGGCGCGCTGACCTCGTGCGCGGCGAGGAAAGCGTCGTGGAAATGCGTGAGGCGTTCGGCCTCGCCGCCGGAGAGGCTCTGGCGGTATATCTCCTGCGGGCGGTGCCCGCGGAAGGCCACGAGATAGGCGCTGCCGCCGTAGACGTCGAAGCCGGCAAGGCCCTCGAACTTGGCGACAGAGTGGAAATCCCCCTGTTTATCGAAGCAGAGGAGCTCCGTGTCGCCGCGGTTTAGGCGCTGCGCGTAGAGATGGCCGCCGCTCACCTTCCACATCGTACCCGCGCCGAGCGACATGTCGCCTATACCGAAGGTGCAGAGGAAACCGTCGGGCGAGCAGAAGCTGCGGCACTCCCCGCTCGCGGGGTCGAGCAGGTAGAGCTCGGGCGCGCGGTAGACGCTCGTGTGCGGGGCCGTGGCCTCGAACCATATCTCGTCGCCCCACCAGCCCACCTGGGTCGCGCGGTACTTGCCGTCTGGGACGAGGGAGCGCGTCTCCCCGGTGACGGAGTCCCAGAGCATGAGCTGCTTCCAGTCGGGGCGGATATTCTCAAACTCCACGCCCCAGTACAGCACGCTCCTGCCGTCGGGCGAGACGGCGGCGCCCTCGGCGTCGAAATTGCGCGGTGTGACCTGTTCGACGGAGCCGTCCGCGGGATTGAATACCCAGCCGCTCATGCGCGTGCCGCTGACGACGCCTATGCCGTCGGCCCAGAAGGGCAGCTCCTCGTACACGGTGTAGTCGCGGCCCGGCTGGGCGCGGTCGGGGTCGAGGCCCGCGGCGCTCTCCCTGGGCCGGCGCGTGAGCACGAACCAGCGGCCGTCGGCCATGGGGCGGTAGAGCTTGACGCCGAGCGGCACGGTGAAGGCCGGGGCGGCCTCGCCGCCGCGTATGTCCAGGGTGTAGAAGGCCGTCTGCCCGGCCTTCGCGCCTCCGCGCGCGGAGATGAAGACGAGCGTGTTCTCATCCAGCCAGCGCAGGGAGGAGTCCGAAGCGCTGCCTGTCATGCGCCTGAGCGCGCCGCTCGCGTTGTCGATAAGCCATATGTAGGCGTCGTAGCCCTGCCCGTCCGCCTTGGCGTTCCTTGCGACGAAGGCCGTGTGCGCCCCGTCGGGAGAGACCGTGACCTCGGAGAGGAAGCGGTATTCGTAGAGGTCTGCGGCTTTGATTCTTTCCATGTTCAATCCTCCATATCCTTTAAATACCTGTTATACCAGGCAAGCATCTCCTCGAGCCGTTTGAGCCTCTGGCGCGGGCGGCCGGAGCGGGACAGCTCGTGGTTTTCGCCTTCAAATAAGCACAGCCGCGTGTCCACGCCGCGCAGCTTGAGCGCCGTGAACATGGCCAGGGCCTCAATCTTATAGCAGCGGAAATCCCTCTCGCCGTGAAGGAAGAGCGTCGGCGTGCTCACGCGGTCGGCGTAGCGCAGCGGTGACTGGCTCCACTGTTTTTCGCGGCTGTCGCGGTGCGAGGCGCCGGTCTGGCCCTTGGCGAAGTAATAGCCTATGTCCGTCGTGCCCTCCATGCCCGTCCAGTCGGCGATGGAGCGCTGGGAGCAGGCGGCGGCAAAGCGGTCCGTATGCCCGATAATCCAGTTGGTCATGAAGCCGCCGTAGGAGCCGCCGCCCACGCCGAGGCGCTTGGGGTCTATATCCGGGTAGAGCCCCAGGGCCGCGTCCACGAAGCCCATGATGTCCTCATAGTCGATGCCGCCGAAGCGGCCGCGGATATCCGCGTATTCGTTGCCGCGCCCCTCGCTGCCGCTGGGGTTGCAGAAGAGGACGAAGTAGCCCTCCGCCGCCCAGAGCTGCAGCTCGTGGAAGAAGACTCGGCCGTAGCTCAGGCGCGGCCCGCCGTGAATGGAGAGTATGGCGGGGTACCTGCGCCCCGGCTCATAGCCCACCGGCTTCATGACCCAGCCCTGCACGGGCACGGACGCGCCCGTGGCGGCCTCGATGGGCTCCGGGACGGAGAGCTCAAGGGAGTCGAAAAGCGCGTCGTTTGCGTGCGTTAGCCGCTTCTCGGCCCCGCCCTCGAGCGTGTAGAGCTCGCCGGGACGCCCGCCGCGGAAGGCGAGGTAGACGAGCTTCCCCGCAGCGGCGTCGAGGAATTCGACGCTGCCCTCGCCGGTGAGCGGGCGCGTTTCGCCGCTCATGAGATCCAGGGCCTCTATGCGGCTCGAGCGCCCGACGGTGGAGATGCTGTAGAGCGTATCGCCGTCCACGCGCCAGGCGCTGCCCGCGCCGAGGCGGCAGTCGGTGCCCACCGTGGAGCCTACGCAGCGGTCGGAGTGGCGCAGCAGCAGCTCGGGTTCGCCGCCGGCGAGGGGGATGGTGAAGAAGTCGCCGTTCTCGCCGTTGCCGTAGCTGAGGGCGTCGGTTAGGCAGAGCACGGCCCTGTCGCGCCAGATGTCGAACAGCTTTACTATGTACCTGTCCTGCTCCAGGAGGCAGCGGCTGTCCCCTCCCTCCCAGACGTAGACTCCGTGGCGCAGGGTCTGCACGTCCGTGAAGCGGCTGCCCGTGTAGAGTATCCGCCCGCCGGAGGCTGCGACGCCCGCGACGTTGAAGGGCGGCTCCGTGAGCTGGGTTACGCCCGCGCCGGGGTCGTACACATAGAGCTGGCTGCGTTTCCCGGCGGTGAAGCCCGCGCCGTTGCTCCAGAATGGCAGGTCCTCCAGGACGTCGAAGGCGGCGTCCGGCTCGCCGCGCATGGCGTACTGCGCGGTAAAGGCGAGGCGCCCGCCGCCGAGGGGCAGGGCTTTGCCGGCCTTGAAGGGCACGCTGAAGAGCTTCCTGGCCTCCCCGCCGTCTATGGGCAGGGCCATGTAGTCGGTGCCTTTCTCTCCGGCGGCGGGATAGACGAGGGTCCGCCCGTCCAGCCAGCTGTAGGCGCGCGCCGGCCCCGGGCCGGCCAGGCGCCGGTCCGAGCCGTCCTCGAGGCCGGCAAGCCTCAGCTCGGCCAGGTAGCCGTTGCCCGCCAGGTCGGGAATCTGCGCCGTATAGGCGGCGTATCGCCCGTCGGGGGAGACGGCGATGCCGCTGAGGCAGCGCAGTTCAAGAAATGTTTCGCAGCTTATGCGCCGCATGTTCCTCACTCCCAGAAATTAATAATTAATTTTGATATTTAATTAAATGTGCGTCAAAAAATAAAGCCTCACACGGAGAGCGCGTTCAGCACGCCCACGATGTGCTCGTGGAGGGCTGCCGCGGCGGCTTCGGCGTCGCCGGAGCTGATCGCGCCGAGGATGGCGTCGTGCCCGGCGACCGTGCCGGAGAGGTTGCGCGTCCGGGGCGGGCGTATCAGGTAGTTGGCGACGAGGAAGCGCCCCTGCACGCGGCTGTAGGTCTCGAGCAGCACGCCGTTGCCTGAGGCCTCCACCAGAGTGCGGTGGAACTTGCGGTCGGCTGTGGCGAACTCCACATAGCGCGTCTCGCCAGCGAGGCGGCGGCACTGGGAGGCATAGTCCTCCAGGGTGGGGACTATCTCGCCCGCGGGGCGGCCGCGCCCGGCCATGAACTCGCCGAGGGCGTAGCCCTCCAACAGCCGGCGCACCTCGCACATCTCGCGCACGGTGTCAAGGCTGTACTCGGGCACATAGAGCCGCCCGTTGCTCATGGAGCTGAGGATACCGTCGTTCACCAGCAGCTTTACCGCCTGTACGACGGGCGTCCTGCTGACCTCAAAACGGCGCGCGAGTTCGTCAAGGGTGATGTTTTCACCCATGACATAGTCGCCGCTTATCAGGCTCTCGATGATGCGGTCATACAGTATTTCGTCTAAATTCGATTTAATCCTCATATGCAAATTATAGCAGAACCTGTAACGGAGTGCAACAAAATAATTAATAATTAAATAATCTTATATAATGTGCATAAGCCCCGGCTCCCCCGCTTGGATAAAAAATGAAACCGCAACCCCCATCGGAGCTCCCGCGCGCAGAAAAAACAAACCCGAAGCCGGAGGCTTCGGGTTTGAAAGGAAGAACAAATGTAACGGAATGAATGCCGCTCGGCTTCGCCGGTAAAAAAACAAAATTGAAGCCCAGCGCAGCGGGTTCAATTTTGGAAGGAGGAGCAAGGGAGCGGGCGGATGGCGTCTTTTTTGCCGCAGGCATAAAAAGACGTCGGAGCAAAGCGGACTTTGCTCCGACGTGGTGCGAGTGTTCTTACAGCATTTGAGCAAAAAAGCCCGTAATTACTAGGTTTTTTGGCATTCGGCAAGTGGCGTTTTAGTGCAAAAACCGTTTTTCAAGGGCTCATTTTGGGGCGCTTCATGTTTGGGAGCGCCCTTTTTCCATGTCCCGGAGGTGATGTAAATGGGCGGTAAACTTGACACAAATTCAGGTGGAAAAACGGCTGATGGCGGCGAGCTCGTGACGCTCGCTTTATCGGATTTGCACCCGTTCAGTAAGCACCCGTACAAGGTGCGGGACGATGATGCGATGCGGGATATGGTCGAGAGCATCATGCAGTACGGAGTGCTTTCTCCCGCTATCGCGCGTCCGATGCAGGATGGTGGATATGAGCTTATCTCAGGCCATCGGCGCAAACGAGCCTGTGAGCTGGCGGGGCTGGACGCGATGCCGGTTATCGTGCGCGAGCTGGACGA
>CALWYP010000057.1 GCA_944385795.1 uncultured Oscillospiraceae bacterium | reverse complement strand
CCGCGGCTAAGATAGCGGGCGTCGGCCGCGTCTTCCGCGTGGGCGGGGCCCAGGCCGTGGCCGCGCTCGCCTACGGCACGGAGACGGTACCGCAGGTGGACAAGATTGTCGGCCCCGGCAACGCCTTTGTCGCGGAGGCGAAGAGGCAGGTCTTCGGCCAGGTCGCAATAGACATGATAGCCGGGCCCAGCGAGATACTTATAGTCTCCGACGGGAAGTCCGACCCCGCCTGGATGGCCGCCGACCTGCTCAGCCAGGCCGAGCACGACCGCCTCGCCACGGCGATACTTATAACCGACAGCATGGAGCTGGCCGTGGCCGTGCAGGCCGAGGTGGAGAGGCAGCTCGCCGTGCTCCCGCGCGAGGAGATAGCGCGCGCCGCGCTCGAGGCCAACGGCAAGATTATCGTCACGAAGGACATAGCCGAGGCCGTGGATATGGCCAACGCCGTCGCCCCCGAGCACCTGGAACTAGCCGTGGACGAGCCCTTCGCCTGGCTGGGCCGCGTGCGCAACGCGGGCAGCATTTTCATGGGCCGCCACTGCCCCGAGCCGCTGGGCGACTACCTCTCCGGCACGAACCACACCCTGCCCACCATGGGCACGGCGCGCTTCTCCAGCCCGCTCGGCGTGGAGGACTTCGTCAAGCGCTCCTATTTCAGCTACTACACCCCCGAGGCCCTTGAGGACGTGGCCGACGCCGCGGCCCTCTTCGCCGACAGCGAGGGCCTGCACGGCCACGCCGTGAGCGCGACCGCCAGAAGGGGAGGCGGCGCGGGATGAGCCGCTATATTAACCCGCGCTACGCCGCGCTCGAGGCCTACGTCCCCGGCGAGCAGCCAAAGGGCGAGTTTATAAAGCTCAACGCCAACGAGAGCCCCTACCCGCCCAGCGCCGGGGTGCTGGAGGCCGTGCGCGGGGCGGAGGGGACGGCGCTGAACATGTACCCCGACGCCGCCTGCCGCGAGCTCGGCGCCGCGCTCGCGCAGAGCCTGGGCGTGGGGCCGGAGAACATACTCTGCGCCAACGGCTCCGACGACATATTGAATTTCTGCTTCATGGCCTTCGGTCAAAACGGCGCGCTCTTCCCCGAGATAACCTACGGCTTCTACGAGGTCTTCTGCGCCCTGCACGGCATAGAGGCGCGCCGCGCGCCCATGCGCGAGGGCCTGGCGCTCGAACCGGCCGACTACTTAGACGCCGGCCGCCTCGTCGTCATAGCCAACCCCAACGCCCAGACGGGCGTTGAAATGCCCCTCGCGGGCGTGGAGGCGATTGTGAGGAACAACCCGGGAAACGTGGTAGTGATCGACGAGGCCTACGTTGCCTTCGGGGGCGAGAGCGCGCTGCCGCTCACGAAGAAGTACCCCAACGTCCTAGTCGTGCGCACCTTCTCCAAGTCCCGCTCCATGGCCGGAGCAAGGCTGGGCTTCGCCGTGGGGCCGGCGGAGCTCATAGCCGACCTGAACAAGCTCAAGTATTCGACGAACCCCTACTCCGTGAACCGCACGGCCCTCGCCGCCGGCATCGCGGCGGTGCGCGACAACGCTTATTACGAGGCGAACTGCGCGAAGATCGCCGGGACCCGCGACAGCTTCGCCGAAGCCCTCAAAGGCCGCGGCTGGTATCTGACCAATTCCAAGGCTAACTTCGTCCTCGCCAAGCCGCCGGAGGGCGGGGCGAAGGAATTGCAGGAAGCGCTAAAGGGGCGCGGCATCCTCGTGCGCTACCTCGGCGGCGCGCTCAGCGAATACCTGAGGATAACGATGGGCACGCCGGAGCAGATGGAAACGCTGCTCGCGGCGATAGACTCGATACAAGGTGATAAAAATGCGCACAGCTAAGATAACCCGCAGGACCAACGAGACGGACATTTCGCTGGCCCTCTGCCTCGACGGGGGAGAGGCGGACGTCTCTACCGGCATAGGCTTCTTCGACCACATGCTCGCGCAGCTCTCGCGCCACGGCGGCATGGGGCTCAGCCTCGTCTGCCACGGCGACCTCGAGGTGGACGGCCACCACACGGTTGAGGACGTGGGCCTCGCGCTGGGCGAGGCGCTTAAAAAGGCGCTGGGGGACAAGAGGGGCATAGAGCGCTACGGCCAGGCGCTGGCGCCGATGGACGAGGCGCTGATCCTCTGCGCCGTGGACTTTTCCGGCCGGCCCTGCCTGCGCTATTCGGCGCAGATACCCGCGGAGCGCGTGGGCGGCTTCGACACCGAGCTCGCGCGCGAGTTCATGCAGGCGCTCGCCAACGCCGGCATGTTCTCGCTACACATACGCCAGCTCGACGGCGAGAATTCCCACCACATCATAGAGGGCATGTTCAAGGCGCTCGCCCGCGCGCTGAAACAGGCCGCGGCCGTTACGGGCAGCGCCCTGCCCAGCACCAAGGGGGTCCTCTGATGGTAGCCATAATCGACTACGGCGTGGGGAACCTCTTCTCGCTCAAGTGCTCGCTCGCCGCGATAGGCGAGCAGGGCGTCATAACCAGCGACAGGGGGGAAATCCTGCGCGCCGGGTGCGTCATACTGCCCGGGGTCGGCGCCTTCGCCGACGCGTATCAAAAGCTCTGCGATACCGGCATGGACGCCGCCGTCTACGCCGCCGCGGACGCGGGGAAGCCGCTCCTGGGCATATGCCTGGGTATGCAGCTTTTGTTTGAGCGCAGCTGGGAGTACGGCGAGCACCGCGGCCTCGGCCTGCTCAAGGGCGAAGTCGTGCCCATGTCCGGGCGCATACCCGGGGAGCTGCCCATACCGCAGATAGGCTGGAACGCCCTGCACAAG
Source organism: uncultured Oscillospiraceae bacterium (assembly GCA_944385795.1). Taxonomy (GTDB): domain Bacteria; phylum Bacillota; class Clostridia; order Oscillospirales; family Oscillospiraceae; genus Scatomorpha. Next base: position 8,810 of record CALWYP010000057.1, on the reverse strand, counting down.
ACCAAGGAGGGCCGCCTGCTCTCCGGTACGCCGGAGGGGACGCACGTCTACTTCGTGCACAGCTACTTCGCGGAGGGCTGCGGCGGCGCGCTCGCCGCCTCGACGGACTACGGCATAGAGATGGCCGCCGCGGTGGAGAGCGGGAACGTGTTCGGCTGCCAGTTCCACCCGGAGAAGAGCGGGAACGCCGGACTGGATATTCTGCGCGCGTTCTGCGGAATGGGGGGCTGAGTATGCTTATCTTCCCGGCGATAGACCTGTACGGCGGCAAAGCCGTGCGGCTTTTTAAGGGCGACTATGAGCGCATGACCGTCTATTCCGACGACCCTGTGTCCGTGGCGCGGGATTTCGCCGCCTGCGGGGCGGGGCAGATACACGTCGTGGACCTCGCCGGCGCGCGCGACGGCAATATGCCGGAGCTCGGCCTGGTGGAGAAAATCTACAGGGAGACCGGCCTCTTCATCGAGCTGGGCGGGGGCATACGCGGCATGGACTCCATAGACCGCGCCATGTCGGCCGGCGTGGGCCGGGTAATACTCGGAACGGCGGCGGTCGCCGACCCCGGGCTCGTCGAGGCCGCGGCGGCGAAGTACCCCGGGCGCATAGCGGCGGGCTGCGACCTGCGCGGCGGGCGCGTCGCGGTGAAGGGCTGGCTCGAGGATTCGGGCGTCACGGCGGACGACTTTTTCTCCCGTATGCTCTCGCTCGGCGTGGACACGGTCATCTGCACCGACATAGCCCGGGACGGGGCCATGCGCGGGGCGAACGCCGCGCTCTACGGCGAGATTATCTCGAAGCACCCGGGCGTGAAGCTGACGGCCTCGGGCGGCGTGAGCTCCATGGAGGACATAGCCCGCCTGCGCGCGCTCGGCCTCTATGGGGCCATAATAGGAAAAGCCTATTATACGGGCGCGATCGACCTGAAATCTGCGGTGGAGGCGGCAAAATGATAACTAAACGTATTATCCCCTGCCTCGACGTGCGCGACGGCAGGGTCGTGAAGGGCGTCAACTTCGCCGGGCTGCGCGATGTGGACTCGCCCGTCGCCCTGGCCGAGTACTACACGGAAAACGGAGCGGACGAGCTCGTCTTCTACGACATCACCGCCTCCGCCGAGGGCCGCGGCCTCTTCACGGACATACTGCGCGAGACGGCCTCCAGGGTTTTCATCCCGCTCACGGTCGGCGGAGGCATAAACTCCCTCGCGGACTTCGACCGCGTGCTCAAGTGCGGCGCGGACAAGGTAAGCGTGAACTCCGGCGCGATAAAAAACCCCGCCCTTATAGGCGAGGCGGCAAAGCGCTACGGCGACCAGTGCGTGGTGCTTTCGGTTGACATAAAACGAGTAAACGGCCAGTTCCGCGTCTTCGCGCGAGGCGGCCGGGACGACACGGGCATGGAGGCGCTCGGCTGGATAGAGCGCTGCGTGGGCGAGGGCGCAGGCGAGGTGGTCGTCAACAGCATAGACACGGACGGCGTCAAGGGCGGCTTCGACCTGGAGCTGCTCGCGGCGGTCTGCGCCAGGGTGCGCGTACCCGTGGTGGCCTCGGGCGGGGCGGGCAGCGCGGCGGATTTCGTGACGCTCTTCAACTCCGTGCCGGAGGCGAGCGCCGGGCTCGCGGCGAGCATTTTCCACTTCGGCGAGGTAAAGATACCGGAGCTGAAGCGCATCCTGGCCGAAAACGGCATAAATGTGAGGTTATAAGATGGACAGGGATATACTGGATAAGCTCAAATACGACTCGAACGGGCTCATACCCGCCGCGGTGACAGACGCCGACGGAGGCGGGCTGCTCATGCTCGCGTACATGAACCGCGAGAGCCTGGAGATAACGCTGCGCGAGGGCTACACCTGCTTCTGGAGCCGGAGCCGCAGGGAGCTCTGGCGCAAGGGCGAGACGAGCGGCAACCGGCAGCAGGTGGTGAGCATAACCGCCGACTGCGACTTCGACGCCCTGGAGGTCAGGGTACGCAAGCTCGGCCCCGCCTGCCACACGGGCGCGGAGAGCTGCTTCTTCAACGAGCTGCTGCCCCGGACGGAGCCCGAGGCCTTCTCGATACAGGGCCTGTACGAGCTGCTGCTCGGCCGCAGGGAGACGAAGCCCGAGGGCAGCTATACCAGCTACCTCTTTGAAAAGGGCCTGGACAAGATACTCAAGAAGGTCGGCGAGGAGAGCACAGAGGTGATAATCGCCGCCCACGCGCGCGATAAGCGCGAGACGGTGTACGAGCTGGCCGACCTCGCCTACCACGCCCTCGTCCTCATGGCCGAGCTGGGCATAACCCCCGCAGAGGTCAGGGACGAGCTCGCGGGCCGCCACATCATAGACCGCAAGGTGAAGCAGGAAAAAATGACATAAGCCGGCTTGAAAGGCCGCCCGCGCCCCCCGGCGAGGCGCGGGCCCTCGCGCTCAGGCGGCCTGGTACTGGCGGCCGGTGTGGTCTATCTCGTAATCGCCCGTCAGGAGGAGCTCGCCGACGGGCACGATATTATAGCCGTCCGCGAGCAGGGCCTCTATAATCCCGGGCAGGGCCTCGGGCGTGTGCTCGGCGGCGTTGTGGAAGAGGACTATGCTGCCCGGCCGCACGCCCTCGGTGACGCGGCGGGTTATTTCGCCGGCCGAGAGGCCCTTCCAGTCCAGGCTGTCCACGTCCCACTGCACCGCCGTGACGCCCAGGGCGTTCACCGTGTCGATAACGTGGTCGTCGTATTCGCCGTAGGGGCAGCGGAAGAGCGTGGGCCGCACGCCGGTGAGCGCCTCTATCTTATCCGAGCAGGCGTTGACCTCGGCGGCTATGCCGTCCGGGCCGAGCTTGGCGAAGTGCGCGTGGGTGTCGGAGTGGTTCATGACCTCCATGCCCGCCGCGGCGAGCTCCTTTACGCTCTCGGGGTACTTATCCACCCACTGGCCCACCAGGAAGAAGGTGGCCTTCACCCCGTAGCGGCCGAGTATGTCTATGAGCTCCGCCGTGTCCTCGTTGCCCCAGGCGGCGTCGAAGCTCAGCGCGACGTATTTCCCGTCCCGCTGCACGCTGTAGATGGGCAGGCTGCGCTCGGCCGCGCTCGCCCCGACCACCGCCGGGGAGTTCACCAGCGAGAGGATAAGCGCGACCGCCAGCACGAAGGCGGCGGCGCCCAGCGCGGCGCGCCGGCGCCGCAGGAAAGGGGCTATGCGCCCCGTGATAAACTTCATATTCTCACCCCCCGGAAAAAATATGCCGCCGGGCGATTAAGTATGCCGCTGCGTATTGCGCGCCGGGAATTTTTGAGATATAATATAAATACCAAGTAGGATAGGAGAGAGAATTATGAAGTTTTCTACAAAGATAGAGCGCTGCGAGCTTTCTCCCATGCGCAAGTACGCCCCTTACGCCGACGCCGCCAAGGCGCGCGGGATGCACATCTACCCGCTGAACATCGGACAACCAGACATCGAGACGCCCAGGGCCTTCTTCGACGCCGTCGCCTCTTTCACCGCCCCGGTGCTCGAGTACGCGCCCAGCGACGGCGTGGCCAGCTACCTTGAGGCCGTGCGCGACTACTACCGCCGCATCGGCCAGACCGACCTCACGACCGCGAACCTCCTCGCCACCAACGGCGGCAGCGAGGCGCTGTGGCTCACCATGAGCTGCATCCTGGACGACGGCGACGAGATAATCGTCCCCGAGCCCTACTATCCGAACTACTCCACCTTCGTAACCCTCGCCGGAGGCAAGGTCAGGCCCATACCGACCACGCCGGAAGAGGGCTACCACTACGCCCAGCGCTCCAAGATAGAGCCGCTTATCAACGAACACACCCGCGCTATCATGATTACGAACCCCGGCAACCCGACCGGCAGCGTGCTCACGCGCGAGGAGATGAAGATGCTCGCCGGCCTCGCCCACGAGTACGGCATCTTCCTCGTCGCCGACGAGGTCTACCGCGAGTTCAGCTACGACGGCGAGCAGATGGCCAGTATGCTGGAGTTCCACGACGCCGCCGAGAACGTCATCGTCATAGACTCCGTCTCCAAGCGCTTTTCCGCCTGCGGCGCGCGCATAGGCGTGGTCGTCTCCCGCAACAAGGATTTCCTCAGCGAGGGCATGAAGGTCTGCCAGGGCCGCCTTTGCTGCCCGACGCTCGACCAGGTCGGCGCGGCCGCGCTCTACAACGAGGGCCCCGAGTACTTCGCCGCCGTCAAGGAGGAGTACCGCCGCCGCCGCGATACGGCCTACGACATGCTCATGCAGATCCCCGGCGTCGTCTGCCGCAAGCCCGAGGGCGCGTTCTACCTTATGGCCAAGCTGCCCGTGGACAGCACCGACGCCTTCCAGATTTGGATGCTCGAGCACTTCTCCGCGAGCGGGGACACCGTCATGATTACCCCGGGCGAGGGCTTTTACACCACGCCCGGCAAGGGCGTAGACGAGGCCCGCCTGGCCTACGTCCTCAAGCACGACGACCTGGTGCGCGCCATGCGCGTCCTGGCCGAGGGCATAGACGCCTACAACCACAGGTAAGCAAAACGCATAAAAAAGCGCCCCCGCTTCTGCGGGGGCGCGCGCATGTCGGTTTGCCGGGCGCTTACAGGGCTTCGGTGATGCCGGCGTAGACGTCGTCCCAACCGTCGGACATGACGATAATCACGGTGCCGTCGTCAAGGGTCTCGAGGATGGCGTTGTCCGCGATTACGCCCTGGTCGGGCAGGTAGCTCTCAAAGCCGCGCTGCTGGCCGGCGATGTAGTTCTCAAGCCCGGCGACGACGGCCTCGGCCTTGCCCTCGACGGGCTTGAAGAGGCCGACGCAGTAGGCCTGGACGTTCATGAGGGAGAGGCTGACGGCGAAGGCGTCGACGTCCTCGGGGGCGAAGCCCAGCAGCTCCCAGAAGTAGGAGCCCATCTCCTCCTCTTCGCCGGTGACGTTTATGGGGCGGTCGGCGTTGTCGGACTCGGTGCGGCCGGCCTCGATGGCGCTCTTGTAGTGCTCGGCGAGATCGGCGCCGGTGAGGGCGTTCTCGGGTTCCCCGGCGGCGCCGCAGCCGGCGAGCAGGCCGAGGCAGAGTACGGCGGCGAGGGCGAGGGACATAATCTTTTTCATGTAACATTCTCCTTGCGTTCAACTTTGCATTAACTGCCCGCGCACAGCGGCGCGCGGCAAGGCATTAGACTGCGGCGCGGGAGAAAAGTTCCCGCGAAATTTAAAAATTTTTTGGAGGCGCGCGTGAAGGAATATTCTGAAAGCCAGACCTGCTGTTTTACCGGCCACAGGGCGTCCGGGCTCCCCTGGGGCACGAACGAGGAAGACGGGCGCTGCGCCGCGCTGAAAAGGAGCATCGCGGGCGTGGTGGAGGAGCTCTACGACGCCGGCATACGCCGCTATATCTGCGGCATGGCCCTGGGCTGCGACATGTACTTCGCCGAGATAGTCGGCGAGCTGCGCTCAAGGCGGCCCGGCGTCTGCCTGGAGGCGGCCATACCCTGCATAGGCCAGGAAGAGCGCTGGAGCGAAGCCAACAGGGAGCGCTACCGCCGCCTTGTCGAAGGCGCGGACGCGAGGACCGTCATAAGCCACCGCTACACCTTCGACTGCATGGAGAAACGCAACCGCTATATGGTGGAGAGCTCCAGCGTGGTGGTCGCCGTTTACTCCGGCGGCAGGGGAGGCACCTTCAATACGCTGCGCATGGCGTATAAACTGGGCCGGGAGATAATAGAAATAGATATTTAGAACGGCGGCGGACGCGGCTATTTACTTTCGGGCTTTTCTGGTGTATAATACTTCGCCAACTGATATTAGCGGAGAGTGTTATGAAAGACGTAATTATTTCCATCACAGGCAGCCAGTACGCGGACAGCGACCCGGGCGAGGCCATAGAGCTCGTCACCGACGGGCAGTACTGCTTCAAGGACGGCAAAGGCCGCCTCACCTATGAGGAGAGCGAGCTCACGGGCATGGCGGGGACGAGGACCAGCTTCACCTTCAAGCCGGGCGAGGTCGTGCTCTCCCGCAAGGGCACGCTGACCAGCCAGATGATTTTCCGCGAGGGCGCGAAGAACACCTTCCTGTACGACACGCCCTACGGCAGCACGACCATGGGCCTTGACACGCACAGCATACGCTCCACTCTCGGCGAGCGGGGCGGCGACCTGGAGATCGACTACATCGTGGACTTCGACCACGCGGTAGTCGGCAGGAACAGGTTCAAAATAAACGTAAAGGAACGCGCGGGGGTTTGAAATGTCTAATCTTGTTGAAGAGGCTAAAATACAGATAAACACGCTTCTGGCCGCGGCCCAGGCCGCCGCGGCGGCCAAGGGCGAACTGCCCGAGGCGGAGCCGCTGAGCGGCTCGGTGGAGATACCCAAGGATACGGCCAACGGCGACTTCGCGGCCAACTGCGCCATGACGGGCGCGAAGGCCCTGCGCATGGCGCCTAGGAAGATCGCCGACGCCCTGGTCGCCAACCTCGACCTTGAAGGCAGCTACTTCACCGGCGCCGAGGTCGCCGGCCCGGGCTTCATCAACTTCCGCCTGGCCCCCAGCTGGTACGGGGCGGTCCTCGGCGCCGTGGAGCGCGAGGGCGCGGACTACGGGCGCGGCGGCGCGCTCGCCGGGCAGAAGATAATGGTCGAGTTCGTATCCGCCAACCCGACCGGGCCCATGCACATGGGCAACGCCCGCGGCGGCGTCCTGGGCGACACGCTCGCCGAGGTGCTCTCCCGCGCGGGCGCCCAGGTCTGGCGCGAGTTCTATGTGAACGACGCCGGCAACCAGATAGAGAAGTTCGCCTCAAGCATTGACGCGCGCTACAGGCAGCTCATACTCGGCGAGGACGCCGCCGCCTTCCCCGAGGACGGCTACCACGGCGACGACATCAGGGAGCTCGCCGCCGCCTTCCGCGCCAGATACGGCGACTCATACCTCGAAAAGCCCGAGGCCGAGCGCCACAGGGCCATGGCCGGCTTCGGCCTCGCCGTCAACCTCCCCAAGATGGAGTCCGACCTCGAGCGCTACGGCATCAAGTACGACGAGTGGTTCCGGGAGAGCGCGCTGCACGAGAGCGGCTACGTCATGGACACGGTGGACGAACTCGGCCGCCTCGGCTACACCTACGAGAAGGACGGGGCCGTCTGGCTCGCCACTTCCCGGATAATCGGCGGCAAGCTGCGCGCCGCGGGCAAGAGCGAAAAGGACATCGAGAAGCTCGACCTGAAGGATGACGTCCTGTGCCGCGCCAACGGCATACCCACATATTTCGCCGCCGACATAGCCTACCACCGCAACAAGCTGGCTGTGCGCGGCTTCGACAGGGTCATAAACGTCTGGGGCGCCGACCACCACGGCCACGTCGCCAGGCTGAAGGCCGCGCTCGACGCGCTGGGCCTGGACGGCGAGCACCGCCTGGAGATAGTCCTAATGCAGCTCGTCAAGCTCATGCGCGACGGCGAGGTCGTGCGTATGAGCAAGCGCACGGGCAAGGCGATAAGCCTCACCGACCTCCTCGACGAGGTGCCGCGCGACGCCGCGCGCTGGTTCTTCAACTCCCGCCCCGACACGCAGATGGACTTCGACCTCGGCCTCGCCGTGCGCGAGGACAGTGAGAACCCCGTCTATTACGTGCAGTACGCCCACGCGCGCATCTGCTCTGTCATCCGCAACCTGGCCGAGGCCGGCCGCGCCGTCCCCGCGCCCGAGTCGATAGACCCCGCCGTCCTGTCCACGGGGTACGAGCGCGAACTCATAAAGCAGCTTGCCGAGCTGCCCGGGGAGCTGCTGCGCAGCGCCGGCGCGCTCGACCCCAGCCGCATAAACCGCTACGCCATGGAGCTGGCCGCGCGCTTCCACCGCTTCTACAACGCCTGCCGGATAAAGGGCGAGGCCGAAGGCGTCCTCAACGCCCGGCTTCTCCTTGCCGACGCCACGCGCCGGACCCTGGCCGTCTGCCTGGGCATCCTCGGCGTTTCGGCTCCGGAACATATGTAAAAGCACAGCCGGCCGAAACGGCCGGCTGGATATGAAAAAGCAGGGCGCCCGGTTCGCGGCGTCCTGCCTTTTTTCTTTTTTGTCCGCAGGTCAGATTTTCTCCTCGAGCATGCGGATGCAGTCGGAGCAGACGTTCTTGCCTCGGTAGGTAACAATGTCCCTGGCGTTGTCGCAGAAAATGCACGCAGGCTGATACTTCTTGAGAATGATGCTGTCGCCTTCTATGTAGATTTCCATAGAATCCTTTTCGGCGATGTCTAAGGTTCTTCTCAGCTCAATAGGCAGAACTATGCGGCCCAGCTCATCGACTTTCCTTACAATCCCTGTTGATTTCATAAAATTTCCCTCCAAATCTGCCATGCTCAAACACAGCACTATAGAATTATATACGATTTTTGTCATAAAGTCAACAGATACGGAATACTTATCCACAGGGGAAATGTGCCAATAATATTCGCGCTATATTGGAGGGATTGCACAACTATGTCGAGAATTTGGGCCTCAGCGCTTGTTATATCCGTGATATTCTCTCTGCTGACCGGCGAGATTGAGTCAACAGGTACGGCGTCTTTGTCGGGTTCTAAAGCCGCTGTTGATTTTATTTTATCCACGGGCGGCCTGCTCTGCCTCTGGAGCGGGGTACTGGAAATAATGCGCCGCTCCGGAATTACCGACGCCCTGGCCGCGGTGCTCAGGCCCGTACTGCGCCGGCTGTTTCCCAGGGCGTCGAGGGACGGCGAGACCCTTCGCGCCCTTTCGGCCAACGTATCGGCCAATCTTCTGGGCCTTGGCAACGCGGCCACGCCCATGGGCATAAAGGCCGCGAAGGGCATGGCCGGACAGA
>CALWYP010000056.1 GCA_944385795.1 uncultured Oscillospiraceae bacterium | reverse complement strand
GATTATCGCGCCTCCGCGGTCGCCTATCGCGTTCGCAGTCTTCGTCTCGGGCGTGAGGGTCAGCGTGCGGGTGCCGAGCTTGGCGAACTCCTCGGGGCTGAGCTCCGGCTGCGCCTCGTTGAAAGCGAGGTGGCCGTTGATGCCTATGCCGCCGAAGGCGATATCGACGCCGCCGAGCTCCTCGATAAGCCTGTCAACCCTGCCGGGGTCGGCGGGATCGGGGAAGACGCGCTGGCTCTCGGGCATGAGCAGCTCGGGGTCGATTTTGCTGTAGACGTTGTTGCGCATGAAGCCGCGGAAGGAGAGCGGGCTCTCGATGTCAATCCAGGTCTCGTCGTCGTTGAGATACTCGTCCATGTTGATGAACCAGCAGTTCTTCAGGCTGACGCGGTCGCGGTTCACGAGGCGCACGAAGATGGGGTACTGCCCCACGGGGCCGACCGGGCAGATGAACACCGTCTTTTTGCCGGCGGCGTTGTGCTCCTTTATGGTGTTGACCATCTCGAGCGCGAGCTCATAGAAGACCTCGCCCGAGTCGCCCAGAGGGTAGACGGGGATTTTGGAGCCCTTGCCGAGCTCGCTGGCGGGTATTTTGAAGTAGTCCATCTGTAATCGTCCTTTCGTTATGTGAAGAAGTGTTGCGTCGGATGTCAGAAGAGGTGCGCCACGCCGAGCTCGCGTATCAGCTCCACGATATCCTTTGAGCGCGCGCAGCCGAACTTGCGCAGCAGGCCCTTTATCTGGGTTTTGACCGTCGTCTGCTCCACGCAGCGTATCTCGGCTATCTCGCGCACCTTTTTCCCGTCCAGCAGCAGCCGCACGAGGTTGCGTTCGGCGCTGGTGAGCTTGCTCACGGAGTTTATGAAGAAGAGCAGGCTCCGCTCCGAACTGCGCAGGCGGGAGTACTCCTTGAGGATGGTGTTCTGTATCTTGGCGTCTATCATGGGCCGGCCGGCGGCGGCGCTCCTGATATGCAGCAGCAGCTCCTCGTCCGGGCAGCCTTTGACTATATAGTCCACCGCGCCCGCGCCCATGCTGGTGAGTATCATGTTCTCCGTCTCGTGGGCGGTGAGGAAGATAATCATCATGCCGGGATGCTTTTCAAGTATCCTTTCGGCGGCCTTGATGCCGGCGGTGGTGGTCTCCATCTCGATATCCATCAATATAAGGTCGCAGCCGGTGGTGTCCGCGAGCGTGACGACCTCCGCGCCCGAGGAGGCCTGGCCCACGACGCGCATGTCGTCCTGGGCGGAAATGATGTCGCACAGGTCCTCGCGTATCAGGTCGAAGTCCTCGGCTACGAGTATTCTCGTCATTTAATCCTAACTCCTCTCGCGGCGTGTCCTGCCGTCGTAGCGCGGCAGGAGGATGAAGAAGGCCGCGCCGCCGCCCTTTCGGTTCTCTACCCTGAGCGAACCCAGGTGGCTGCGGACTATGGTGCGGACATGGTACAGGCCCATGCCCCAGTTGAAGTTCGTGTTCTTGCTGGAATAGAAGGGCTCGAAAATCTTGCGCTTGTCCTCCTCGGCTATGCCCTTGCCGTGGTCGCGCACCTCGATGACCGTGTACAGCCTCTCGACGTGGCCCACGAGCTCCACCGGACTCGCGCTGTTCCCCGCGGCGAGGTTGGCCTCCCAGGCGTTGGTGAGGAGGTTGTAAACCGCCTCGGCCAGGTAGTTCTGGTCGGCGAGCACAAGCACGCCCCCGGGCAGCGACTGCTCGAGCGGCGCCTCCGGGTATTTCTTGGCGAAGCGGTCCGCCGCCGTGGCGCACAGCTCGCCTAGCGGCACGGGCACGAGCATGACGCTCTTGCTCTTGACCGTGCGGTAGAGCTCCTCGCTCCGGGCCACCAGCGTGTCGTTTATGTCGCTGAGCCGCTCGACGCTCTCCTGTATCCGCCCGAGGTCGGGCTCGGGCTTTGCGAGCTCGGCGCGTATGCGCTTATAGAGCACGCGGTTCGCAAGCAGCTGGTTCTTAATCCCGTGGACGAAGACGCTCGCCCCGGTGCGCGCTACGTCGAATTTGCGCTCCAGGCCCGCGTCCTCGCGGTCGGGCGAGAGCGTGTCCTCCGTGTAGCGCAGCAGCATGAGTATGCCCAGCGTCCCGCCGATCACGTTCACCGCCACCAGCACCACGAAGGCGCCGAGGCCCGGCATGAGCAGTAGGTAGCCCACGCCCTTCATCCCCAGGTAATCGTAGCTGTAGAAGTTGTACACCTGCCCCGGGTCCTGGCCGCAGTAGATGAAGTACAGCACGGCGAGGCTTATTAGGCAAACGCAGAGCATGAGGAACTGCCGCCTGAAGAAGTGCATGGTGATGGAGAAGAGCTCCCAGATAAGCAGGAAGACGGCTATGGCAAGGTAAGCGAGTATCCAGCCGTAGGAGATGTAGAAGGCCGCGCCGCGCAGGGCCGGCGCTATGTCCACCAGCTCAGCGTACACAGGCGGGAGGTAGAACACGGCCGTGAGTACGGGCGGCAGCAGCGTGAGCTGCCCTATCAGGTGCGGCTGCCTGCGTATGAACTTGAGCATGGAGCGGTCCTCGGCCATGAGCATCAGCACCAGCGGGAAGGAGTGCCTGCCGAGGTTGATCCACATGCCGAGCTGGTTGAAGGTGAGCGGCCGGAACTGGAACCAGCGCCGGATCGTGCGCGAGAAGAACAGGAAGCGCTCCACGTCGTTGGAAATCCCGCCCTGCTTTGATATGAGCAGCATCATGCCCAAAAGGTATACCGTCAGGCACAGGCACAGCGCCGCAAGCAGCGCGCTCTCGCGGTTGCGCCGGACAAACAGCGTCAGCACGGAGCCTATAAGCAGCCCGGCCGATAATACCAGCAGCATTCTAACGCCCCCTTTAAGGGATTATACCGTCATTTTAGCGGATTTCCGGCCGGAAGTAAAGCTCCTGCGCGCTCCCGCCGCGCGTGGGCGCGGGCGCCGGGGCGGAATAGAAAGGGGCGGCGGTTACCGCCGCCCCTCGGGCTAATCGCTCTTTAGGATTGTCTGGCTCAGGCGTACAGGCCCTCGCCGGCCTCGGTCATGAGATCGAAGGCGACGTAGTTCTCAACGGGGACTTCCTCGGTCACGCCGCTATCCGGGTTGGCGAGCATGAGCTCCTGCTGGAACTCGTAGTAGCCGGCCACGGTGCCGTCGGCGACGCCGTTGTAGACCTCTTCACCGGTCATCCAATCGCCGCTGGTGTACTCCTTGTAGGTCTCGTTGGGGTCGGTGCCGAGGATGCCGGCGACCCAGGTGGCTATCTCCATGTAGCCGCCCTCGTTGTCGCCGTTGGCGGCGTAATCCATGCCCTTGAAGAGGGCGCGCAGGAAGCGGACGAGGACGTCGTGGTTGCTCTCAACGCTCTCGGGCATGGCGATCCAGCTGGAGAGGGCGATGCTCTGGTCGGCGAACATGACGTTGTCGGCGATGACCTTGGCCTCTTCCATGCCGTCGAGGACGGCGGCGCTGTTCGGGCTCCAGATGGCGCAGGCGTCGACCTGGCCGGAGAGCATGGCGGTGACGATGGCGGAGGCGTCCATATCCATGGCCTCGATGTCAGAGAGGGTCATGCCTTCGGTGGCGAGGGCCTGGACAAGGATGTTCTCGGAGGTGGTGCCGGAGGAGTAGGCGACGGTCTTGCCCTTGAGGTCGGCAATGGAGTTGACCTCGGGGCCGCCGATCACGGCGTCGCCGTTGGAGATGTGGCTCAGGGCGATGATGCTGGCGTTGCCCTGCACGCAGAGCTTGTGGGCGCCGTCGCCGATGTAGCCGATGTCAACGCTGCCGTTCTCCATGGCGGCGATGATGTTGGGGCCGTTGTCGAAGCTGGTGAGCTCGAGGGTGATGCCCTCTTCCTCAAAGTAGCCCATCTCCTTGGCGGCCGCGAGGCCCCAGAGGGAACCGTAGTTGTTCATGTAGCCTATGTTGAGGGTTACGGGCTCGGCGGCCGGGGTGGTCTCTTCGGCCGGGGTGGTCTCCTCGCCGGCGGGCTCGGTGGCAGGGGTGGTCTCTTCGGTCTCGGCCTCGCCGCAGGCGGCAAGGGCGAACACCATGACGAGGGCCAGCATGAGGGCTAGAAACTTCTTCATTTTTGTTCCTCCTGATTATTTTTTTGTTCTATAAAAATGCTTGAGCATTTTCACATTTGTGGTTCAGCGGGGCGCAAACCCCCGGGGGCAGCGCGCCGGCCATTATTTCCTGACTTCCAGGTACTCCTGATAGACGAGGCCCCAGATCTGGTTCTTCAGCTCCAGGAAGCGCGGGCTCATCTTGGTCTCCTGGTCGCGGGGATAGGGGATGTCGATGTCGATGATGGCCTTTACGCGGCCCGGGCGGGCGGACATGACTATGACCTTCTGGGCGAGGATTATCGCCTCGTCGACGTCGTGGGTGATGAAGAAGCAGGTCTTCCGGTCGCGCTCCCAGGTCTGCAGCAGCTCGCTCTGGAGCTGGGTGCGGGTCTGGGCGTCGAGGGCGCCGAAGGGCTCGTCCATGAGCAGGACCTGCGGGTCGGCGGCGTAGGCCCTGGCGATGGCCACGCGCTGCTTCATGCCGCCGGAGAGCTCCTTCGGGTAGCTGTCGGCGAACTTGGTGAGGTCGACCTTCTCGAGATACTTCATTGCGAGCTTGTCGGCCTCCGCGCCCTTTATGCCCTTCATCTCGAGGGCGAACTTGACGTTCTTCTTGACGGTCAGCCAGGGGAAGAGGGCGTACTGCTGGAACACGACGCCGCGGTCCGTGCCGGTGCCCTCTACGCGCTTGCCGTCGCAGTAGACCTCGCCGCTGGTGGGCTCGAGGAGGCCGGCGATGATGTTCAGCAGGGTGCTCTTGCCGCAGCCGGAGGGGCCGACGACGCAGATGAACTCATTGTCGTGTATGTCCAGCGTGACGCCGTTGAGGGCGATCATCTCGCCGCCGCGGCCGGTGAACTTCCTGACGACATTGTCCACGTGCACCTTTACGGGCGCGCCTTCGATGTAGTTAGTGAGATTAGTTTCCATCAGTTAATCGTCTCCTGCCAGCCGGT
>CALWYP010000055.1 GCA_944385795.1 uncultured Oscillospiraceae bacterium | reverse complement strand
GTCACCGCCAGTACGATAGAGCCGCAGGGCAAGGCCACCCGCGCCCAGGCCGCGGCTATCCTGATGCGCTTCATGGAAAACGTTAAATAACAGCTATACCCCTTTTTGCGCTGGCCGCCCGGCAATTACCGCCGGGCGGCCCTTTTCCGCTTTGACCTTGTAATCCAGGGGTAAATCGTGTATACTGTGCTGGTAAAACGAGATAAAGAGGTATCGCAATGGATAAACGCCTCAGACGCATACTCCCCACGGTGCAGAAGCCGGCCCGTTATGTGGGCGGGGAGTATAACGAAATAATCAAGGACAAGGCCAAAGTCAAGCTCCGTATGGCCTTCTGTTTCCCGGATGTGTACGAGATCGGCATGTCCAACCTCGGCATGCGCATACTCTACGGCTGCATAAACGCCGTGCCGGAATACTGGTGCGAGCGCGTGTTCGCGCCCTGGGGCGATATGGCTGCGGCCATGCGCCGGGAGAATATCCCGCTCTACGCCCTTGAGAGCGGCGACCCTGTGGGCGATTTCGACGTCATAGGCTTTTCCCTCGGCTATGAAATGGCCTATCCGACCGTGCTGGATATGCTGGACCTGGCCGGACTGCCCTTGCGCAGCGCCGACAGGCCGGGGCTGACGCCGCTGGTCTTTGCCGGGGGCACAAGCGTCTGCAACCCGGAGCCAATGGCGCCCTTCATGGACCTGATGGCCCTCGGCGAGGGCGAGGAGCTGGATATTGAGATACTGCGCCTCTTCGAGAAGGCCCGCGGCGAGGGCTGGAGCAAGAGCGAATTCCTGCTCGAAGCCGCAAAGATACCCGGGGTATACGTCCCGAGCCTCTATGAGCCGGAGTATAACCCGGACGGCACGCTTTCGGAGCTCAGGGCCTCGCCCGGCGCGCCCGGGCGCGTGACCAAGCGGATAGTGGAGGACCTGGATAAGTCGTATTTCCCGACCAGCCCGATTGTGCCCAGCACCGAGATCGTCCACGACCGAGTCAACGTCGAGCTCTTCCGCGGCTGCGTGCGCGGCTGCCGCTTCTGCCAGGCGGGCTACGCCTACCGCCCTATACGCGCGAGAAAGCCGGAGACGGTCGTTTCCCAGGGCATAGAGAGCATCAAAAATACCGGCTGCCAAGAAGCTACGCTGCTGAGCCTTTCAAGCAGCGACTACAGGCCGCTCTCCGAGGCCTGCGACGGCCTGCTAGAGTACTGCGAGCCGAGGAACGTCAGCCTGTCTCTGCCCAGCCTGCGCGCCGACAACTTTTCAATGGAGCTCATGAGCCGCCTTCAGAAGGTGCGGCGCGGCGGCCTCACGTTCGCGCCCGAGGCCGGCACCCAGCGCCTCCGCGACGTTATCAACAAGAACGTCACGGAGGAGGAGCTGCTGAACACCTGCCGCATAGCTTTCGAGGGCGGCTGGAACGGGATAAAGCTCTACTTTATGCTCGGCCTGCCTACAGAGACGGACGAAGACGTGCTCGGTATAGCCGAGCTCGCCAACAAGGTCCTGCACACCTGGAGGCAGTATTCGCCAAACAAGCAGCGCGGGGTGCGTATAACCGTCTCCACCAGCTGCTTCATACCTAAGCCCCACAGCCCCTTCCAATGGGAGGCCCAGGTGACTATGGACGAATACCGCCGCAGGGTAAACCTGCTCCGGAGCGCCATAACGGCAAAGAACGTCCAGTATAACTGGCATGACGCGGATACCAGCTTCGTCGAGGCCGTGCTGAGCCGGGGCGACCGGCGCGTCGCCGGCGCCATAGAGGCGGCGTTCAGGCGCGGAGCGCGTATGGAGGCCTGGAGCGACTACTTTGATTTCAGGCGCTGGATGGACGCCTTCGCCGACGCGGGCATAGACCCGGACTTCTACGCCTCGCGCGAGAGGGGCGAGGACGAATTCCTGCCCTGGTCCCTGGTGGACATGGGCGTGAAGCGCGAGCTCCTGCTCAGGGAGCGGCACAGGGCCTACGAGGCCCGTCTGAGCCCGGACTGCCGCGCGCAGTGCTCGGCCTGCGGGGCCGCCGCCCTGCTTCCGAAGGGGGTAAAGTGTGATGGATAAACTTCGAGCGCGCTTTGAAAAGGCCGGAAAGGCCGCCTACATAAGCCACCTGGACCTGCTCCATGTCGTACAGCGCATTTTCCTGCGCGCGGGCGCCCCGCTCAAGTATTCCGAGGGCTTCAACCCGCACGCGCTTATTTCCATTTGCGTGCCCCTTTCCGTAGGCGTGGAGAGCGCCTGCGAGCTCATGGATTTCCGCGTGACCAGGGACGTGGATTTGGCCGCGCTGCCGGAAGAGCTGAACGCCGTCAGCCCGGGCGGAATACGTTTTACAGAGTGCTATGAGCCCGCGCGGAAGGCCTCGGAGATTAAATGGCTGCGCTGCGAGGGGGTATTTGAATACGATAAGGGCGCGCCGGATATTCCCGCGCTGGAGCAGTTCTATTCCAGGGAGAGCATCCCCGTCGTGCGCCGCACGAAGCGCGGCGAGGGCGTGTTCGAGCTCGCCGGGAACGCGCGGGACTTCTCCTTTGAGAACTGCGAGGGCGGCGTCCGCGTCCTGTGCACCGTCTCGGCGCAGGAGCCGACCGTGAACCCGGATTTGCTCGTAAAGGCCCTTCCCGAGGCCCTGGCGCCCGATTTCGCGGCCTGGAAGCGCCTTGACTTTTTCGATAAGGACATGAAGGCCTTCAGATGAAGGACGGGTTCATCGCGCGGGCCCTTCGCCGGGCATGAAAAAACTGAGGTGAGTTTAAAATGTCAGACATAAGAAAAGTTTTCACCGTAGGCCTGCTCGGCGGCGACCGGGCCGGTATAAGCGCCCTGCTCGACTTCATCGCCGGCATTGCTGAGAGGGGCGGCGCGGGCGAGCGGACGGCCTATGGCTGCGCTATACGCATGAAGGGCGTGGAGCTGCGCCTTGTGGAGCTGCATTTCCGCGACTTTAACGGCAAACGCCCGGCCGCCGACTGCTGGTACCTGGTCGTTGACGCCGGGGAGGGCATAGGCGCGATCAATCCCGATTTCCGCGCCATGGGCATAGGGCGCGTCGAGGGGATCTTCCTGAATAAATGCGACCTGATCGACTACGACGACGAGATAATCGACCTCGAGAAAATCGACGCCCGCAGCTGCCTCTATGCAAACGGCCTGCCCGAGGACCTCGGCGTGTTCATCGCCGGGTCCGTGCTCCGGGCCATGGACGGCGAGCGCGCCGCCGGCGTGGACGCCGTGGCCGGGCTCCTTCAGAATATTGTTACGCACATACCCTGAGCCCGCACGCGCGGGCTTTTTTATTTTTTCCCGCAACAGCCGCGTGGAAATCCCCGCTTTAAGGGTGAAAGTACTTTCGCATTAAGGAGGCGCGCCATGGACGACGCCGGTATAATCGAGCTCTTTTTCGCGCGCGACGAGAGCGCGCTCGCCGAATGCCGCGGCAAATACGGCGCCTATATCCGCCGGGTAGCGCTGAACGTCACCGGCAGCGCCCAAGACGCCGAGGAATGTGAAGCCGACGCTTATATGGCCGCGTGGAGGCGCATCCCGCCCGAGAGGCCGCGCTCGCTCAGGGCCTGGCTGGCGAAGGCCGCCCGGCTAGAGGCCTTGGAGATGCTTGAGCGCGGCTCGGCGCAAAAGCGCGGCGGGGGAGAGCCCATGGCCGTGTTCGACGAGCTGGCCGAGTGCGTGCCCGCCCCGGGCTCCGCCGCCGACAGACTCGACGCCGAGGCCCTTGCGCGTGCTGTGGACGCCTTCCTGGAGACGCAGGGCGCGCGGGCCAGGCGCTGTTTCGTCCAGCGCTGTTTTGAGTGCGCCCCGATCCAGGAGATCGCCGGCCGGAACGGCATGAGCGAGCAGGCCGTGCGCTCGCTTTTGCACCGCACGCGCGCCAAGCTCCGCGCTTACCTCGAAAAGGAGGAACTTCTGTGACTGATAAAGACATATTCACGGCGTTTGGCGGTATCTCCGGCAAGTACATTGACGAGGCCGCCGCGCCAAGGAAGACGCGCCGGGCGGCCGCGCTGTCCATTGCCGCCCTCGCCGCCTGCGCGGCAATAGCCGTCTTCGCCTGGCAGCCGTGGGACGCGCCGGCCGCCGCGCCGGAGGCCGCTTCTCCCGCGCCCACGCCGGGCGCGGCTGAGCCGGGCAACGGCGTCATGGTCCCCGCCCCGACCTGGGAGCCGGCCTATATCGAGCCCGAGCCCATGCCGGAAGCGCCGGAGGCAGGCATGGCCGCGGATATGATAGGCTTCTTTATCTACGGCGGGCGCATGTATACTCAGACCGGGCAGTACGTCCCTTCTTCTCTGCTCGGAGATTACGTCTTTTCGCCTACGGCTGATATAGACGAGTGGTCGGGCTCGGAGGAATACGTCGAGGGCGCGTCAAGCGTGGGCGGGGAGGTCTATTCCGTCCGCGGCTACGACACAAACTTCCGCCTCGCCCTCGCGGGCGGGGAGGGCGCGGAGCTCTATGACTGCCTCGGCGGCCTCTGGCTGTACTCCGGCGCGGATCTGTTTGAAACCTGCCTGCACGTTGAGGAATACGTCTCCGCTTACTCCGTCTCAGACGCGGACTGGGAGCTGGGGATAGACAACCGGCGCGCTATAGACCCGGAAACGCTTGAACCCTTTGTCGCCACGCTCCTGGCTTCGCCCATGCAGGACTGGGGCCGCGGGAGCGAAAACGGCGATATCTATGACTACGGCTACGCCGAGGCGCATCTGTATTTTGAGCTCGCCGACGGCACGGCCGTGGCCCTGCGGCTTTTTGAAAACGGCTGTGTGAAATATGACGGCAGCGCGAGCAGGATTTGCGCCTATATGCCGGGCGCAATCTTCGACGAAGTCTTCGAAATGTGCTCATGAGCTTTACCTGCCGACTCTTTTGGTATATAATCTGCCCGAGGAGCGGCGCGGACGCCGCCGCGATGGACGAGTGGGTGAGAGCGATAAAAAAGTTATGATTTTCCCGAATTCCCTCTTGCATTTGGGCATCGCTTATGGTATTATACTTTAGCTTGCGCAGTGCGCATAATCAGGATGGTCCTCTGCCGCAGCCATAGTACGCCGGTCATGAACGTCCGTACCGAAAGAGGGATAAAAAAATGGATCTTATCAAGACCCTGAACGAGAAGTACATGAAGCCCGAGCTTCCCGAGATGAACGTGGGCGACACCGTGCGCGTCACCGTGCGCGTCAAGGAAGGCAACCGCGTCCGCAACCAGGCCTTCGACGGCACCATCATCGCAAAGAAGCACGGCGGCATCAACGAGACCATCACCGTCCGCCGCATCAGCTACGGCGTCGGCTGCGAGAAGGTCTTCCCGGTGCATTCCCCCACGATCGTCTCCGTCGAGACTCTCCGCCGCGGCAAGGTCCGCCGCGCCAAGCTGTACTACCTGCGCGACCGCGTTGGCAAGAAGGCCAAGGTCAAGGAGCGCATCTGACCCTGCGAGCGGCAGCTTGATAACAAAAGAGCAAAACCCGCCGGAATACCGGCGGGTTTTGCTTTACAAGATTTTGCTTGCCACGGGGGCGTATAGCTTGTATAATAAAAAGACAGTTCTTTTATCGAGGTAGCGTCATGAACGAGATTACTAAGCCGGAGAAGCCTGCAAAGGAAGAGCGCAGTTTCCGGCGGGACATATATGATTGGATGCAGTGCATCGTCGTGGCGATCATCGTCTGCGTGCTGCTCTTTTCTTTTTTCGTGCGGCTTGTGGACGTCGTGGGCGAGAGTATGCTGCCCACGCTTGAGCCAGGGGACAAGATAATAGTCTCTGACCTCTTCTATACGCCCAAGCAGGGCGACATAGTCGTCTTCCGCAAGGACGAGTACCGCGAGGAACCGCTTGTTAAGCGCGTAATCGCCACGGAGGGGCAGACTATAGACATCGACTTCAACCAGGGCGTGGTGTACGTCGACGGCCAGCCGCTCGACGAGCCCTACATCGCCGAGCCCACGATTGAGGCGCTGGATTTCAACGGCTCCGTAACCGTGCCGGAAAACTGCGTGTTTGTCATGGGCGACAACCGCAACCACTCCACCGACAGCCGCTACTCCGTCATAGGCTTTGTGGACGAGAGGTGCATAATGGGGAAGGTGTATTGCACGCTCTTCCCGCTCAAGAATTTTGGGAGCGTATACGATTGATGGCCGACAACGGACTTGAAAAGCTGAATATACAGTGGTATCCCGGCCACATGACCAAGGCCGGGCGCATGATAAGCGCGAACGTGCAGAATGTGGACGCCGTCTGCGAAATCCTGGACGCGCGCATACCCATGGCCAGCCGCAACCCGGATATAGACTCCCTCGCCTCCGGCAAGCCGCGGCTCGTCATACTCAACCGCGCCGACCTCGCCGACCCGAAGGCGACGGCGCTGTGGCGCGAGTATTTCAAGGGCCTGGGCCTTGCGGTGATTGAGACGGACTGCAAGTCGGGAAAGGGCGTCGGGAACTTTGCCCCGGCCGTGCGCTCGCTGCTGAAGGAGCTGCTGGCCCAGAGGGCGGCGAAGGGCCAGGCCACTAGGGCCCTGCGCGTCATGGTGCTGGGCATACCCAACGTGGGCAAGAGCACCTTCATCAACCGCGTCGCCGGCAAAAAGGCGGCCGCCGTCTCGGACAGGCCGGGGGTCACCCGCGGGCGGCAGTGGATAACGGTCGACCGCGGCCTCGAGCTGCTGGACACGCCGGGCATACTCTGGCCGCGCTTCGATTCCCAAGAGGTCGGTGAGCTGCTGGCCGTGACGGGCGCTATAAAGGACGACGTGCTCGACCGCGAGACCCTCGCCGCGAACTTCCTCGTGCGCCTTGCGCGGCTCTACCCGGAGGCTATAAGGCAGCGCTATAAGCTCGACGCCGCCTCCGGCATGGCGGGCTGGGAAATGCTCGAGCTGTGCGCCAAGAACCGCGGCTTCCTCGCCGGGCGCGGCGAGTACGACACCGAGAGGATGAGCGCCGTGCTGCTCGACGAGTGCCGCGGCGGGAAGCTGGGCCGGATGACGCTTGAACGCCCGGAGGATGAGGCATGAGCCCGCTCTGGGAGATAGAGGACGCCCTGTATGAGGAGGGCTTCGGCGTTATCTGCGGCGTGGACGAGGCCGGGCGCGGCCCGCTCGCGGGGCCCGTGTGCGCCGCGGCGGTGATACTGCCCCGGGGCATAGAGATACCCGGGCTCAACGACTCCAAGCAGCTTACGGCCAAGCGCCGGGAGGAGCTCTACCCAATTATAACCGCGAAAGCCGCCGCCTGCGCCGCGGCCTTCGCAGATGTCGCGGAGATAGAGGAGCTGAACATATTGAACGCCACCTACCTCGCCATGAACAGGGCCATCGCCGCCCTCGGCGTGGAGGTAGGGCTCGCGTTAATAGACGGCAACAGGGACGCGGGGATAGAATACCCCAGCCGCGCCATTGTAAAGGGCGACGCGCGCTGCGCCTCCATAGCCGCGGCCAGCATTATCGCCAAGGTGACGAGGGACAGGTACATGTGCTCCCTCGAGGAGAAATACCCCGGCTACGGCTTCGCCAGGCACAAGGGCTACGGCACGAAGGCCCACTACGCGGCCCTCCGAGAGCTCGGCCCATGCGCGGAGCACAGGCTCAGCTTCCTGAAGGTGCTGCACTGATGCAGGGCGGGCTCACCGGGCGCGAGGCCGAGGGCCTTTGCGCTGAATATTTAGAGGGGAAGGGCTACAGGATTGCCGCGCGCAACTACTCCTGCCGCATGGGCGAGATAGACATCATCGCGGAGTATTCCCCGCGCGCCGGGCTGCTCGGCCTGTTTTCCGCGCCGGGACCGGGTTATATTGTTTTCGTCGAGGTAAAATACAGGTCGCGGCGCGACTACGGCGAGCCGCGCGAGGCGGTCGGCTTCCGCAAGCAGCGGCGCATCCGCCTGACAGCGGAGAACTGGCTCGCGGAGAACCCCGTAAGCCTCCAGCCGCGCTTCGACGTCGTCGAGGTCATCCAGGACGGCGGCAAAGTCGCCTTCAACCATATAGAAAACGCATTTTGACAGGGGATAAAGGTATGGATTATTTCAGCACCCGTTCTGCCCGGGAAAAGGTCGGCGCCGCAGAAGCTATAATCAGGGGCCTCGCGCCCGACGGCGGCCTGTATGTGCCTGAGCGCTTCCCGCAGTTCTCGGCGGAGGACATAGCCGCCCTGGGCCGCCTCGGCTACCGCGAGAGGGCGGCGAGGGTCATGGCCCCCTTCCTCGGCGAGTTCAGCGCGGAGGAAGTGGCTTCGCTCTGCTCCGCGGCGTATGCGGACAATTTTGACTCCCCCGGGACCGCGCCCGTCCGTTTTGTGGACGAGAACACCGGTTACCTAGAGCTCTGGCACGGCCCCACCAGCGCCTTTAAGGACATGGCGCTGCAGATGCTCCCGCGCCTGCTCACCGCTTCGCTCAGGAAGCGCGGCGTGGAGCTCGGCGTCTGCATACTTGTCGCCACAAGCGGCGACACGGGCAAGGCGGCGCTCGAGGGCTTCGCGGACGTGCCTGGCACGAAGATAATAGTATTCTACCCGCGCGACGGCGTGAGCGACGTGCAGCGGCTGCAAATGGTCACGCAGGCCGGCTCGAACGTCAACGTATGCGCCGTCGAGGGCAACTTTGACGACGCGCAGGCAGGCGTCAAGCGCATATTCTCCGACAGGGCCTTCGCCGAGCTCGCGCGCGGGAAGGGCTGGTTCCTCTCCTCGGCTAACTCCATCAACTGGGGCCGCCTGCTGCCGCAGATAGCCTATTACTTCTCCGCCTACTGCGATTTCGTGAACGCCGGGCTCATAGCCCCGGGCGAGAGTATGAATTTCTGCGTGCCCACGGGCAACTTCGGCAACATCCTCGCCGGCTGGATGGCGAAGCGTATGGGCCTGCCGGTCGAGCGTTTTATATGCGCCAGCAATGAGAACAACGTCCTCACCGACTTTATCTCCACCGGCGTATACGACCGCCGGCGCGAATTCCACCTCACGAACAGCCCAAGCATGGACATACTCGTCTCCAGCAACCTCGAGCGCCTGCTCTACTTCCTGACCGGGGACTGCGGCAAGGTCTCCGGGTGGATGGCGCAGCTCAGCGAACAGGGCCGCTACGAAGTGGGGGAGGAGACGCTCTCCAAGATAAAGAGCGAGTTTTCCGCCGGGTTCTGCACCGGCGACGGCGCGCTCGCCGAAATCGCCCGAGTCTGGGCCGAACACGGTTACCTTATCGACACGCATACCGCCGTCGCAAGCGCCGTGCTCAGCGCCTACCGCTGCGGCACGGGCGACGACACGCCCGCCGCGGTCGTCTCCACCGCCAGCCCATATAAGTTCTGCTCCGCCGTGCTCTCCGCCCTGGGCGAAAACGCAACCGCGCCCGGGCATGAATTAATCGGCCGCCTTGAGGGCGTCACCGGCGTGCCCGCACCCGCGAACCTCGCCGGGCTCGCCGGCCGCGGCGAGCGCTTCACGCTCTGCGTCGAGCCTGAGGGCATGGCCGCCGCCGTCGGGGAATTCCTTTCTGAGTAATTACCGCTATGTAGCTCCGCCGCGCCTGCGGCGGAGCCCCGTCAGAACCTGGTCCCGTCCTTGGGCTTGAAGGTGGAGCAGCTCGTTTCGCCCGTGGTGTGGGCCGTCCTGCCGTCCACGCGGATGCGTTCCGCGCCGCAGGCGGAGCCGTGTTCATTGTACTCGCAGTTTTCGGCGTCGCAGCCAATGGCAGCGCGCTTTTTGTTGTCAGCCATAATTTAGCCTCCGTGTGTTGGATTGCCCTTGCGGGCAGGTTTATTATTCCCCGGCGGCTGAAACTTATACGGGAGGTACGCAGTGGCGCTTTACGCAATAGGGGACCTGCACCTCTCCCTGGCCGCCGACAAGCCTATGGACGTCTTCGGCGGGCGCTGGAGCGGCTATGTGGATAAGCTGCTTGAGGGCTTCTCCGCGCTCGGCCCCGAGGACACCACCGTGCTGTGCGGCGATCTGAGCTGGGGTATGAGCATGGAGCAGGCGAGGGAGGACTTCCTTTTCATAGACCGCCTGCCGGGCAGGAAGATAGTCCTGAAGGGCAACCACGACTACTGGTGGAGCACCGCCTCCAAGGCCTACAAGTTTTTTGAGGCCAACGGCGTCGGCACGATAGAAATATTGAACAACAACTGCCTGCTCTACGGGGAGACGGCAATCTGCGGCACCCGTGGCTGGTTCTATGAGGAGGAGCGCTCCGCCGCGCACGACAAGAAGATAATGCTCCGTGAGATAATGCGCCTCGAGGCCTCGCTGAAAGCCGCCGGGGATAGGGAGAAGATCGTTTTCCTACACTATCCGCCCAAGTTCATGAACTATGAGTGCCCGGAGATACTCGGGCTGCTGGAAAGCTACGGCGTAAGGGAGTGCTACTACGGACATATACACGGCAAGGGCTGCCTGGCCGCCTTCGAGGGCGTGGAGCGCGGGGTCAAGTTCAAGCTCGTCAGCGCCGACCACCTGCTTTTCAGGCCGTACAAGGTGC
Source organism: uncultured Oscillospiraceae bacterium (assembly GCA_944385795.1). Lineage (GTDB taxonomy): Bacteria > Bacillota > Clostridia > Oscillospirales > Oscillospiraceae > Scatomorpha. The sequence goes on along the minus strand of CALWYP010000055.1, from coordinate 69,103 downwards.
GCGATGACGGGAAAATTAAAGAATAAAGATTGCTTTTATTTGCGCAATCTGCTATAATGCTTGCGCGTAAATTTTCAAGGAAAATTTTTTACCCATAAATATTTAGGAGGAATCCACCCCATGCTCGTCAAGAACGTTGAAAAGAAAGACAACAATACCGCCATCTTCCAGGTCGAGATTGACGCCGCCGACTTTGACGCCGCCGTCAACAAGGCCTACAGGAAGCTCAAGAACAGCATATATGTCGCCGGCTTCCGCAAGGGCAAGGCCCCCCGCGCCGTTATCGAGGGCATGTACGGCGCCGACATTTTCCATGACGAGGCTGTGCAGGAGATAGCCCCCGAGGCCTTTGAATTCGCCGTCAAGGACCAGGAGCTCGACACCGTCGGTACCCCCTCCGTAGCCGACTACAACGTCGGCGACGACAAGGCCTGCACCATCACCTTCGCCACCGACCTCTATCCGGCCGTCACCCTCGGCGAGTACAAGGGCCTGGAGGCCCCGTACACCGAGCCTGAAGTCTCCGACGACGAGATCGACACCCAGGTCGAGGCCGCGCGCAAGCGCAACGCCCGCTATATCGACGTCGAGCGCCCCGTGCAGAACGGCGATACGATTGTCTTCGACTTTGAGGGCTTCGTTGACGGCGCCGCCTTCGAGGGCGGCAAGGCCGAGAACTACACCCTCGAGGTGGGCTCCGGCGCCTTCATCCCCGGCTTTGAGGAGCAGCTCGTTGGCATGGAGGCCGAAAAGGACGGCGAGGTCAACGTCACCTTCCCCGACCAGTATGCCGACAACCTCTCCGGCAAGGACGCCACCTTTAAGGTCAAGATCCACGCCGTGCGCGAGCCGCAGCTGCCCGAGCTCGACGATGAGTTCGCCAAGGACGTCAGTGAGTTCGACACCCTTGACGAGTACAGGGCCGACCTGAAGGCCAAGACGCTCGAGCGCAAGAGCGCCGCCGCGGACGCCGACTTCAAGAATGCCGTCGTCGCCAAGGCCGTTGAGAACATGAGCGTCACCGTGCCCCAGAGCATGATTAACGAGAAGGCCGACGAGTTCCTTATGAACTACGCCGAGTCCATGGGCGTCCGCGGCGCCAAGCGCGAGGACGTTATAAAGACCCTTGGCCTCACCGAGGACAGCTTCTACGCCATGATGCGTCCCAGCGCGGAGCAGCAGGTCAAGGCCGAGCTCCTCTTTGACGCCGTCGCCAAGGCCGAGAATATCGAGGCCACCGAGGAAGACAAGACCGAGTTCCTGAACAAGCTGGCCTCTGATTACGGCGCCGAGGCCGAGAAGATCAAGGACATGATCGACGAGAACCTCATGGTCCAGGATATCGTCCGCCGCAAGGCCGCCGACGTCCTCTATTCCACCGCCGTAAAGACCGAGCCCAAGCCGGAGGAAGAGGCCGCCCCCACCGAGGAGGCCCCCGCAGAATAACCCGCGACTAAGCGCGTTTCAAACCGGTTAAGCTCATTTAAGAGTATATTAATCCAAGGAGGAACATAATAAATGAGTTTAGTACCGTATGTTGTAGAGCAGACCTCGCGCGGCGAGCGCTCTTACGACATCTTCTCGCGCCTGCTCAACGACCGCATCGTTATGCTCAGCGAGGAGGTCAATTCCACTACAGCCAGCCTTATCGTCGCCCAGCTCCTCTACCTCGAGGCGCAGGACCCCGATAAAGACATCCAGTTCTACATCAACAGCCCCGGCGGTTCCGTCACCGACGGCATGGCAATCTACGACACCATGCAGTACATCAAGTGCGACGTGTCCACCATCTGCATCGGCATGGCCGCCAGCATGGGCGCGTTCCTGCTCTCTTCCGGGACGAAGGGCAAGCGCATCGCACTGCCCAACGCCGAGATTATGATCCACCAGCCCAGCGGCGGCACCAAGGGCCAGGCCAGCGACATCAAGATCCAGGCCGAATGGATGCTCCGCACCCGCGAAAAGCTCAACCGCATCCTCGCCGAGAACACCGGCAAGAGCATCGAGCAAATCGCCATAGACACCGAGCGCGACAACTTCATGCCCGCGGAAGAGGCCGTGCAGTACGGCCTTATCGACAAGGTCATCTATAAGCGCTGAAAAATCCAATCAGGGCGCTCCGGGACCCCGGGGCGCCCGCAAAAGGTGTAATGTAAATTATGGCAAGAAACGACGACAGAAAGTCAATACGCTGCTCCTTCTGCGGCAAACCGCAGCCGGCTGTGAAGCGCCTGATAGCGGGGCAGGACGCCTATATCTGCGACGAGTGCGTCCGGCTCTGCATGAACATACTTGGCGAGTGCGCCGGCGGCGGCGAGCAGGACGGCCGCGGCAAGGCCCTGCCGGACATAGGCGAGCTCCCAAAGCCGGCGGAGATACGCGCCAGGCTCGACGACTATATCGTCGGCCAGGAAAAGGCGAAGATTGTCCTGAGCGTCGCGGTATATAACCACTATAAGCGCATAATGCACCAGGAGAACGACGACGTGGAGCTCCAGAAGAGCAACATCCTGCTGATCGGCCCCACCGGCTCCGGCAAGACCCTCTTCGCGCAGACGCTCGCCCGTATGCTCAAGGTGCCCTTCGCCATTGCCGACGCCACGACTCTTACCGAGGCCGGCTACGTCGGCGAGGACGTGGAAAACATCCTTCTCAAGCTGCTCCAGGCCGCCGATTTCGACGTCGAGCGCGCTGAGCGCGGCATAATCTACGTCGACGAGATAGACAAGATAGCCCGCAAGAGCGAGAACACCTCCATCACGCGCGACGTCTCCGGCGAGGGCGTGCAGCAGGCGCTGCTGAAGCTGCTTGAGGGCACCGTGGCGAACGTCCCGCCCCAGGGCGGGCGCAAGCACCCGCATCAGGAGTTCATACACGTCGATACGACCAATATACTCTTTATCTGCGGCGGCGCCTTCGACGGGCTCGATAAGATTATTGAGCGCCGCACCGACCGCAAGAGCCTGGGCTTCGGCGCGGATATAAAATCCACCGCCGAGCGCGACGTCGGCGAGCTCATGCAGGAGGTGCAGAGCCACGACCTCCTGAAGTTCGGCATAATACCCGAGCTCATTGGCCGCCTGCCCGTGGTTACAAGCCTTGAGAGCCTAAAGCGCGACGACCTCGTTCGCATACTCAAGGAACCCAAAAACGCCATGACCAAGCAGTATAAGGCGCTGCTCGACTATGACGGCGTGGTTCTGGAGTTCGAGGAAGAGGCCCTCGGCGCCATAGCCGACAGGGCTATAGAGATGAAGATCGGCGCGCGCGGCCTGCGCAGCGTCATGGAGAAGGTCATGACGGGCATAATGTATAAGGTGCCCTCCGACCCGAGTATTGAAAAGGTCATTGTGACGGCCGACTCCGTCAGGAACAGCACCGAGCCGCTTGTGACTCACAGGCAGGAGCCCGGCGAAAGCGCTTCCTGACATGCGGCGATAAGGTTAGGGGACGGAGCTCATCCGTCCCCGCGCGCGTATAAGCGGGCAATGTAATAATAGACGCTTGACGCTCATCATGTCTGTTATTACCAGTTCCCCTGCCCGCCCGGGCGTTTTTCCCATGTGCACGAAAGGAGTGCCTTTATGAGCAGCAAGAAATTCGATACGGCCAGGGCTATGCCCGCCCTGCCGCTTCGGGGCCTGTCTGTCTTCCCGGATATGCTCCTGAACTTTGACGTAGAGCGGCCGATGAGCGCGGCCGCGCTGAACATAGCGATGGGGGAGGACCAGATCATCTTCCTCACAGCGCAGAAGGATATGACCTGCGACCTGCCCTTCCTGGACGATATCCACGCCGTAGGCACTGTGTGCCGCGTGAGGCAGATGCTCAGGCAGCCGGGCGGCAAGACCATCCGGGTGATGGTCGAGGGCATAGGCCGCGGCAAGATAAGCGCCCTGGTCACGGACTCGCCCTGCCTGTATGTCGAGGTCGAGCCCCTGCCCGACGTGCCGGAGAAGGTTACGGTAAGGACGGAGGCGCTGTGCCGCCGCTGCATAGGGCTCTTCGGCCAGTACACCGAGGCCAGCGGCAACAAGCCCGCGGAGTCCCTCATAGGCATCGCCGCGAGCAACGACCCGTCGTATATTTCCGACTTTGTGGCGCAGAACGTCTATTTGAAGCCCGAGGAAAAGCAGGCCCTGCTGGAGGAACTGCGCCCCAGCCGCCGCCTCGCAAAGCTGTGCGGGCTTGTGAACCGCGAGCTCACGCTGCTCGGCCTTGAGCGCGACATCAGCGAGAGCACGCAGGAGGCCATGAACCGCAGCCAGCGCGACTACTACCTGCGCGAACAGCTCAAGGTGATCCAGAGCGAGCTCGGCGACGACGACACCCCGCAGGAGCTCGACGAATACCGCAGCAAAATCAAGTCCCTCGGCCTCTCCGAAGACGTTGAGAAAAAGCTCCTCAAGGAGGTCACGCGCCTGAGCCGCCAGCCCTTCGGCTCCGCCGAGGCCAGCGTTATACGCGGCTATCTGGACACCTGCCTTGAAATACCCTGGAATATGTATACGCGCGAGACGGTGGACGTCAAGCGCGCGCAGAAGATGCTCGACGAGGACCACTATGGCCTTGAGAAGGTCAAGGAGCGCATAATAGAGTTCCTCTCCGTGCGCCAGCTCGCGCCGGATATAAAGGGCAGCGTGCTCTGCCTTGTCGGCCCGCCGGGCACGGGCAAGACGAGCATCGCCATGAGCATAGCCCGCGCCATGAACCGCAAGCTCAGCCATGTCGCCCTCGGCGGCGTACACGACGAGGCGGAAATACGCGGCCACCGCAAAACCTATATCGGCTCCATGCCGGGCAGGATTGTAAACGGGCTCATACAGGCCGGAAGCATGAACCCGGTCATGGTGCTCGACGAGATCGACAAGCTCGGCTCCGACTACCGCGGCGACCCTTCGAGCGCGCTGCTGGAGGCCCTTGACACGGAGCAGAACGGCAAATTCCGCGACAACTACATGGAGATACCCATAGACCTTTCGGGCGTGTTCTTTATCACCACCGCCAACACGACGGACACGATACCCCGCCCGCTGCTCGACCGCATGGAGGTCATCGAGCTCTCGAGCTATACCGACGAGGAAAAGCTGCAGATCGCCAAACGCCACCTCCTGCCAAAGCAGCGCAAGCGCCACGGCCTGAACGGCAGCACCCTGCGCGTCAGCGACGGGGCTATACGCGAAATAATAACCCTCTACACCCGCGAGAGCGGCGTAAGGCTGCTTGAGCGCGAGCTGGCCGCCGTTTGCCGCAAGTGCGCCGCCGGCATAGCCAAGGGCGAGTACAAATCCCTCGCCGTCAGGGCGGGCAAGCTGGAGGGCCTGCTTGGCCCGGCAAAGTATAAGCCGGAGACCGTATACGCCCGCGACGAGATCGGCCTTGTGCGCGGCCTGGCCTGGACCGCGGTCGGCGGCGAAGTGCTAGATGTGGAGGCCGGCGTGGTGGAGGGCACGGGCCGTCTCGAGCTCACCGGCAACCTGGGCGACGTGATGAAGGAGAGCTGCAAGGCGGCTATCACCTATATCCGCTCGCGCGCCGGGCGCCTCGGCATAGACCCGGAATTCTACAAGAACCGGGACATCCATATCCACTTCCCGGAGGGCGCGGTGCCCAAGGACGGGCCGAGCGCCGGTATCACCATCTGCATCGGCGTCATCTCCGCCCTTACGGGTATCCCCGTGCGGCGCGACCTCGCCATGACGGGCGAGATCACCCTCCGCGGGCGCATACTGCCTATAGGCGGCCTGAAGGAGAAGACCATGGCCGCGCTGCGCGCCGGGGTGAGCACGGTGATAATACCCGCGGCGAACGAACCCGATCTCGAAGAAATCGACCCGGCCGTGCGCGACAGCCTCAAGTTCGTAACAGCCGAACACGTCGACGACATACTCGACGTCGCCCTCAACCGCCTGGACGTCGCTCCGGGCGCCAATAACGCCGTAGTGCCGCAGGCCGCCTCTTCAAGCGGCGCCAGAATAGGACAGTGAAATGCCGATAAACCTGAACCGAGCCGAATTCGTCCGCTCCGCCGCCTCGCCCAGGGACTTCATACGCGACGGCCGCCGGGCCGTTGTCTTCGCGGGCAAATCCAACGTGGGCAAGAGCTCCGTAATCAACCGCCTGCTTAACCGCAGGAACTTTGCGCGCGTGGGCTCGCAGCCCGGGAAAACCGTACACGTCAACTACTTCGACATCGACGGCCAGTGCTGGTTCGTCGACCTGCCGGGCTACGGCTACGCCGCGGTCAGCAAGGCGGAGCGCGACCGCTGGGCCAAGCTCATGGAGAGCTATTTCGCCGAAAGCGGGCGCATCTCCCTCGGCGTCCATATAGTCGACGCGAGGCACAAGCCCACGGGCGACGACGTCACCATGGCCGAATGGTTTAAATCCTCCGGCCGCCCCTTCGTGGTCGTGGCCAACAAATGCGATAAGATATCCAAGACCGCCTGCGAGGCCAATATTTCACTTATACGCGAGACGCTTTCCCTGCCTGAGGGCATAAAGGTCATAGCTTTCTCCGCAGAAAAGGGCACGGGGAGGAACGAGCTCCTCGCCGAAATACTCAGCGCCATATAAACAAAATCGGGCGGGCCGTGTAAATTTGCGCGGCCCGCTCTTGTTTTTAAATGGAGTTGTTGGTATAATCAACAATGAGGTGTCTTATGAACGACTTTCAAGCGATAATACGCGGGCTGGACTGGTCCGTGCCGATTCAAATCCTGCTCAGCGTGCTCCCGGCCCTTATCTGCATCACCTTCCATGAGTGCGCCCACGGCTACGCGGCGCTGCGCCTGGGCGACGGGACGGCGAAGCGCGCCGGCCGCCTTTCCTTGAACCCGATAAAGCATATAGATATAATAGGCCTCGTAATGCTGGCCGTTTTCCACTTCGGCTGGGCGAAGCCCGTGCCGGTGAATATGAACAACTTTTCCGACCCCAAGCGGGGTATGGCGATAACCGCCGCCGCGGGGCCTGTGGCCAACCTGATAATCTGCGTCGTAGCCCTTTTCATCTACGGGCTGCTGTATATCCCCCTTTATAACACGGGCTTTGGCTACTATGTCCTTGAAACAGTGTATATCACGGCCTATCTGAGCCTTACGCTGGCCCTTTTCAATATCATACCCATACCACCGCTCGACGGCAGCAAGGTGCTCTACTCCTTCGTGTCCGAGCGCGCCTACGCCAAGCTCATGTACTATGAGCGCTACGGCATGATAATCCTGCTTGCGCTTGTCGTCGTGATGAACCGTATGCCCATAGACCCGCTTACCGCCGCGTCCAACTGGGTGTTCAGCCGCCTGTTCCTCGTCGCCGAGTGGGGCTTCGACCTTGTGAGGCTCTTTGTATGACCGACCCGACCTTCCGCCTTGAGGGCGTGATACGCGAGAGGGACGATTCCCTCGCGGACTTTGAGGGCCCGCTCAGCCTTATATTGCAGCTCCTGAGTAAAAACAAGATTGAGATACGCGATATCTCCGTCGCGGATATACTCGACCAGTATCTCGCCTACCTGGACGAGATGCAGCGCATGGACCTGGAGATAGCGAGCGAGTTCGTCCAGATGGCGGCCTACCTGCTGTACATCAAGACGCGCACGCTCCTCGCTTCCGATAAGGAGATAAGCGAGCTCGAACAGCTTGTTTCCAGCCTGGAACAGCTCAAGGCCAAGGGCGCACGGGAGCGCATAAAGCAGGTTTTGCCCGAGTTCGGCGGCATGAGCGAAAACGGCAGGGACCTCTTTACCCGGACGCAGGAGCCGCTCAGCCCCGCGGCCAAGGCCTATGACTACAGGCATGAGCCCGCGGAGCTGCTGGCCGCGCTCTGCTCGGTCTATATGCGCCCGGACGCGAAGCCTCCCGCGCCTCAGGAGCTCCTGAAGCTCGCGCCAAAGCGCATTATCTACGGCGTGAGGGACAAATCCCGCGAGCTCATAGAGCGCCTCAGCCGCCAGGGCCCGGCTACGCTGGGCGAGCTCTGCGGGGAGAGCCGCAGCCGCAGCGAGATTGTCGCGGTGTTCCTCTCCGTCCTGGAGCTGTGCTCCATGGGCTCGCTTACGCTCAGCGAGCGCGGCGGCGAGCTGGTGCTGGAATTTGCCGGCGGCGACACGGAAAAAATACTGGAAGCCATAGAGGAAGACAGTTAATGGATATAATAGAACTTGCGCCCGCGCTCGAGGCCATACTCTTCGCGTCCGGCGAGCCTGTGCCCACGGCGCGCCTCTCGCTGGTGCTGGGCATATCCGAGGAGGACGTGCTCACCACGGCGAAGAAGCTCGGGGACTACTATGAGGAGAACTCGCGGGGCATAAGGCTGCTGCACCTGGGCAAGACCCTACAGCTTTGCTCCGCGCCCGAATTTGCCAAGCTCATTTCCAGGGTAATAGAGCACCGCGCCGCGCCGCGCCTCAGCCCGAGCGCGCTGGAGGCCCTGGCAATAATAGCGTATTTCCAGCCCGTCACGCGCGCGTATGTGGAACAGGTAAGGGGCGTCGACAGCTCCTACACCGTCTCTTCGCTGGCTGAAAAGGGGCTAATTGAGCCCGCCGGGCGCCTGGACGCGCCTGGGCGGCCCACGCTGTACCGCACCACAGAGGCTTTCCTGCGCGTTATGGGCGTGAGCTCCCTGGACGAGCTGCCCACGCTTCCGGACCTCACGGAGTCGGACGGGCTTGAAAAGCTGCAGGACGCCGTTGAAAAGCTCAGGAGCCGCGGCGAGCAGCTTGAGATAGACATGGAGGAAAAAGAGGCGGAGTAAGCCGGAAGCCCGGCAAAGGGGGTGAAGCGCCTGATTGGATGGATAATACTGGCGGTAATACTGCTGATACTGCTTTTGCTGCTGTTCACGCCCTTCGGCGTCTCCGCGGACTATTCCGGCGGGGCGCTCACCGTGGCGGCAAGGGTGTTTTGCTTTGATTTGAAGCTCTACCCGCCCGCGGCGAAAAAGGCCGGGAAGGAAAAGGCGAAGAAGGCCGCGAAGCCCAAGAAGGGAAAGCAGGGGAAGCCGGCAGGGGAGGAAACGCCCAAACCGCAGCTTATTACAAAGGATATGGTTCCCGAGCTCCTGCGCCTTGCCGGCAGGACCCTGACGCGCTTCCGCAGGAAGCTCACCGTGAACCGCTTCGTGCTGCACATAACCGTGGCGGGCGCCGACCCGTATGAGGGCGCGATGGCCTACGGGCTTATAAACAGCGCCGCCGCCACCCTCGGCGGGGCCGCGGGCCGGGCCTTCAACGTCAGGAAGAGCGATGTGCAGACCGGGCTCGACTTTAACGCCGAGCGCACCGCCGTGGACGGCGGGATAACCGTAACGCTGAACTTGGCCAGGGTCCTCGCCGTCGCGCTTGCCGCGGGCGCGGGCTTCCTGAAAATCAAGAGGGACGCGGCCAGGGCCGAAAAGGCCGCCGCAAAGGAAAGGAAGGAAAAAGATGAACGAGATGCAGACCCCGATGGCCGAATTTCTTAGGGCCAGCATAGCGAAGATAAAGGAAATGGTCGACGCCAACACCGTGGTGGGCGACCCGGTCAGCACGCCCGACGGCGTGACCCTTGTGCCCGTCAGCCGGGTCAGCGTCGGCTTCGCCGGCGGCGGCGGGGACCTTGTCAAGCAGCGCGACGGCTGCGTCGGCGGCAGCGGGGCCGGCATCAGGATCGAGCCCATCGGTTTCCTCATAGTCAAGGACGGCTCTGTGCGTATGCTCAACATCCAGCCGCCCGCCGTCACTACCCTCGACCGCGTCATCGACCTTGTGCCCCAGCTTATTGACAGGGCCGAGGCCTTCATGGACAAAAAGTGCGCCTCCGGCGGCGGGCAGCCCGCGGCGCAGGACGAAACGCCTCCGGCCGGGGCATAATCGAGCAAAAACAGCAGACAATAGCACCACTTCCATGCGAGGTGGTGCTATTTTGAAGAGGATAGGCGCTTTGGCGCTCGCCCTTGCGCTGCTCAGCCAGGGCGTATCCGCGGCCGCGGAGCCTGCCCAGGTACAGGTTTCCGCCAAAGCGGCGATACTGATAGACGCCGGCTCCGGCAGGGCGCTATATGAACTCAACCCGGATGAGAGAATGCTCATAGCCAGCACGACAAAGATTATGACGGCCCTCGTGGCGCTGGAGAACTGCGCGCCCGGCGAGCGCGTGAAAATAGATTCCCGTTCCGCCGGCCGGGAGGGTTCGAGCATGTATCTGCGCGAGGGCGAGAGCTATACCGTCGAGGAACTGCTCTACGGGCTTATGCTGTGCTCAGGCAACGACGCGGCAGCCGCCCTCGCGCTGCACACGGCGGGGAGCGAGGAAGCCTTCGCCGGGCTCATGAACGAAAAGGCGCGCTCGCTCGGGCTTACTAACACGCGCTTCGCCAACGCCAGCGGGCTCGACGCCGAGGGCCACTATTCTTCGGCCCGAGACATGGCCCGCCTTGCCGCGCACGCAATGGAGGACGACGGCTTCAGGCGCATCGTCTCCTCCAAGAGCGCCGTCGTACACGGCCGTGAGATATATAACCATAACAAGCTGCTTACAAGCTACGACGGCTGTATCGGCGTAAAAACAGGCTACACCAAGGCCGCCGGCCGCACCCTGGTGAGCTGCGCCGAGCGGGACGGGCTGAGGCTTGTCTGCGTCACGCTCTGCGACCGCGACGACTGGCGCGACCACGCCGCGCTCTATGACTGGGCCTTTGAAAAGTATGAGAGCCGTACCGTCGCCGCGGTGGATACGCGCTTCCGCGTCCCCGCCGCAGGCGGGGAGGGCGCCTGGATAGAGGCCATGCCGGAAGAGGAACTCCGGGCGGCGGTTGAACGCGGCGCGGAAATCGAAATAGGGCTGGAACTTCCGCCACTGGTAATAGCGCCTGTACGGCGGGGCGAGCCCGCCGGGCGGATATACGCCTCGAGCGGCGGCGTGGAGCTGGGCTCCGTAGAGCTGGTCTATGCGGAAGACATGCCGGTTTACAGGCGCCCGGGGCCGCTGCGGAGGGTCGCAGAAAGGCTTTTCCGGCCCATATACCTGACAGGGGAATAGTATGAAGGAAAGACTGCAAAAATTGATATCCGGCGCGGGGATAGCCTCGCGCCGGCGCGCCGAGGAGCTGATACTCGCCGGGCGCGTAAAGGTAAACGGCGTTACGGCCGGGCTCGGCATGTCCGCCGACCTGGAGGTGGACGAGGTGGAGGTCGACGGCAAAAGGCTCCGCCAGCCCGCGGAGCGCATGTACATAATGCTCAACAAGCCGCGCGGCTACGTCACGACCCTCTCGGATGAAAAGGGCAGGCGCACCGTCGCCGCCCTCGTCGCCGGCGCGGGCCGGAGGCTCTACCCGGTGGGCCGCCTGGACCTCAACAGCGAGGGCCTGCTTATAATGACCGACGACGGCGAGGCGGCCAACGCGCTGATGCATCCCGCGCACGAGGTGGAGAAGGTTTACTCCGTTACCGTGGGCGGCGCCGTCAGCCACGGCCAGATACGCGCCATGGAAGCCCTCCGCGCCGTGGACGGCAAGCCCATCAGGCCGCCGCGCATAGAGCTCCTGGGCTCCGACGGTGCCAGGACCCGCCTGCGCTTCACGATCCACGAGGGCCGCAACCGGGAAGTGAGGCGCATCTGCGCGCATTCCGGGCTAGAAGTCCTGCGCCTGCTGCGCACGGCCGAGGGCGAGCTGCGCCTGGGCGCGCTGCCAAGCGGCAAATGGCGAGAGCTGACCCCCGCCGAGCTCGAATATATCAAAAGCCTTAGCTGAGCCGGCCGGAGCCGCACGGTGGTCAATCATTAGCGAGATTAAGTCAGAGCTTTTAAATTACCACGCAAGAAAGATTGATTGTTTACATTCTCCCCTCTTGTAATATCCGTAAAAAATGTGTAGAATATTTTTGATTACGTTTCCGCCGCGTCTGCGGCTTTACATATGGGGGCTGTGACATGGATAAGGACATCCTTACATTAATTTCCCGGGACAATTCCGGGTTTTCCAAGGGGCAGAGGCTGATTGCCAAGTACATCCTGGAAAATTATGATAAAGCCGCGTTTATGACCGCGGGCAAACTGGGCAAGACCGTGGGTGTGAGCGAGTCCACGGTCGTGCGTTTTGCGGCTGAGCTGGGTTACGACGGCTATCCGGGCATGCGCAAGGCGCTGCAGGAGATGATCCGTTCCCGCCTCACGAGCGTCCAGCGCATCGAGGCTAGCCGCGACATGCTCGACGACAAGAACATACTCAAGGCCGTCATGAGCGACGACATCGACAAACTTCAAACCACGCTCGAGGAGATCGACCAGGAAGCCTTCAACAAGGTCGTGGACAGCATAGTAGCCGCTAGGGAAATATACATATTCGCCTCGCGCACCTCGCGTTCCCTTGCCGACTTCCTCGCGTATTACCTGGGCCTGATACGCGCGGGCGTCCACCTTGTGGACGACAATTCCGCCGCCGAAGCGTATGAGCAGCTCATCCGTATCGGTAAGGGCGACCTGTTTATAGGCTTCACCTTCCCGCGCTATTCCGCCCGCTCGGCCAAAATCATGGGCTTCGCCAAGGACCACGGGGCGGCCACTGTCGGCCTCACCGACTCGGAGAGCTCGCCGTTTTTCGGCAAGGCGGACGTCTGCCTCTTTGCGAAGAGCGAGATGGTGTCCTTTGTGGACAGCCTTGTCGCGCCGCTCAGCCTTGTGAACGCCCTTGTCATCGCGGTGGGCTCCAAGGAGCGCGACGCGATAAGCGACACCTTCAAAAAGCTCGAGCAGGTATGGAGCGAATACAATGTGTTTGAAAACTCGGAGGGCTGACGCCGTCATAATAGGTGGCGGGGCCGCCGGCACGCTTTGCGCGGCCCTGGCCGCGGGGCGCGGGCTGGACACGGTGCTGCTGGAGCCCAACCGCGAGCTGGGCCGGAAGCTGCGCATAACCGGAAAGGGCCGCTGCAACGTGACGAACGACTGCACGCCGCGCGAATTCATAGAGGCCATATCCGGCGACGGGCGCTTCCTGCAAAGCGCCATCCACCGCTTTTCGTCGAGGGACGCCATGGACTTCTTCGAGGGCCTCGGCATCCCGCTGAAAACCGAGCGGGGAAGGAGGGTGTTCCCGCAGTCCGACAAGGCCGGCGATATCGCGGGCGCGCTCGCAGGGCTCTGCCGCAATAACGGGGTGCGCGTGCTGCGCGAGAAGGCGCTGGGCGTCAAGGCCGGCCCCGGCGGGGTGGAGGCCGTGGAGGCCGCGGATGGGGAAATCGCCTGCCGCAGCGCCGTGGTTTGCACCGGCGGGCTCAGCTATCCCGGCACGGGCTCAAACGGCGACGGCTACGCCATTGCCCGCTCGCTCGGCCACACAATAACGCCCTGCCGCCCCAGCCTCGTCCCGCTGGAGTCTCCCGACGCCTTTTGCCGCGAGATGCAGGGCTTTTCCCTGCGCAACGTGGCCCTCTCCGCCTTTGAGGACGGCAAGCTCGTCTATAAGGAACTCGGGGAAATGCTGTTCACGCATTTCGGCGTCTCCGGCCCGCTGGTGCTCAGCGCCAGCGCGCACATGCGCAATTTCGGCAAGGCGGAATACCGCCTTGAGATTGATTTGAAGCCGGGCCTGGACGAAAAGAAACTTGACGCGCGCATCCTGCGCGACCTGGAGAAGTATCAGAACCGGGAGTTCCGCAACTGCCTTTCCGACCTCGCCGGGCGCGCCATGATCCCCGTGCTCGTGCGCCTCTCCGGCATACCGGAGGACGAGCGCGGCAATTCCGTTACGCGCGAGCAGCGCCGCGCGCTTGTGCAGCTCTTCAAGCATTTCCCAATTTCAATATCGGGACCCAGGCCTATAGCCGAGGCGATAGTCACCTCCGGCGGCGTGAGCACCAGGGAGATAGACCCGCGCAGCATGATGAGCAAGCTGGTGCCGGGGCTCTATTTTGCCGGCGAGGTCATGGATCTCGACGCTTACACCGGCGGATATAACTTACAGATAGCGTGGTCGACGGCTTACGTCGCCGCGAATTCCCTCAGGACGGAGGCAGATTGATGGAAACGCATTACTCTGTAGCGATTGACGGCCCCTCCGGAGCCGGGAAGAGCACCATAGCACGGGCGGCGGCCCGGCGCTTCGGCTTCATATATGTTGATACCGGCGCGATATACCGCACCGTGGCCCTCGCCGTGGAACGTGAGGGCATAGCCTTCGGCGACGCGGCGGGCGTGGGCGCCCTGCTGCCCGAGCTTGAGGTCTCCTTCGGCTACGGCGCCGACGGCGCACAGCGCGCTTATCTCAACGGCGAGGACGTGACCGGGTCCATACGCACGCCGGAGATTTCCCGGCGCGCCTCCGACGTCTCCGCCATGCCAGCCGTCCGCGCATACCTGCTCGATATGCAGAGGGCGATGGCCCGCAGCTACAGCGTGGTGATGGACGGGCGCGACATCGGCTCCGTCGTGCTCCCCGGCGCGGACGTGAAGATCTTCCTCACCGCCAGCGCGGAGTGCCGCGCGGAGCGGCGCTATAAGGAGCTCGCCGCAGCGGGCAGCGCTATAAGCCGCGAGGAGGTTTTGCGCGCCGTTATAGAGCGCGACGAGCACGACAGCAGGCGCGCCGCCGCGCCTTTGACCGTAGCCGAGGGCGCCGTGGTGGTGGACACCAGCGAGCTGGACCTCGCGGAGAGCATCGAGGCCGTGTGTTCACTTATTTCCGATAAGCTGGGGGTCAAAGCAGATGCCTGAGGAAAAAAAGCCGCAGAAAAAGGGCCTGACCATAGAGCAGCAGCGCCGCTGGTTCAATGTGATTTACTCTGTGGTAGTGCCAATTATCAGACTGTTTTACCCCATACGCAGCATTGGCAGGGAGAATATCCCCGACGGCCCCGCCGTATTCTGCGCCAACCACTCGCATTTGCTGGACCCCATACTCGCCGCCGGGGCCTGCGGCCGGCGCAATTATATGCATTTTATAGCCAAACTTGAGCTCAAGCGCGCGCCCGTCATCGGCAAGCTCATAGAGCTCTGCGGCGTCTGCTTCGTCAACCGCGGCACCGGGGATATAGACGCCATGCGCAGCATGATGCGGCTTTTAAAGCACGGCGAAAAGATATTTATTTTCCCGGAGGGCACCCGCACAAGCGAGGATAACGCCGTCGATGCGAAAACCGGCGCCGTCCGCCTGGCTTCAAAGCTGAAGGTGCCCATAGTGCCCATGTATATCCCCAGGCATAAGAAGCTCTTCCGCCGCATGGACATAATCATCGGCAAGCCCTACAGCGTCGAAGGCCGCAACCACGAGGAATATGAAGAGCTTTCCGAGGGCATTATGGACCGTATCTACGAGCTAAGGGACGGGGTGGGGGCTTGAGCAGGGTTATAGTCGCCAAGAGCGCCGGCTTCTGCTTCGGCGTGTCCAGGAGCGTGGAGATGGCCGAGGCCCTGCTGGAGGGCGGACCCGCCGCGAGCTACGGGCCGATCATCCACAACGACGACGTCGTCTCCCGCCTGGCCTCCCGCGGCCTGCGCGTTATTAATTCCCCGGAGGAGGCGCGGCCGGGCGAGCGCGTCATGCTCCGGGCGCACGGCGTCCCCCTCGCCGAGGAGGAAGCCCTGCGCGGGCGCGGCGCGGAGATATACGACGCCACCTGCCCGTTTGTCGCCAAAATACACAAGATAGCAGCGAGGGCCTCGGCCGCAGGGCGCCACGTCCTGGTAATAGGCAGCGCCGGGCACCCGGAGGTGCGGGCCATCTGCGGACGTTGTACGGGCGCAGACGTTGTATCGGACGACCAGGAACTGTTAAAATTGCTGAAATTAAAGCCTGAAATTCGGTCAGAAGCACTAACAGTTGTGGTACAAACGACTCAGACAGAGGCCAATCTAAAAAAATGTGAAAATCTAATAAAAAAATGGTGTACAAATGCAGAAATATTTGATACAATATGTTCTGCTACGTTCACCCGGCAAACCGAGGCCACAACACTTGCCTCAGAGTGTGACGCTATGGTCGTCATTGGCGGCAGGAACAGCGCGAACAGCCTGCATCTGGCAGAGCTTTGCGCGGCTGCCTGTCCCAACACCCAGTTCGTCGAAGGGGCGGCCGCGCTGGATTTACGGCGCCTGGCCGGCTGCGGGACGATTGGCGTGACGGCCGGCGCGTCCGCGCCGCGGTGGATAATCAAGGAGGTACTGGATAAGATGAGCGACGAGATCCTGATTCAAGAGAACCCGGCAGAAGAGACTGCGGCTGAGCCCGTTGTCGAAACGGCCGAGCCCGTAACCGAGGCGGCGGAGACCGCTGCCCCTGCGGAGGAAGCCGCGCCCGCCGCCGAAGAGGCGGAAGCCGCCGAGAAGCCTGCGGCCGAAAAGAGCTTCGATGAACTGCTCGAGGATTCTCTTAAAACTATATATAATGGCGACAGGGTATCCGGCACAGTAGTGGCTATTACGCCTACCGAGGTCAGCGTCGACCTCGGCACCAAGTATTCCGCCTTCATCCCGACCGCGGAATTCACCAACGACGGCGCCATCAACGTCGAAGAGGCCGTCAAGGTCGGCGACACGGTTGAGGCCATTGTCGTCCGCGTCAACGACATGGAGGGCACCGCCCAGCTGAGCAAGAAGCGCCTCGACGCCGCCAAGAGCTGGCAGGTCATCGAGCAGGCCCAGGCCGACGGCGAGATCGTCGAAGGCGTCGTCACCGAGGAGAACAAGGGCGGCGTCGTCGTCAACGTCGGCGGTGTGCGCGTCTTCGTCCCGGCCAGCCAGAGCGGCCTGCCCAAGGACACCGCCATGACCCAGCTGGTTAAGACCACCGTGCGCCTCAAGATTACCGAGGTCAACCGCGGCCGCCGCCGCGTTGTTGGCTCCATCCGCGCCGTGCAGCAGAAGGAGCGCCGCGAAAAGGCCGAGGCCGTCTGGAACGACATCGAGGTCGGCAAGTCCTATCACGGCACCGTCAAGAGCCTCACCAGCTACGGCGCTTTTGTGGACATCGGCGGCATCGACGGCATGGTCCATGTCAGCGAGCTGAGCTGGAACCGCATAAAGAACCCCGCCGAGGTCGTCTCCGTCGGCCAGGAAGTCGACGTCTACGTCATCGGCTTCGACCGCGAGAAGCGCCGCATCTCCCTCGGCTACAAGAAGGCTGAGGACAACCCCTGGACGAAGTTCGTCACCACCTGCTCCGTGGGCGACGTCGTCAAGGTCAAGATCGTCAAGCTCATGCCCTTCGGCGCTTTTGCCGAGGTCATGCCCGGCGTCGACGGCCTTATCCACATCAGCCAGATCGCCAACCGCCGCATCGGCAAGCCCGACGAGGTGCTGGCCGTCGGCGACGTTGTGGACGCCAAGATTACCGCTATCGACACCGATAAGCAGAAGATCAGCCTCTCCATCCGCGCCCTGAGCGAGCCGGAACCGGCCCCGCGCCGCGAGCGCCGCGAGCGTTCTGAGCGCGGCGAGCGCGAGTCGCGTGAGCGCCGCCCCATCGTCCCTGAGGAGGACGCCCTCGTTTACGAGGTCTCCGAGACGGGCGAGGCCAAGGGCAATATCCCCGACTTCGTCGACGACGACGCCGAGTAATTGAACAATTAACAGGGCCGGAGTTGAATTCCGGCCCTGTTTTTGCGTTTTTATTAAATTTTACCCCGTTTTTCCTTGCTAAAAATAGCTAATGAGTGTATAATTGAATGTGTTTGAAGTATTATGTGTAAGCCGGTTAGGGAAACGGAGGTAGAAATGACTTTTCGGATTGGCGACCGGATAGCTCATCCGATGCATGGCGCTGGGATAATAGACAGCATCGTGACAAAAAAGATTAACGGTAAGGACAGGGACTATTACGTCCTGAAGCTCCCGGCCGGGGACATGCTGGTCATGGTACCGGTTGAAAGCTGCGAGGCGATCGGCGTGAGGCCGATTGTGAAGCCGGACGAGGCCGAGAAGATTATCGGCGCAATACCCGATATCCAGGTTGAAATGACCTCCAACTGGAACAAGCGCTACCGGGAGAATATGCTGCGCATAAAGAGCGGCGACCTGATGGAAGTCGCCCTGGTTGTAAAGGGCCTTGTGCAACGCGACCGCGAGCGCGGCCTGTCCACTGGCGAACGCAAGATGCTGCACTCCGCCAAGCAAATACTTATATCTGAGATAGTTCTATCGGAGTGCTCCACCTACGAAGAGGTCGAGGCCAGGATAGACGGGGCGCTCTGCTCATAGCGCCGACGCGGGAGGGACGGTTTGGCCGTCCCTCCCGCATTTTGTGAAACAATTTTCCGCCGGCTGGCGTCAAAGCGTTTGGAATGGGGTGACGCTGTGAAACGCATGATACTTTTGGCCCTTACAATTCTCCTGCTTGCGGGCTGCGGAGCCGGCGGTGAAAGACTTACGCCGCCAGAGTTGACGGGCGAGCCCGGGCCGCGCTCCTCCGCCGCGCCGGCGGCGGATATACCCGAGGAGCCGTACTCATATTATATTTGTCAGACCCCGTGGTTCACGCTCCGCGACGCATACGCCGCCGCGCTGGAACCCTACGGCGGAGAATATGAGAGCTTCGTATATGGAGAAGGGCCAGTCCTGCTCATAGAGCCGAAGCTCGCCATGTCGGATTTTTGCATATACACGACCGAGCTAAATGAGGGCCCGGGGGACATATATAAGCTCGCCGGGAGGATATACTCCCGCCCCTCGCTCGCTACCGGAACGCCGCTCGCGGCCGAGCTGCCCTTCTACGGCAGCATGACGGCCTACGGCATACGCTTTGAAGACGAATACGGCGAGCAGATAACGCTCTTCCTATCCTCCGGCGGCCTGGGCCCGGAGGAGGCCTGCCCCTACGTTATAACCATGTCATCGGAAGAGCCCGCCGCCTCTCCGCCGCCCGAGCTCACGCTCGAGAGGCCCATGCCAGATGGGATGAGCTTCCCGGACCCGGGCTTCGAGCCGGAATCGTACTGGCTCTGCGATAATTTCGCCTACCGCGGCCAGGCCCTGCTGCTCGCCGGCGGCGCGGGCCGCTTCAAGTGCTGGTACAATTACTATGAGCTCACGCCCGACCCGCCGCTCGGCTACGATTATATCCTCGTCTGCGCCAGCCTGGACGATGGCGAGGGCTCGATAGAGGCTGAGGGCGGCTCGCTTACGCTAGACTGCGACCCCGAGACCGCCTCCGCGCCGCGCCTGCTCCGCAGCGCCGGGGCCGGCGAGGCCCTGGAATTTTGGCGCGACATGCCCTTCAACGACGAGGCCGAGCTGCCGGTCCCGCCGGACGCCACGCCGGAAGAGCTCGCGGCCACGCCCGGGGCGGAACGCCTTTCCGGGGACAAATGGCTGCTCGACGGCGTGGAAATACAGTTCGGCGCGACGGAGGGCGGCAAGACCCTCATAAGGTCCTATAACGTCCGCGAGCCCGGGCCAGATCTGGGCCTGCGCGGCGCCCAGGTCGGCGAGAGCATATACAGCGTGCGCAACCGTTTTGCGGCCGCCGAGGGTAATTGGCCTCTATACGGCGACATAAAGGGCCCGAACGGGGATTTCGGCTACAGCGACCAGGGCCATCCCGTGCTGATGTACCGTGACAACAACTTCACCGCGAGGGTGTTCGCGGACTTCGACGGCACTGTCACCGGCCTGGAGATGCTTCCACATTGGGACGAGCGCTTCACATCGTACTGAACGGCGAAAAAATCACGGGGCAGGCTACTGTCCCGTGATTTGTATTAGCGCTCAGGCCTCCGGCTCGGCCAGGACGCAGAGCATCGGCTGGGCGTCGGGGCCGACGACCTCGCTTTCGCGTATCTTCCAACCGTGGGAGCTGAGGAAGCCCGTAAGCCCCTCGGCGCTGAAATTGTTGTAAACTTTAAGGCCGAGCATGCGTATCTTTATTAAGTGCATACGGTTCGCTTTGGAGTTGCCGCGGACGAAGGTAGGGCAGGCGAGCATCCCGCCCGGCTTGAGCACGCGGCGTATCTCTTCAAGGGCCTTTTCGGGCTCCGGCATGATGTGCAGGGCGTTGGCCATAAAGACCATGTCCACGCTGTGAGGCGCGAGGCTGAGCCTGGTGGCGTCGGCAATGGAGAAGCTCACGTTTGCGCCTGCGGCGAATTTCTTCGCCCGGCGCAGCATGGCGCTGGAAAAGTCCGTCGCCTCCCAATGCGCGGCGCAGCCGGCGAGGGGCGCGGTGAACTGGCCGGTGCCGCAGGCCAGCTCCAGCACATTTGCCCCGGCGGGTATGCGCTGCCTGAACCATTCGCAGGCGGCGGCGTATGTTGGGGCGGATTTCTCCATAAAATCCGCATAAAATGTCGAGAACCTCTGCCAAAAGCCTTTTTCGTTCCTCATTTTGTTCTCCTTTCGCCGCTTTAAAGGCGGCTGTATGCTTGGCCGGCGGCTTTACAAGCCGCTCGCGCCGGGTTATAATTTCATTATAAACCATCTGCGAGGTAAAAGCTATGGCAAAAAAGGTAAATCCACCGCAGGGCAGGCCATATACCTCGGCGGTAATTGTGGCCGCCGGAACCTCGAGCCGCATGGGCGAGGACAAGCTCTTTATGGAGCTGGGCGGCGGCCCGGTCATTTTGCGGACGCTGCAGGCCTTTGAAGAGAGCGGGTATATCGACGAGATCGTTGTAGTTACGCAGAGCGATAAGATACCCGAAATTGCCGGCGCCGCGCGCCAGGCGGGTATATCAAAGCTCAAAAGCGTAGTGACCGGCGGGGCGAACCGTACCGCGAGCTCCTTCGCCGGCGTGCAGGAATGTTCACCAAACGCGGGGCTTATCGCCATACACGACGGCGCGCGCCCGCTTGTGACGGGCGAAATAATCGCCCGCGCCGTCACGGCCGCGGCCCAGCGTGGGGCGGCGGCCCCGGCCATACACGTCAAGGACACTGTCCGGCAGGCCCGTGGCGGACGTGTGCTGAGGACGCTGGAGCGCGACGAGCTGTACCTGATGCAGACCCCGCAGGTGTTCAGGGCGGGGCTTATCCGCTCGGCGCTGGGCGAGGCCGCGCGGCTCGGCCTTTCCCTGACGGACGACTGCGCCGCGGTAATGCTGCTGGACGCCGAGGTCTTCCTCGTCGAGGGCTCGGAGGAAAACATTAAACTTACGACGCCGGCGGACGTCTATGCCGCCGAGGCTATTTTGGAGAAAAGGGGGGATGCCTGATGTTCAGGATTGGCCATGGTTACGACGTGCACCGCCTTACAGAGGGCAGGAAGCTGATACTCGGCGGGGTTGACATCCCCTACGAGAGGGGCCTTCTCGGCCATTCGGACGCGGATGTGCTGGTACACGCCGTAATGGACGCCCTGCTCGGCGCCGCGGCGCTCGGCGACATAGGGAAGCGTTTCCCGGACACGGACGAGCGCTACGCCGGGGCGGACAGCCTCAAGCTCCTGGCCGAGGTTGCGCGCGTCCTGGGCGCGGAGGGATATTCCGTCTCCAACATCGACGCCACGGTCATAGCGCAGAGGCCCAGGCTCGCGCCCTATATAGACGAAATGCGCGCGAACATCGCCCGCGCCGCCGGCCTGGAGCCCGGCCAGGTCAGCGTAAAGGCCACGACTGAGGAAAAGCTCGGGTTCACCGGCGACGGCTCCGGCATAGCCGCCCACGCGGTCGCCCTCGTATACTGAGCCGGAGCTAAATACATATTCGCGGCATATGATGGCACAAGGGCCCTGCCCTGCACCATAAAGTGGAGGATTGTCATATATGCAGCGCTATTTAATCATGTGCCGCTCCCTGACCTACGCTCAGAGGGCGGCTTCGGCGCTAGAGCGCGCCGGGGTGACCGCGGTATTGGCGCGCGCGCCGCAGGGGCTCACCGGCAGCGGCTGCGGCTACTGCGTGCGCGTCAATGAGAACCGGTTCCAGGCCGCGCTGGCCGTGCTTGCCCGCGGCGGGATACCGCACGGCAAGCTCTTCCGCGCCGAGCCGGACGGCAGGTATGTGGAGGTGGCGGGATGATCTATCTCGACAGCGCCGCCACTACCCTGCAAAAGCCGCGGGCCGTACACGAAGCGGTACTGCGCGCCATGCGCACGATGGCCAGCCCTGGCAGGGGAGGGCACTCGCCCGCCCGCCTGGCGGCGGAGACGGCATATAAATGCCGCGAGGCCATCGCAAGGCTCTTCAACGTGGAAAAGCCCGAGAATGTCGTCTTCACAATGAACGCCACGCACGCGCTCAATATTGCGCTTTATTCGCTTATATCCCCAGGCGACCGCGTCGTTGTATCGGGCTATGAACACAACGCGGTAACAAGGCCGCTCAACCTGCTCGGAGCCGATATCGACGCCGTCTGCACGCCCCTCTTTGACCGCGAGGCCGCGCTAGAGGGTTTCCGCAAACGCATACCCGGCGCCGCGGCCTGCGTATGCACCCACGTCTCAAACGTCTTCGGCTTCGTGCTGCCTGTGGAGGAGATCGCGGCCGTTTGCCGCGAATACTCCGTGCCCTTCGTGCTGGACGCCTCGCAGAGCGCCGGGGCGCTGCCTGTGGACGCCGCCGCCCTGGGGGCCAGCTTTATCGCAATGCCCGGGCATAAGGGGCTGCTCGGCCCGCAGGGCACGGGAGTGCTTATCTGCGGCGCCCCCGCGACGCCGGTAATTGCGGGAGGCACAGGCTCGGACAGCTTGAGCCAGCGTATGCCGGCTTTCCTGCCAGACAGGCTCGAGGCCGGCACCCACAACATCCCAGGCGTCGCCGGGCTGCTTGCGGGCGTTGAATATATAGAAAAGCGCGGCGTAGAGGCCATTGGCCGCCATGAGCGCGCGCTTATCAGCGCCCTGGCCGCGGGGCTGGAGGACGTGCCCGGGCTCGAGGCCTTCACCGACGCCGGCGGGGGCTGCCAGGCCGGCGTGCTCTCAGTGCGCAGCCGGGACGTTGGCAGCGAAGAGCTGGGCGAAGCGCTCGCCTCGCTCGGCGTATGCGTCCGCGCGGGGCTGCACTGCGCGCCCTACGCCCACAGGACTGCCGGCACGGAGGCGGAGGGCACGGTGCGCCTTAGCGTTTCTCCCTTCAACACTTACCAGGAGATACGCCGCGTGCCGGCGCTCGTTGAACGCGCGGCCGAGCGAGCGAAGGCCTGAATTCCCGCCCGGGGCGATATAACGCCCCGGGCGGCGCGTATTTTGCTCAGGTATTAACTTTATATTTTCGCCTTGAACTTTCCGCCGGGATATTATATAATATCATGAATTGACATGCGCCTCGCCGACTGCGGGGCAATGCGCATTTGATAACGGGTGAATTGCCGATGGGATTTACTGAACGAATTACCGACTCATTTAAATACATCGCCACAATGAGCTTCGCCGACGTCGTCGACATCCTCATCGTCGCGGTGTTTATATACGTCTGCATTGGGCTCATACGCCGCACGAACGCCAACCGTCTCGCGCGGGGGATAGTGCTCATACTCCTGGTCCTCGTCGTATCCGACCTCGCCCACCTCAAGATGGTGAGCTCGCTCATGCGGCGCATAGTCGAGATAGGCCTGCTCGCAATAGTGGTCATCTTCCAGCCGGAGATACGCCGCCTGCTGGAACGCATGGGTTCGGGCAGGTTCGCGCTTTTCTTCGGCGCGCCCGGGGTCCCCGTCACTATGGAGTCCGTCATAAACCAGGTCGTGCTGGCCTGCACCAGCATGTCGGAGTCGCGTACCGGCGCGCTCATAGTCTTTGAGCGCATGAACTCCCTCAACGACCAGATTGCCACCGGCACTATCGTGAACGCGGACGTCTCCAGCGAGCTGCTGCGCAATATCTTCTTCGTCAACAGCCCCCTGCACGACGGGGCCATAATAATGCGCGACGGGCGCCTGGCCGCCGCCGGATGTATGCTTCCTCTCTCCAACAACGCCTCGCTCAGCTCCGACCTGGGTATGCGCCACCGCGCGGGCATAGGCATGAGCGAGCACTCCGACGCCGTCGTCGCCATAGTAAGCGAGGAAACCGGCTCCATCTCCGTCGCAATGGACGGTATGCTCAAGCGCCACCTCTCGCCCGAGACTTTCGGACGGATACTCCGCGCCGAGCTGATGCCCAGCGCGGAAGAAGCGCCCAAGAAGCGCGGCATCCCCGGATTGATCGACTCCCTCAGGGGCCTCAAGGTGAAAAAGAATGACGAACAAGAAGGTAAGTAAACTCTTTAACAACAACATACTCTGGGCGGTTATCTCCCTCATCGCCGCCCTGTGCATCTGGCTCTATATGACCGGCACGCAGGAGGAGGAGATCGAAGTCCAGCTCTCCGGCGTGCAGGTGGTCTTCGCCGGCGAGGAGGACCTTCAGGCCACGCGGGGCCTCGTCGTCACCGACATAAGCACCCAGACGGTGAACGTGACCATACGCAGCTCGCGTATGAATATCGGCCGCCTTGGCTCCGACGACGTGCAGGCGGTGATAGACGTCTCGCGCCTGAGCTCCACGGGCAACTATTCCCTCAACTACAGCCTCGCGTACCCGGACAATGTAGACGCCTCTTCCGTCCGCATCGCTGAGAGCGCGCCGAACTCCATCAGCTTCCAGCTCACCAGAATGGACGACCGCCAGTTCCCGGTAGACGTCGTCTTCAGCGGCAGCGTGGCCGACGGCTATATGTTCGGCGACCTCGAGTATGAACCCCAGACGATAACGGTCAGAGGCCCGCAGAACGTGCTTGACAGCATCGCGGCCGTGCGCACCGAGATTGCGCTTGAGGATTTGGACGCCACGCGCACCATAGACGCTAACTACGTCCTCTTTGACGCAGATGGGAACGAAATCGCCAAGGACGGGCTGGAGTTTGACTCTGACACAATTTCGGTGACAATACCGATAAGGAAGGTCAAGGAGGTGCCCATCTACGTCACGCTCATCGAGGGCGCGGGCGCCACGCGCGAGAACGTCAAGATCACGCTCGATACGCCGTCCATAAGCATCGCTGGCGACGCGGAGGACGTTGACGCCATGAACCGCATAGAGGTCGGGCCCATAGACCTCACGAGCTTTGAGCTCACATATGAGGGCTCCCTGGACATAGTCCTCTCGAACGACATTGAGAATATCACCGGTATAGATAAGGTCAACGTAACGGTTGAAATCCAGGGCCTTGCAGTGAAGGACTTCACCGTCACGAACATAAGCGACGTCGGCCTGCCCGACGGCTACAGCGCCGAGCTTATGACCCACTCGCTCACCGTCCGCATACGCGGCGCGCAGGACGTGCTCGACTCCATCAGCTCCGCCAACATCCGCGCCGTAGCAGACCTCTCCAACACGACCGCCACCGGCACGATGGACACCTCGAACGTCCGCATAGAGGTGGACGGCGCGCTCAACTGCGGCGCGGTCGGCACATACAGGCTGACTTACGACATAAGCAAATAGGATACTTACGGGCTTCGCCCATAGAGCAAGTGAGGAGATAGTTTAATGACCCAGTTTGCTGTAATCAAAAAGGTCACGGCTCCTGATAAGGTAGAGGTCGAGGTGCTTCGCGGCACCGCCTGCGGCGACGACTGCGAAAGCTGCGGCGTCTGCCACTACGCGAGCAAAATCCGGGTAGAGGCCACGAACGGCGTCGGCGCCCAGCTTGGCGACCGCGTGGAGATTGAAGCGCGCACCTCGCGCATACTCGGCGCCGCGGTATTGGTTTACGTCGTGCCCTTCATCCTCTTTTTCATCGGCTACGCCATTGCGGCTTCCTTTTCCCTGGGCGAAGGCATGTGTATGCTTGTGAGCTTCGCGGCGTTCGGCGTGGGCATGGGCGTCGCGGTCGCCGTCGGGCGCCGGCAGAAAAACAACCCCATAACCTACAATATCACCCGTGTAATCGGGCACGAGGCGGCGTAATATGATAAAAAGCATGACAGGTTACGGCTCTGCCAAGGGCACGGCGGCTGGCCTTGCCCTGAGCGTGGAGCTCAAGAGCGTAAACAACAGGTATCTCGACGTCTCCGTCAAGCTCCCGCGGGCCCTGCTCTTTGCCGAGGAGCCTATTCGGAGCGCCGTGGCGAAGCACATCAGCCGCGGCAAGGTCGACGTCTTTATCAGCGCCGACGCCAGCGAGAGCGACAGCATGGAGGTGCGCGTCAACAAGGCGCTGCTCCGCGGGTATATCGACGCCCTGTCCGCCGCGGGAAATGAGTTCGGCCTGGACAACGATATGAGCCTCATGAGCCTTTGCCGCCTCCCCGACGTGCTTAGCACCGAGCGGCGCGAGCTTGACACGGACGAGCTGCTGCGCGGGCTGCTGGCGATCACCGAGGAGGCGCTGGCGGGCTATGACGCCATGCGCGAGCGCGAGGGCGAGAAACTTTCCGCCGACGTGCTCTCCCGCATAGACGAGATTGGCCGCCTCACTGGGATAGTAGAGGAGCGCGCGCCACAGACCGTCGCCGACTACCGCGCGAGGCTTGAGCAGAAGCTGCGCGAGGCCCTGGACGGGCTGCCTGTGGACGACGCCCGCGTGCTCACGGAATGTGCCGTTTTCGCGGACAAAATCGCCGTCGACGAGGAGACGGTGAGGCTCCGCAGCCACCTGAGCCAGCTCAGGGGCATGGCTGCGGGCAGCTCGCCCATAGGCCGCAAGATGGATTTCCTGATCCAGGAGCTCAACCGGGAGAGCAACACCATAGGCTCCAAGTGCCAGAACGCGGATATCGCGCGCGTAGTAGTCGATCTCAAGGCCGAGATAGAGAAGATACGCGAGCAGATACAGAATGTGGAGTGAACTATGGCGCTTGTGAGTATAGGTTTTGGCAGCTTCATCTCCGCCGAGAGGCTTGTTAGCGTGCTCAGCCCCGATTCCGCTCCAATCAAGCGTATGGTGCAGGACGCGCGCGAGCGCGGCAGCCTTATTGACGCGAGCTACGGGCGCAAGACGCGCTCCGTGCTGGTCGCCGACGGCGGCTATATCATCTTATCCGCCCTGGGCAGCGAGGCCGTGGCCGAGCGCCTGGGCTGGAACGGGCAGGGAGGCAGCGAGGATGAATATGAATGAAAAGGGCAAACTGCTCGTAATATCCGGCCCCTCGGGCGCCGGGAAGAGCACGGTGATTTCCCATCTCATGCGTATGCGCGGCGACGTTTGCTTCTCCGTCTCGGTCACTACCAGGCCGCCGCGGCCCGGCGAGGAGGAGGGCAAGGACTATTTCTTCGTCTCGCCCGAACACTTCAAGGAGCTGGCCGACGGCGGCTACCTGCTTGAGAACGCCGAGTATGTGGGCAACCGCTATGGGACGCCGCGCGGATATGTCGAGCAGCGGCGGCTGGAGGGCAAGAGCGTCATACTGGACATAGAGGTCCAGGGCGCGGGCCAGATCTGCCGCAACTGCCCTGACGCCGTCAGCGTCTTTATCCTCCCGCCCTCGGGCGCTGAACTCGAGCGCCGGCTCCGCCACAGGAACACGGACTCGGATGAAAAAATACGCGAACGTCTTCTGCAGGCCAAGCGCGAGTGCGCGGAGGCCGGGAGGTACGGATATATCGTCGTCAACGACGACCCTGAAGCCGCGGCCAAGGAGATCGACGCCATACTCACGGCGGAGAAGTGCCGCTCCGCGGACAGGCTAAATCTTGTTACAGAGGTGCTTATATCATGATGCTTTATCCCCCCATGGCCGAGCTCGTCAAGAAGGTCGGCAGCCGTTACCTGCTCGTCAACCTGGTCGCCCGCCGCGCGCGCGACCTCTCCCAGAAGGCTGAGGACAGCGGCGAGCCGCTCGACCGCAAGCCCATATCCATCGCCATTGACGAGGTGTATACCGGCAAGCTGAAGATAAAGGAGGAGCAGTGACGGCTCAGGCCGCCGCTGCCCTTTCGCGCGTTTTGGGCCATCCATGTCCGGGACGAGCATAGCCAGAATAGCGGTCTCCGGCGTGCCCTTCCGCCTGGACAGGCCTTACGACTATGAGGTGCCCGCGCAGCTCGCGGGCAAGGCCGTGCCGGGCGTCCGGGTGACCGTGCCCTTTTCCCGCACCAACCGCCCTACGGAGGGCATAATTTTGGCCCTGGCCGAGGAAAGCGAGTACCGCGAGCTCAAAAGCGTCGCGGCCGTGCTGGACGAGCAGCCGCTGCTCGACGCTAGGATGCTCAGCCTCGCTATGTGGATGCACGAGCGCTTTTTCTGCACGGTCTACGAGTCGGTCAAGGCCATTTTGCCGGCGGGCTTCTGGTTCAAGGGCGGGAAACGCCGCGTCAATGAGAAGTACCTGAGCTTCGCATCTCTTGCCGTCCCCGCGGAGGAGGCGCTTGAAGCGGCGGAGCGTAAGAAGCTCCGCGCCCACGGGCAGTCGGAGCTGCTGCGCACCCTTTCCGCAATAGGGCGCTCCGGCGTCAGGGACCTGCTCGACTTCACAGGCGCGTCCCGGCAGAGCCTTAACGCGCTCGTCAAGGCCGGCTTCGTGACGGTTGAGGACGAGGAGGTCTTCCGCCGCCCGGAGATAAGCGCCGGGCGCGAGCCCCTGCCTGAGCTCAACGCCAGCCAGCAGCGGGCCTTTGAGGGAATAGACGCCCTCGCCCGGGCCGGGAAAGCCGGAGCGGCCCTGCTGTTCGGCGTCACCGGCTCCGGCAAGACCACGGTATATATCCGCCTGATCGCCTCCCAGCTCGCGCAGGGGAAGGGCTGCATACTCCTGGTTCCGGAAATTGCGCTGACGCCCCAGATGCTCCGCACCTTCGCCGCCCATTTCGGCGGCGAAATAGCGGTGCTCCATTCCAGCCTGACGGCGGGCGAGCGCTTCGACGAGTGGCGCCGGATAAAAGGCGGGGCGGCCCATGTAGTTATAGGGACGCGCAGCGCCGTTTTCGCGCCGGTGGATTCTCTCGGCCTTATAATTATTGACGAGGAGCAGGAGGACGCCTATAAGAGCGAAAACGCCCCGCGCTATCACGCGCGCGACGTGGCAAAGTACCGCTGCGCGCAGAATAACGCCCTGCTCCTGCTCGGCTCCGCTACGCCTGACGTGGAGAGCCGGTATTGGTCCGAGGAGGGCCGCTACGCCTACTTCAGCCTTGACGGGCGCTATAATGAACGCGGCCTGCCCGCCGTGGAGATAGTCGACCTAAAGCAGGAGCTGCGGCGAGGGAATGGCGGGGCGGTCAGCGGGCGGCTGCGCGAGGAGCTCGCCGCCAACATAGAGCGCGGCGAACAGAGCATTCTCTTCATAAACCGCCGCGGGGCCAACAAGCTCGTCACCTGCGTGGAGTGCGGCTTCAGCTACCGCTGCCCCAACTGCTCCGTCAGCCTCACTTTCCACAGCTATGAGCGCGCGCTGAAATGCCACCACTGCGGCTGGTCCCAGCCGCTGGACGAGCGCTGCCCCGAGTGCGGCGGCCGGCTCAAGTATGTCGGCGCAGGCACGCAGAAGGTGGAAGAGGAGCTTCGAAGCCTCTTCCCGGACACCGAAATCCTCCGGATGGACACGGATACCGTCGCCGAGGCCGGCGGGCACGACAAGCTGCTCGAGCGCTTCCGCGCGAAGAAAATACCCATAATGGTCGGCACTCAGATGGTGACCAAGGGGCTGAATTTTGAGAACGTCACGCTCGTCGGCGTGATTTGCGCCGACCAGGGGCTGTATGCGGGCGACTACCGCGCCGGCGAACGCAGCTTTTCCCTGATAACCCAGGTCGTCGGCCGTTCAGGCCGCTTTGAGAAGCCGGGCCGTGCGGTCATACAGACCTATACGCCGGAGAATGAGATTATCCTGCAGGCCGCAAGGCAGGATTACGAGAGCTTCTACCGCTCTGAAATCCAGCTCAGGAGGCTGCAGGCGCTCCCGCCCTTCACGGAGCTCATGAGCGTAACTCTCTCCGGCCTGGACGAGAGCCAGGTGCTGAGCTGCGCCGAAAAAATCAAGGGGCATCTATACGCGGCCTCCCGCCATGCCGCCGGGGCCCGCGTGCTTGGCCCCGCGCCGCTCTCGATACTGAAAATCAACAACAACTACCGCTACCGCGTGACGCTCTGCGCCGCGCCGGGCAGCGGCCTGCGCCGCGTCGTGGCCGACACAGTCCTCCGCGCCGGGGCAAGTAAGCTCTTCAAGGGCGTGAACGTTTACGCCGACACCAACGCATCCGATTAGTGCAGGAGGGAAAAATGGCACTGCGTAAAATAGTCACAGAGGGCGACAGCGTGCTACATAAGCGCTGCCGTCCGGTTACCAATTTTGACGCCCGCCTCGGCGAGCTCATCGACGATATGCGCGCCACGCTCACGGCGGCCGACGGCGTCGGCCTCGCCGCGCCGCAGGTCGGCGTGCTCCGCCGTATCGTCGTCGTGCTGGAAACCAATGTCCCCGAAGGGGAAGAGCCCTATATAATCGAGCTCGTCAACCCGGAGATAACCGCATCCTCCGGCGAGCAGACGGGGCCCGAGGGCTGCCTCTCCCTGCCCGGGAAATGGGGCCTTGTAAAGCGTCCGCTCGACGTGACCGTGAAGGCGCAGGACCGCCATGGGAACAGCTTTGAAGTCGGCGGCCACGAGCTCACGGCGAGGTGCTTCTGCCATGAGCTGGACCACCTCGAAGGCTATACCTTCAACCAGCGGGCCATCCGTATGCTCAGCGACGAAGAGCTCGAGACAGGCTCGTGGCAGGACGAGGTGGAGGACGCTTGAGTATGCGCGTAGTGTTCATGGGCACTCCCGATTTCGCCGCCGCGAGCCTGCGGGCCGTGCTGGACGCCGGCTACGAGGTCGCCGGCGTGTTCACCCAGCCGGACAAGCCCAAGGGCCGCGGCATGAAGTTCGCCGAGTGCGAGACGAAGCGGCTCGCGCTGTCCCGCGGCCTTGACGTCTACCAGCCCGCGAGCGTCAGGACGCCCGAGGCCCTGGAGCTTATAAAGGGCCTCGCGCCGGACATACTCTGCGTTGTGGCCTACGGGAAGATACTTCCGGACGAAATCCTCGCGCTGCCCAAATACGGGGCCATAAACGTGCACGGCTCGCTCCTGCCCAAATACCGCGGCGCGGCGCCCATACAGTGGTCGGTGCTCAACGGCGATGAGTACGCCGGCGTGACCACGATGTACCTCTCCCACGACATGGACGCAGGCGACGTCATCTACCGTGAAGCCACGCCCATCGGAGAATATGAAACCTCCGGAGAGCTCTTTGACCGCCTCGCGGCGATGGGCGCGAAGCTCCTGGTCAAGACGCTGCGGGCCGTTGAGGACGGCTCCGCCCCGCGCGAGGCGCAGGACGAAGCCGGGGCCACTTATGTCGGCCAGCTCGATAAGAGCGTCTGCCCCATAGACTGGCAGGCCTCCCCGCGCGAGATAATAAAGCATATCTGCGGCCTGAACCCCTGGCCCGTCGCCACTATGGAGTTAAACGGCCAGGTGATGAAGGTATATATGGCCTCTTATACCAACACCGTGACCGGCAAGGCCCCGGGCAGCGTCGTCTCCGCCGGCAAGGCCGGGCTGGAAATCGCCTGCGGCGGCGGCAGGACGGTCATGATTACCGAGCTGCAGGCGCCCGGCAAGAAACGCATGAGCGCCCACGACTACCTCGTGGGCCATCCGGTGCGCGTAGAATGAGCCCGGCGCGCGAGGCCGCGCTGAGGGCCATGTCCCTCGTGCGGAAGGGGAAATTCATGAGCGAGGCGGTCGACGAGGCCGTGCGCGCCTTCGGGCTCGGCCGGCGCGCCGCCGCGCTCTGCGCGCGCATAGTCCATGAGGCGCTGAGCAACCGGGGCTATATAGCCTCCGTCCTCGAGCACTGGTCGAAGCTGCCGATGAACCGCCTGGAGTACGTCGTATACGACATCCTGGCCATAGGCGCAGCGCAGCTGCTCTTTATGGACCGTATCCCGCCCAGCGCGGCGGTGAACGAGGCCGTGGAGCTCTGCCGGAAATACGGGGGCGAGCGCGCCACAAGCTATGTAAACGGCGTCCTGCGCCGCGTGGCTGAAAACCGCGGCAGGCCTATCGCGCTGCTTGAGCGCTGCTCCGGCGCGGAGTATCTGGGATACCGGTACAGCTGCGCGCGCTGGATTGCGGAGGAGTTCGTCCGCCGCCGCGGCTATGAGGGCGCGGAAGCCCTCTGCCAGGCGAACAACGCCGAGCCACCGCTGACCATACAGGTCAACACGCTCAAAACGGGCTCGGCGGAGCTTTCAGGCGCGCTTCAGGCCGCCGGCATCGAGGCCGCGCCCGGCCTGCTGCCCGGCTCCTTCGACCTTCCGGCTTCGGGGCTCATAAGCGGCCTCCCGGGCTATGACGGGGGCTATTTCTACGTCCAGGACTCCGCCGCGCGCATGGCGGTCGAGGCCGCCGCGCCCGAAAAGGGCATGAGCGTGCTGGACGCCTGCTCAGCCCCCGGCGGAAAGAGCTTCGCCGCCGCGATCCGCATGGGCGGCGAGGGGAGCATACTCGCCTGCGACCTCAAGGAAAAGCGTTTGAGGCGCGTCGCCGAGGGCGCAAAGCGCCTCGGGCTCGAGGGCATTATACGCACCCGCGCCATGGACGCGCGCCAACCCGGCGAGGAACTTCGCGGCCGTTTCGACGTCGTAATAGCCGACGCGCCCTGCTCCGGCCTCGGCGTCATAAGGCGGAAGCCCGAGATAAGGTACAAGACGGATTACGAGACGGCCTCGCTCCCGGCGATACAGCTTGCGATCCTCTCCGGCCTGGCCGGCTGCGTAAAGCCCGGCGGGACGCTGCTCTACTCCACCTGTACGCTGCTTGAACGTGAGAACGAGGACGTCGTGAGGGCCTTTTTGTCCGATAACGGCGGATTTACCGCAACAGATGAGAGAACGCTTTGGCCTGATATTGATAAAACGGACGGATTTTTCATATGCAGGATGGTAAAATCAATTTAAGAGGGCTGCTGCCTGGGGAGATATCCGCTGCTTTAAAAGAGCTTGGCCAGCCTGCCTACAGGGCGAAGCAGGTCTTTTCCTGGCTGAGCCGCGGCGCCGCCGGCTTCGACGAGATGAGCAATCTCCCCAAGGCCCTGCGCGAGGCGCTTTCCGAGCGCTATTATCTCGGCGCGCCTGTGGTTGTGCGAAAGCAGGTCTCCGCCGAGGACGGCACCGTAAAATACCTATGGGGCCTGCGCGACGGCAACGCCGTGGAGACGGTCGTTATGCGCTATCATTACGGCAACAGCGTCTGCATATCCACCCAGGTGGGATGCCGCCAGGGCTGCGCCTTCTGCGCCTCCACGATCGGCGGGCTCGTCAGGAGCCTTGACCCGGGCGAAATGCTCGAGGAGGTTATGTTCTCCGAAAAGGAGTCGGGGCTCAAGATCGGCCATATCGTGCTCATGGGCATAGGCGAGCCGCTGGACAACTTTGACAACGTGGTAAAGTTCCTTCAGCTTGTCAACCATCCCGACGGCATGAACATAGGTATGAGGCATATATCCCTGTCCACCTGCGGGATCACAGAAAAGTTTGACAAGCTGGCCGGGCTTAACTTACAATTAACACTGTCGGTGTCGCTCCACGCGCCGGACGACGAGACGCGCTCGAAGATAATGCCCGCGAACCGGGGCAGGGGAGTGGCGCGGCTCATGGACGGGTGCGAGGCATATTTCAGGAAGACCGGCCGCCGCATTTCCTTCGAGTACGCCATGATAGACGGCGTAAACGACTCCATGGAGCAGGCGGCGCTGCTGGCGAGCCACGCGAAGCGCGTCGGCGCGCATGTGAACCTTATACCGCTAAACCACGTTGACGAGAGCCCGCTCAAGCCAACGCCGCCCGAGAGGCTTGCCGCCTTCAAGAAGGCGCTTGAGCGCGAAGGCGTAAACGTGACAGTCAGGCGCAGGCTCGGCGGCGATATAGACGCCTCCTGCGGGCAGCTGAGAAAGAAAACCGCAGACGCGCTGCGCGCGGGAACGGAGAGGGAATGAACAGTTTCGGCATCACGGACAGGGGAGCTGTGAGGCGGGACAACCAGGACAGCTTCCTAATAGAGCGGCTGGACGAGAGCAAATGCCTCATAGCCGTGCTCTGCGACGGTATGGGGGGCGAGAAAGCGGGCAACATAGCCAGCGACCTCGCCGCCAAGACCTATGTCGCGGAGCTCAAGGAGCGCATTTTGACGAAAAAGAAGCGCCGCGCGGACATAAAGGGCATGATGGAAGCCGCCTGCGACGCGGCCAACCACATGATTTATTCGTATTCCTGCTTTGATACGGACTACACCGGCATGGGCACTACAATGGTCTCCGCCGTGATTTGCGACGGGAGCGTGTACGTCCTGAACGTGGGCGACAGCCGCTGCTATAAGCTGACGCGGAAACGGATCGAGCAGGTCACGCGCGACCACTCCCTCGTCCAGGACATGGTCGAGCGGGGCGAAATAACGCCTGAACAGGCCAGGGTCCACCCTCGGCGCAACGTCATAACGCGCGCCCTGGGCGTCAACGAGCTCGTGCCCTGCGACATATTTACGCCCAGGCTCCAGAAGGGGGAGCAGCTTCTGCTCTGCTCGGACGGGCTTACCAACATGCTCAATGACGAGGAGATATTCGCCTTGTCGAAGAAGAACACCGACCCGCTCTCCCTGGGGCGGGCGCTCATGGCCGAAACGCTCCGGCGCGGGGCCAGGGATAACGTCACGATAGTCATTATTTCCAAATAAACCCTCGGAACGTTTGGAGGCAGCCATGGACAGCAGTATGGATAAATATTTGGGTACGACCCTGGACGACAGGTATGAAATTAGCGAGATAATAGGCACGGGCGGCATGGCTGTGGTTTATAGGGCCACGGACAACCGTTTGAACCGCTCTGTCGCCGTGAAGATATTGCGCGACGAGCTGGCCCTTGACGACGAGTTCCGCCGCCGGTTCCAGACCGAGGCGCACGCCGTCGCCATGCTCTCACACCCGAACATTGTCTCGGTCTACGACGTGAGCCACACCGAGGGCGTTGAATATATCGTCATGGAGCTCATAGAGGGCGTCACGCTTATGCAGTACATGCAGAAGAAGGGCGCGCTCGGCTGGAAGGAGGCGCTGCATTTCTCCGTCCAGATAACCAAGGCCCTCGAGCACGCGCACGCGAAGGGCATAGTCCACCGCGATATAAAGCCCCAGAACATCATGATACTGCGCGACGGCACCATCAAGGTCGCCGATTTCGGCATCGCGGCGCTGGAGAGCGCCCAGGAGCAGCGCAGCGACCAGACCGTTGGCTCCGTACACTATATCGCACCCGAACAGGCCCGCGGCGAAACGCCCGACACGCGCAGCGACATTTATTCCCTCGGCGTCGTTATGTATGAGATGCTCACCGGCCGTATGCCCTACGACGGGGACACCGCCGAGCAGATCGCCCTCAAGCATATCGCCGGAATTGCCGTACCGCCCCAGGAGGTCAACCCCGAGATACCCGACGAGCTTGCGCGCATAACCCTCAAGGCCATGAGCGCTGACATCGGCGCGCGCTATCAGAACGCGGGCGAGCTGCTGGCCGATCTGGAGGAATTCCGCAAAACACGCAGCGGGGCGGCGCCGGCCGCGGGCGAGGCCGCGGATGGCAATCTGGACGGCGTGATCCCGGACGTGGAGCCCATTGGCCGTACCGGCGAGCTTAGCAAGGCGAAATACGTCCGCCGCCGCCGGCGTTCCCGCAAGGTCAGCATAATGAGCGGGGCTGTGGGCGTGCTGGTTTTCATGGTAGCCGTCTTTGTTTTCCTCTGGAACTACTGGCTGCGCGACATATTCTCGGTCGCGGAGCGCATAGAGCTGCCGAGCTTCGTCGGGCAGAACTATGAGGACGTCGTAAACGACGGCTCGCTGCGTAACCTCTACGCCTTTACCGTGACCTATTCCATAGACCCGGATATCCCCGAGGGCCAGATAATATCCCAGGACCCCGAGGCCGGGCGCAGCATGATGATAGTGCCTGAAGGCATTTCCGTAACGCTCACCGTCAGTACGGGCGTGCGCGAGGCCGTCGTGCCCGATGTCCTCAACCACAGCCGCCAGGAGGCCATGGTCGAGCTTCAAAACGCCGGCTTTGTGCCCGAGGTGATATACACCTCCAGCGACGAGGTCACAGAGGGTTACGTCATATCCACCGACCCCGCTCCGGGCGCGAGCCTCGCCGAGGGCTCCACGATCTTCGTGACCGTCAGCTCCGGGCCGGCCGTCCACACTATTTCCATGCCGAACCTCGTCGGCTACAGCGAGGACGAGGCCATCGGCATACTCAACAGCAACAACCTCTCCTACGCCGACACGACGTATATTGAAAGCGACCAGGAGCCCGGCACGGTTATACGCCAGAGCATAGACGCATACGAGGACGTCGAAGAGCACACCCGGATATATCTCTGGGTCAGCCTCGGCCCCAAGGAGACTCCGGAGCCCACGCCCAGCCCGACGCCGGAGCGCAGCGAGCAGGACATTATAGACGAGATATTCGGGAGGGCCTGACATGCCCGACGGCGTAATCATAAAGGCCCTGAGCGGCTTCTATTACGTCCGCTCCGGCGGCAGCACCGTCGAATGCCGCGCCCGCGGCCGCTTCCGCCGCGCGGGCGAGAGCCCGCTTGTGGGCGACCGGGTTGAGTTTTCCACGGACGCGCAGGGCAAGGGCCGTGTGGACGCCATACTGCCGCGCCGCAATTCGTTTGTCCGTCCGGCCGTAGCCAATATCGACCTGCTCATTGCCGTTGCAAGCGAGGTGGAGCCGGTCACCGACCCGTTCCTTATCGACCGCGTTACAAGTACGGCCGAGCATAACGGCTGCGAGCTGCTCATATGCGTGAACAAGTCCGACGCGGCCAGCTCACACAGGCTCCGCGATATCTATTCCGCCACGCCGTACAGGCTCATTGAGACCAGCGCCGTTACCGGCGAAGGCATCGCCGAGCTCGCCGGATGTATAAAGGGCAAAATTTGTGCCTTCTCCGGTAATTCCGGCGTAGGTAAGAGCAGCATCTTGAACGCGCTCGAGCCCGCGCTCAACCTCCCCACAGGCGAGGTGAGCGAAAAGCTGGGCCGCGGGCGGCACACGACCAGGCACGTCGAGATTTTTCCCGTCGCCGGCGGATACTGCGCCGACACTCCCGGTTTTGCCTCCTTTGACGTAGAGCAGATGCCGCCAATACCGAAGGACGAGCTTCAATACGCTTTCCCTGAGTTCGGGCCATGGCGCTCTACCTGCCGTTTCGACGACTGCGCGCATATCAAAGAGCCGGGCTGTTCCGTGCGCGAGGCCGTGGGCGAAGGGAAGATAAGCCCAAGCCGCTATCAGAGCTATCTCCGGCTCTATGAAATAAGCTCTCAGTATAAGGACTGGGAGCTCAAATCCAGCGAAAAATGATATCGCCCCGGGACGTCAGTCCCGGGGCTTTAATATGCCTTCCGGGGTAACGCCCGCCGTCCCGGCGGCATATACTGCTCCCGGGGGTGATGCAATGAGACGCTGCCGCAGGGGGCCGCCGGCCATAGGCTGGATAGCCGTATTCGCCGGTATAATAGTCCTGCTCGCGCTCATACTGCCGAGCGGCTTTTGGTGGTTCGCCCTGGGCGTCGCGCTTATAGCCGCCGGTATATGGCTGCTCAGGAGCTGTGGATAGGAGGTCCATATGAAAATACTGGTTATAAAGTTGCCCGCTTGGCTCTCGCGCATTGTAATGCGCCTTCAGGGCAGGGGCGGGGAGTAATATGTCCGCGCCGCCCCTCATAACCTGTAGGGAAAAATATGCGAGGGGAGATAACATGGTCATCACGGTCAAGCGCAGCGGCATAGCTCGCTGCGAAAAGGTTTTTGAGTATTCCATGCCCGTCGAGGAGGCCGCGGAGACAGTCGTACCAGACACCATGCCGGACGCCGCGGGCATCCTATTCGCCTGCGGCACGGCTTTGCTGCGCGGCAAGGACGTGCAGGAGGGCTCGGTGAGCGTTTCGGGGGCCGTAAAGGCGATAGTCCTGTATACTCCCGAGGGCGCCGAGGGGATACGCTCCGTTGAAACCGAAATCGCAGTAAACGCGCAGTTCGACGCCCCCGGCGCGACAGCGGAGAGCCTTGTCACGGCTTCGCTGAGCCTTTCAAGCGTGGACGCGAAGCTCCTGAACCCCAGGAAGATACTCGTGCGCTGCGTCGTCAACGTCTGCGCCGCGTGCTACGAAGCCGGCGAAACCTACATATCCACCGGGCTGGAGGGCGAAGACGCCGGGCGCGTGGAGACGCTGACGGAGCCTGTCACGCTATGCCCCGTCGTCTGTGTAAAGGAAAAGACCTTCGTAGTCTCGGACGAGTACCGCCTGCAGCCCGGCCTGCTGCCCATAGGCGAGCTGCTCTGGCACAGGGCCGAGCTCGTCCCCGGCACGGTGCGCAACGTCGGTTCCCGCATAGTCTTCAGCGGCTCTGTCCGGCTCGACGCCCTATACCGCGCCGAGGGCAGCGAGGAGCTGTGCAGCGCGAGCTTCGAGAGCGAGTATTCGCAGATGCTAGATACCGACGCCGAACTCAATTCTCCCGACTGTGCGGTCTGTTCCATGCTCACCGCGGAGTACATAGAGCCCATAGCCTTCACAGGAGGGGAGAGGGGCATTTCCGCCGAGTACCATATAGTAAGCCAGTGCGTTTGCTCGGACAGCATACACGGCGAGTATCTTGCGGACTGCTACAGCAACGCCTGCGGCCTGCAGGTCGCGCGCTCGAACGTGGAAACCGGCTGCTCGCGCCGGCGCAGTACTCAGCGCGCGGCCGTCAGCGAGGTGCTGGACGCCTCTCCAGGCCCTGTGAGCGTCATAAAGGCCTTTTGCCGTGCCGGTACAGCGGAATACGAAGAGGGGGCCGTGCGCTGCCCCCTGGCCGTCACAGCGCTTTACCTGGCTTCTGACGGCATGGTCTATTCGGTATCCCGGCGCCTCTCGGTCCGCGCGGAATTCCAGCCCGCCGAGGGCGAGCGGGTTGAATCGGCCACCGCGCGCTGCTGCGAGTGCTCGTCAAACATTGTCCAGGGCGGTATTGAACTGCGCGCGGCGGTGGACTTTGAGGTGGAAAGCGCCTGCGCAGAGCGTTTTTCACAGATAGAGTCGGTGGAGTGCGTGGAATGTGACAGCACGCCCGAGCGTCCCTCCGTGGTAGTCATACGCGCGAAGGAGGGCGATACGCTCTGGCTGCTGGGGAAGCGTTATCACTCTACCGCGGCGATGATAGCCGGGCAGAACGGCCTGGAGGGAGGGGAAAAGCTCGCCGGGCGGGTGCTGTTGATCCCCAGGGCTCATAATTAAGCGAAAAATTCCGGAGGCAGCCTGCTCCGGAATTTTTTGTTGCAAAGCGGCGCGAATAGTGCTAAAATAGTTGGCGCAAATTAATCATGTAGGGGTTGAAAATATGTCCGGACATTCCAAGTGGCATAATATACAGAAGACCAAGGGCGCTCAGGACGCCAAGAGGGCTTCCGCCTTCACCAAGATCGCCCGCGAAATGATAGTCGCGGTTAAAGAGGGCGGCAGCGGCGATCCCGCCAACAACTCCCGCCTTGCGGCAGTTATAGCCAAGGCCAAGGCCGCAAACATGCCCAACGACAATATCAAGCGCACTATTGAGCGCGCTCTCGGCGCCGGCAATACCGACAACTATGAGTCCGTCACCTATGAGGGCTACGGCCCGAGCGGCGTCGCCATCATCGTCGAAGCCATGACCGACAACCGCAACCGTACCGCCAGCGACGTGCGCCACGCCTTCGACAAGTTCGGCGGCAACATGGGACAAGCTGGCTGCGTGAGCTGGTCCTTCGATAAGAAGGGCGTAATTGTCGTCAACAATGAGGACGGCGACTACGACGAGGACAAGGTCATGGAGGACGCCCTCGAGGCCGGGGCCAGCGATATGGAGCAGGACGGCGACGTATTCTCCGTTTATACAGAGCCCGACGACGTCGCCGCTGTGGCCGACTATCTCACCGGGCAAGGCTACGAGCTGCTCAGCGCCCAGGTCGAGATGGTGCCCCAGAACTACATCACCCTCACCGACGAGGGCGATATCAAGAACATGCAGCGCATGATTGACATGTTTGAGGATAACGACGACGTCCAGAACGTCTGGCACAACTGGGAGAATAACGACTGACAATCAAAGCGCCCGCGGTACACGCGGGCGCTTTTAATTTGTCCTCATATAGCGCCCGGCCGCACGGCCGGGAGTTTTTATGCGTTGGCTACGGCGTCGCCGTATTCTCTCTCGAGCTCGGCGGCCCGGGCCCTAAGCCCGTCCTCTGTTGAAGCCAGGCGGTTTTCAAGGCTGCTGAGCTGCGAGAGCACGCCCTCTGCGCTGGACAGCGAGGCGTTGATGCGGGAGTTGACCGCCAAATCCACGAAAATGCCGTCGAAAAAGAAATCGGCAAAGCCGAGGAAATCGCCGATGTCGAGGTCCAGCCCCGCGGTTCCAATGTCGGCCAGCTCGGTATTCAGGCGGCGGAGCGAAACGCGCAGGTCTTCAATGGCGTATTGCGCCTGGTCTATGCGTTCGCGCTTGGCCAGGTTGACAAACATGCTGTCAGTAAGCAGGTCGAGCGTCCCAAGGTCAGCCGCGCCCTGGAGCGCGTCCACCACGGCCTCGGCGCGGCGGGCGGCGGCCCGGGCCGCGCCCAGGGCTTCCCCGGTCTCGCGCAGGCTGTAGGCCGTCTGCGACATATCCTTCTCCAAGGCGGCGAGCCTTCCCGACGCCGGGGAGCCGGCGGCCTTGAGCATTTCCGCCTTGCGCCTTATGGCGCCGTCATACCGCTCTTCGCAGCCTTCAAGGAGCTTGAGCTCCTGACCGGCCTCCTCGATATCTTCGTCTAGGTCTTCCAGCTCTCGCACGGCGGCGTCATGCTTCACCGCGGCGGCCCGGGCCCCGGCCCTTTCCTGGTCGAGCTTGTCCTCGAGCCCGCCCGTGAGGGAATAAATGAAACGCATAAGGCTGCGCCCCTCGAGGTTGTCCACATCCTCCTGCTCTTCGGCCCTCGCCGCGCGGAGCACGGCTTCCCGCGCCGCGAGCTCCTCCCTCTGGCTGTGAAGCGTGGCAAGGCGGCGCTTGAGCTGCTCATATCGGGCCTGCTCTTCGCGCGCGCGTTTTATCTCCCCGTCTATATTGTTCATAAGCCCGCCCCCTGCTATAAGGATATGGCTATTTTAGCATTGACGCCGGGAAATGTCCAGGCCGCGGGGAAAACGTAACAAACATGAAACAAGCTACTGAGCGAAGACGGCCTTCCTTATCTGGTTTAGCGCGTTTTTTTCAAGGCGCGAAACCTGCGCCTGCGAGATGTGTATTTCCCGGGCCACCTCGGTCTGCGTCTTGCCCTGGTAATACCGAAGGGAGAGTATGCGCCTCTCACGCTCGCCCAGCGCGGCCACCGCGTCGGAAATGGCCATCCGGTCCAGCCAGCTTTCAGGCGTGTCCCGCGTATCCCGTATCTGTTCCATGACCGACGCCCCGTCGTCGGAGTCCTGGTATGCGGGCTCGGACAGGGAAACCGGGTCGGCTATCGCGTCCAGGGCGAAAACCACGTCGGCGCGCTCCGCGCCCAGGGCTTTTGCGATTTCGTCGACGGTCGGAGCGCGCCCGCTCTGGGCCGTGAGCTTATCTCGCGCCTGCAGGGCCCTGTACGCCAGGTCGCGCATTGAGCGCGACACGCGCAGGGCGCTGTTGTCCCTCAGATACCGCCGTATCTCGCCGGCTATCATGGGCACGCCGTAGGTAGAGAAGCGCACTCCCTGGCCGACGTCGAAGTTATCTATGGCCTTGATAAGGCCAATGCAGCCCACCTGGAAGAGGTCGTCCAGGTTTTCGCCCCTGTTTGAGAATTTCTGTATAACGGAGAGGACGAGGCGCAGGTTTCCGCCTATTAGTTTTTCACGCGCCTGCGCGTCGCCCTGCCGGGCGCGCGACAGCAGTTCGCGCGTCTCCTCGTTTTTTAGCACAGGCAGTTTCGCCGTGTTGACTCCGCATATCTCCACTTTGCCCTGCAAATATAAGTCCCCTTTGCCGGAAAGTATGAGCTAGTCTTTCCAGGCAGAGGGGATTTGATTCATAATTTGGTTCCGCGAGCCTGCAGCAGCTCCCTGGCCGCCTTGCCGCTCAAATGCTCGATCGTGAACTCGAGTATGTTCAGCGCCGCCCATTCGCGCCCGATTGCGGCGTCTATCTCGCCTTCGCCCATGACGGGGCAGTATTTCCGGCAGAGGAGGGCGATGGCTTCGCGCTTTTCGGCATCGTCCTCAAGTTCGCGCACGCGGCCGAAGGCTATGGCGCTCATGTAATGCGTGGTAAATTCGCTCTGAACTACCTCGTCGCGCGCTACGACGCAGAAACTCGCCTTGTCCGAGCGGCGAATTGCGTCTATCTTATGCCCGGCTTTCGCACAGTGCATGTAAATCCTGCCCGCCTCGTAGGCATAGCTGAGCGGGACGGCGTAGGGCCAGCCGCCGTCCCCGCTCACGGCCAGTACGCCGTGGCCGCCCCCGGCGAGAAGGGCCTCCGTTTCCTCCGGTGACAGCCGCTGCTTATTCCTCCGCATTTCTCGGAACATGGTCTTTCCTCCCTTTACCTTGATGCAGAAATTATAGCACCGCGCCGGAAGCGGCGCAAGTTCCCAAACAAAGCGTTTAGCCTTGACTTATCGCCGGGGAAAGTTTATTATTATTTAATGCACACAGAAATAATTGGAGGCTGAGATATGAAGGCATTTGGGCTTAACGAACTGAGGGAGATGTTCCTGCGCTTCTTTGAATCCAAGGGACACCTGCGCCTGCCGAGCTTTTCGCTCGTACCGCAGAACGACCCCTCGCTCCTGCTGATAAACTCCGGTATGGCTCCGCTCAAGCCGTACTTTACCGGCGAGCAGATCCCGCCGAGTAGGCGCGTCTGCACCTGCCAGAAGTGCGTGCGCACCGGCGACATAGACAATATTGGCAAGACCGCCCGCCATGGCACCTTCTTCGAAATGCTTGGCAACTTCTCCTTCGGCGACTACTTCAAGCACGAGGCCATCGCCTGGTGCTGGGAGTTCCTAACTAGCCCCGACTGGGTGGGCATGGATCCCGACAGGCTTTATCCCAGCGTGTTTGAGGACGACGACGAGGCCTTCGCCATATGGCGCGACGAGATAGGCATAGCGCCCGAGCGCATCTTCCGCTTTGGCCGCGAGGACAACTTCTGGGAGCACGGCACCGGCGCCTGCGGCCCCTGCAGCGAGGTCTACTACGACCGCGGCGAGAAGTATGGCTGCGGCAAGCCGGACTGCACCGTCGGCTGCGACTGCGACCGCTATATCGAGGTCTGGAATAACGTCTTCAGCCAGTTCAATTCCGACGGCCAGGGCCACTACACCGAGCTAGCGCAGAAGAACATAGACACAGGCATGGGCCTTGAGCGCCTCGCCTGCGTCTGCCAGGACGTGCCGAGCCTCTTCGACGTGGACACCGTCATGAACATCACCCACAAGGTGAGCGAGATCACCGGCGCGCACTATGGCGAGAGCCACAGGGCCGACGTCAGCCTGCGCGTCATCACGGACCACATACGCAGCGCGACCTTCCTCATAGGCGACGGCGTCCTGCCCAGCAACGAGGGCCGTGGTTATGTGCTGCGCCGCCTGCTGCGCCGCGCCGCCCGTCACGGCAAGCTGCTCGGCGTCAACGAGCCCTTCCTCTACAAGGTCTGCGAGACTGTCATACACGAGAACCGCAGCGCCTATCCCGACCTCGCCGACAAGCAGGCCTTTATCACCCGCGTCATAAAGACCGAGGAGGAGAGCTTTGCCCGCACAATAGACGGCGGCATGAAGATCCTCTCCGACCTCGTCGCCGAGCTAAAGGCCGGGGGCAAGACCGTCCTGGGCGGGGCCGACGCCTTCCGCCTCTACGACACTTACGGCTTCCCGCTCGACCTCACCGAGGACATCCTCTCCGAAGAGGGCATGACGGCGGACACCGATGAGTTCAACAAGCTCATGGACGAGCAGCGCGAGAGGGCGCGCGCCGCCCGCGGCGAGATATCCGGCTGGACCGGGCTTGACCTCGGGCTCGAGGGCGGTCCTACCGCCTTCACCGGCTACGACACCCTCGCCGACACCGGCACTATTGAGGCCGTCGTCGCCGCCGGAGAGCTTTCCGGCGAGCTTGGCGAGGGCGCCGAGGGCAGCATAGTCCTCGACCGCACGCCCTTCTACGCCGAGATGGGCGGCCAGGTGGCCGACCACGGCGTAATCGCCTCCGACGGGGCAGTTTTCAGCGTCACCGACGTACAGAGGACCAAGGGCGGCAAGTATCTGCACAAGGGCAAGATGGAGCGCGGCAGCCTGCGCATAGGCGAGAACGTCACCGCCACTGTGGACGCAGAGCGTCGCCGCGCCATCGCCCGCGCGCACTCCGCCACGCATCTTCTGCACGCCGCGCTGCGCCGCGTGCTCGGCGACCATGTCCATCAGGCCGGCTCGCTTGTCGAGCCCGACCGCCTGCGCTTTGACTTCACCCACTTCTCCGCCCTCACCGGCGAGGAACTGCTGGAAGTCGCCCGGCTTGTAAACCACGAGATACTCAACGGCGACGGGATAAGCACCGAGGAAATGAGCCTTGACGAGGCCCGCTCTAGGGGCGCCCAGGCACTTTTCGGCGAGAAGTACGGCGAGCGCGTGCGCGTCGTCTCCATGGGCGGCTTCTCGAGCGAGCTCTGCGGCGGCACGCATATGGACAACACCGCCAAGGTCGGCCCCTTCCGCATTGAGAGCGAGTTCTCCGTGGCCAGCGGCGTCAGGCGCATCGAGGCCATCACCGGCCTTGAGTTCTTCCGCGAGAACGAAGAAAATAACCGCAAGCTGCTCGCAATGGCCGACATGCTCAAATCCAGCCCGAGCGAGGTCGTCGAGAAGGCCCGGGCCGCTATGGACAGTATGCGCGAGCTGCGCCATCGCGTGGACGCGCTTCAGGACAAGCTGCGTACCGGCGAAGTGGACAGCTTCATTGCGAGCGCCCACAACGTCGGCGAGCTCCGGGTCGTAACC
Source organism: uncultured Oscillospiraceae bacterium (assembly GCA_944385795.1). GTDB lineage: Bacteria > Bacillota > Clostridia > Oscillospirales > Oscillospiraceae > Scatomorpha. The sequence continues at coordinate 24,190 of CALWYP010000055.1, read as the reverse complement.
GCCACTGTCTCCGCGGAGAACACCGAGGAGCTCCGCCGCAAGGGCGATTTCCTGCGCGACAAGGCGCCGAATATTGTAGGCGTGCTCGCCGCCGTCAACGACGGAAAGATAACCTTCCTCGCCGTCTGCGGCCCCGAGGCCGTCAAGGCCGGCGTGAAGGCCGGGGATATAATCCGCCAGGTCACAGCCATCACCGGCGGCAAGGGCGGCGGCAAGCCCGACAGCGCCATGGGCGGCGGCCGCGACGTGCTCATGCTCGATAACGCCCTCGCTATGGTTGACAACTTCGTCGCAATCAAACTTGGAATCAACAAGGAATAAGCGTTAAGGAGGAACAATTATGTCCGACTGCCTGTTTTGTAAGATAGCCGCGGGCGAAATCCCGTCCAACAAGGTCTATGAGGACGGCAGCGTCCTCGCCTTCAGGGACATCAACCCCCAGGCCCCGACCCACATCCTGGTGATACCCAAGGAGCACATCGCGGATTCCGCCGCGCAGATAACCGAAGGCAACAGCGCCGTTGTGGCGCACTGCTTTGAAGTTATTGCCAAGATTGCCGCCCAGGAGGGCCTCAGCGACGGCTTCCGGGTCATTACGAACGCCGGAGCGGCCGCCGGGCAGACCGTGCCGCACCTGCACTTCCACATACTTGCCGGCGTCAGCATGGCCGAAAAGCTCCTGTAATCAAAAGCGCCTCCTTGCGAGGCGCTTTTTGTATTGGAACTATAGCGGGTATAATTCGTCGAAGGTAACTAGAAAGGGGAGACCTGTATGAAACGCGCATTATCCATTGCCCTTGCGCTTATAATGCTCCTTGCCCTCGCCGCCTGCGGGACGGAGCAGGTTAAAGAGACGCAGCCTTCAGAAACCCAGGGCGAAGCCTCCGCCCCGGCCGAAAGCGCCGCCGCTGAAACTCCGGAGGGAAGCCCGGAAGCCTCCGGCGAGCCCGAGGATAGCCAAAGCCCCGTTTTGCTCAGCGCCGAATCCGTCTGGGAGTACGACTTCAACTCGGACGGCGAGTCCGGGGCGCAGCTCTACGGCGAGGACGATTTTCAATCCTACGGCCCCTGCGACTTTTATGTCGACGGCGAGACGGTGTACATTTTGAACTCCGCCGCCAACGCGGTCACGGTCTATGTGTCCGGGAAGGCGGAGCGCTATATTGAGCTCGACGGCAAGGGTATTAACGGTATGCAGCTCGGCGTCAACGGCGGCGACATATACGTCCTGGGCGTCAATCACGAAGACAACGGCCTCGCCCTCGTGCGTATAGGCAAAGATGGCGTCAAGCACGACACCCCCTTCACCGAATTTGCCGGCGGCGCCGCGGCCGCCGTGAGCCTGGACGTATTCGGCGGGAAGCTCTATCTCAGCACCGATGAAGGCGCCGGCGGCAGCACATATATTTTTGACCTCTCCGATGAGAATGCCGAGCAGAATTACACGTCCGTCGACGGCGCCGTGCTCAGCGACGGGACCAGGTATGTCCCCAACCTCACTCCCGAGGGCGGCTTTGGTTTTGGCCAGACGGCTTCTCTTGCCGTCACGCATACGGACGGCGAAACAACGGACATAAGCGTCACGACCGAGCACATACTCGGCGGCATCGGCCTCGTGGGCGTGTTCCCCGACGGCAGCTGCTGCGTGAGGGTGGTCGAGGTGATACTCGGCATGGACTACACCGATTACACCAGCGTTGAAACCTTCATGCTCTTTGGCAAGGACGGCGAATACTTAGGCGGCTATGAAGCGCCCGAGGAAACCGTCAATACCGGAAGGACCGTCAAGCTCTTCGGCGGCGAGCTTTACATCCTGAATACGCTTGAGGACACGACAGAGGTAGTCCGTATGGACGAGAGCTGGTTTAAAGCCTAAATAAAAAATGGCCCTGCGGGGCCATTTTTTATTTGCCATACGCCCCGCATGTGTTAAGATAGGGGGAGGGAGGGGAGAATATGGGCGTAATTGTCATAAGCGGCTTTGCCTTTGCCGGCGCGTGCGCGGCGGCCCACTATCTCATGCCCTCAGGCTGGGGCTATTGGGCGGCCCTGGCGCTTATAATCGCGCTTGCCGCAGCCCTGAAGTTTTCCCCGCGCGCCCGCCGCTCCACTTTCGCCATGATTCTAATCCCCGCCGCCCTCGGGCTGTGCTGGTATACGTTTTATTCCGGCCTATATACCGGCTCCGCGGCCGGGCTTGACGGCGTCACGCGAACCGTGACCGTGCGGGTAGACGAGTATCCATACAGGGACGATGGCTACGCCAGCGTCCACGCCAACCTGATCGAGGACGGCTATCCCCGCCTCGGGATAGAGATTTCCGACTACTCCGGCGCGCTGCCTGAGCTGCGCCCCGGCGACATCGCCCGGCTTGAGCTTGAGCTTATGGACGCCTCGGAGCGCTATGGCGAGGCCACGGATATCTACGCCGCCAGGGGCACGCAGCTGCGGGCATACTTTGTCTCCTCGGCCGGGGTAACGCGCGACTGGAAAAGCGCGCTGTATTTCCCGCAGGAGATTAACCGCGCCCTTGCCGGCAGCGTGCGGCAGGCCTTCCCGGAGAGCGTGAGGGCGATGATGCTCGGGCTGCTGCTCGGCGAGACGCATGAGCTCTACGAGGATGCGGAGCTGGATAACGCCATGACCGTAACCGGCGTCATGCACGTCGTCTCCGTCTCGGGTATGCACCTTTCCTTCCTGTTTTCCCTGCTGGTTACGCTGTTCGGAAAGAAGCGCGCGGCCCTGCTGGGTATGCCCGTGGTCATACTCTTCACATTTGTCGCCGGCTGTACGCCCGCCATAGTGCGTTCATGCGTAATGCTGCTTTTAACAATGCTGGGGATCCTGCTTGGGCGCGACTCGGACGGCCTCACCGGGCTTTCGCTTTCGCTCCTGCTGTGCATGTGCGTAAACCCCATGAGTATAGCCTCGCTGGGGCTGCAGCTGTCGTTCGCGTCGGTTTTCGGCATACTCACCGTCTCTCCGGCGCTGTTCCGGCGGATAAAGCGCCGCTGGCCCGCGCCCCGAGGGCAGAAGTGGCGCACATTCTTTAGAAACTCCATTATATCCGGCTTTACCACGTCAATCGGAGCTATTATATTTACTACGCCGCTGATAGCCCTCTCCTTCGGATACGTCTCGCTGATATCGCCTTTCTCCGGTATATTGACGCTGTGGGCCGTATCCCTGGCCTTCAACGCCGGCTTCATCGTGATGCTCGTGGGGCTTGTCTTCCCGCAGGCCGCCTCGGCCCTCGCCATCTTGCCCACGATACCGGCAGCGTACTTCATGTTCATGGCGAAGCTGCTCGCGCGGCTGCCCTTCGCAGCCGTATATACAGCCGACGGGCGCGTGTTCGTGTGGATGGTCTTCACCTACGCCTCCTTCGCCCTTATGTACCTCGTCAAGCCCAAGGGGCGCGGCGGCCATATACGCTTTATGGCTCCGGCGCTCTGCTCGCTGCTGCTTTTAGCGGCCGTCTTCATAAGCTCCGCCGTGCAGAGCTCGCGCGAGCACAGCGTGACCGTGCTCGACGTCGGCCAGGGCGAAAGCGTGGCCCTGCTGTCCGGGGAAAGCGCTGTGTTGGTTGACTGCGGCGGGCAGGGCACCTGGGACGACGCCGGGGACACGGCCAGCGAGTTCCTCCTCAGCCGCGGACGGCTTAAAATTGACGCCCTTGTGCTCACGCACCTGCACTCCGACCACTGTAACGGCGCGGAGCGGCTGCTCTACCGGATAGACGTGGACAAGCTCTATTTACCGGGCACGGCGGACGATTCGGACGGCGAGCTGGAAGCAATCCTCGCGGCGGCTGAGGCCAACGGCACGCAGGTCGAGATGATTTATACCAGCGACGCCGCCGTCCCGCTGAGGGAGATGGACCTCACCCTTATAGCGCCGGAGACAGGTTCGGGCGTGGACGACAACGAAGCCGGGATAGTAGTATACGCCGGGATTGAGGGCCGGCATGTGCTGATAACCGGCGACGCCGGTTCGACCAGGGAGGGCGAGCTTGTGGACAGCGGGTCCGTGGGAAGGGCGGAGGTGCTTGTCGCCGGCCACCACGGCTCAAAGTATTCCAGCTCCTTGGAGCTGCTGGGCGCGCTTGACCCGGAGATTGCCGTCGTGTCCGTCGGATATAATAACTACGGCCACCCAACTGAGGACGCGCTCATGCGCCTCAAAATGTCCGGCGCCGAGGTATACCGGACGGATGTGAACGGCAACGTCACGATTGACATGGAATCCAGCGCCTGGGATTGAGACCTTGGAGGTAATATGAACGTATTTGATATCATCGGGCCCGTCATGATCGGCCCTTCAAGTTCGCACACGGCCGGCGCCGTGCGTCTCGGGCGCGTAGCCTGGAAACTCCTCGAAGACGAGCCGGCGAAGGCCGGGATAGAGCTCAGCGGTTCCTTCGCCCAGACCTATCGCGGCCACGGTACTGACAAGGCCCTCGTCGCGGGCATAATGGGCTTTGATTCAGACGACGAGCGCATACGCCGCTCCCTGGATATTGCCCGGGAAAAGGGGATAGAGGTAAGTTTCACAGAGGCCGGCATTCCCGGAGCGCATCCGAACACCGCGCGCATACGCCTCACCGGCCTGGGGGGCAGGACGGTAAGCGTACAGGGGGCGAGCGTAGGAGGCGGCAGTATACTTATCACCGGAGTAAACGGCATGGCCGTCTCCTTCACCGGCCAGTACGACACCCTGCTTATACTTCACCAGGATAAGCCAGGGGCCATAGCCGCCGTTACAAACTTCATGGCCGGTTCAGGCGTTAATATCGGAAATTTCCGCCTGTCGCGCGAACACCGCGGCGGGGAAGCCCTGATGACCATAGAGGTGGACGGAGAGGTCTCCCAGGAGCTCATAGACAGCCTGCGGGCCATACAGGTCGTTGAACAGGCCATACTCATACCCGCGCTGTGAGGAGGAAGCCAGATGGAATATAAGAGCATTGAGGAGCTGTGCCGCCTGGCGCGGGAGTCCGGCCGCCGCATATCCGACGTAGTTTTGTCCGACCAGGCCGCCCAGCTTGAAAAGAGCCGGGACGAGCTGTTCACACGCATGTCGTCAAGGCTGGAGGTCATGGAACAGGCCATAGCCGCCGGGCTGAACCCGGCCCTGCGCTCTACCAGCGGCCTGACCGGCGGGGACGCGGCCAAGCTGTGGGAACGGGCGGGGAAGGGCGGCTTCACCGGAGGCATATTCCTCCGTTCGATGGCCAGGGCCATGGCTGTGAGCGAAAACAACGCCGCCATGGGCCGCGTCGTCGCGGCGCCTACCGCGGGCTCTTGCGGTATACTGCCCGGCACGGTCGTCTCGCTGCTGGCCGAAGGGCTCTGCACGCGCAAGCAGGCCGTCATGTCCCTCTTTACGGCCGGGGCCTTCGGTATGGTCATAGCCGCGAAAGCTACCCTTGCCGGGGCTGAGGGCGGCTGCCAGGCCGAGTGCGGCTCTGCAAGCGCCATGGCCGCCGCGGCCGTGGTGGAGCTTATGGGCGGCGGGCCGGAGCAGTGCGCCGACGCCGCGGCCATAGCCGTCAAAAGCCAGCTCGGCCTCGTGTGCGACCCGGTGGCGGGCCTGGTTGAGATCCCATGTATCAAGCGCAACGCCGCCGGCGTCGCCGCGGCCTTCGCCGCGGCGGAGATGGCGCTCGCCGGCATAGCCAGCAGGATACCCGCCGACGAGTGCATCGAGGCCATGCGTTCCGTAGGCGAGGCCATGTCGCCCGACCTGCGCGAAACCGCGCGCGGCGGCCTGGCTGCGACGCCTACGGGCAAGCGGCTCTACGAGCAGGTGTTCGGGAAAAGAGAATAAAAAACGCGGCCCGGTTAATCCGGGCCGCCTGGCTATTTCGCCTTATTTGTCGAAGGCAGGGTTGACCGCGTAGACGTTTTTCTGGTCGAGCTTTTCGCTTGCGAGGCGAAGGGCCTCGCCGAAGCGCTGGTAGTGCACGACCTCCCGTTCACGCAGGAAGCGTATGACGTCGTTCACGTCAGGGTCGTCGGAGAGGCGGAGGATGTTGTCGTAAGTCACCCTGGCTTTCTGTTCGGCGCCCATATCCTCAGTGAGGTCGGCAAGGACGTCGCCCTTTACGGCCATACATACGGCGTTGAAGGGCGCGCCGGACGCGGCGACAGGGTAGACGCCGACGGTGTGGTCGACAAAGTAGTCGGCGAAGCCGCCGGCTTTAACCTGCTCTATCGTCATGTTCCTGGTGAGCTGATGGACTATGGCGCCTATCATCTCCAGGTGGCCAAGTTCTTCCGTACCGATATCGGTCAGCAAGCCCTTTAGCTCGGGGTATGGCATGGAATAGCGCTGGCTGAGGTAGCGCAGGCTTGCGCCGAGCTCTCCGTCCGGCCCTCCGTACTGGCTTATGATTACCTTTGCGAGCGCGGGATTGGGGTTCTTAATCCTGACGGGATATTGCAGCTTTTTCTGATACATGAACATGGCTCAGCCCTCCTTCACATAGTCCCAGGGCCAGGGTTCGCCCAGCCAGTTGAAGTTCGGGGCGTAAGCCATATCGCTGCGCTGTATGGGCCCATACTTGGCGGCGTAATTATTGCGCCCTTCCTCGTAGAGCTTCAGCACGCTCTGATAGGTTTTAAAGGCCTCCGTGTCGTCCTTGTGAGTGTCAAGGTAGAGCGCGAGCTCGTTGCAGACAAAGTCCAGCGCCATGAGCTCCCTGAGCGGCGTGGTGTTTGCCGGCATCTTGTTGACAATATTCATAAAGGGCAGGTCGAGCCCCGGGAAAAGCGTGCCGCGCGACAGCGCCTCTTCGTTGGAGTACGCCGGCTGGCTAGAGCCCTGCATGGGCATCGAAGCCAGGCCCAGCGGCGAGCAGGCGGGAAGTGCGCCCTGCTTATAAGTGCATTCCGTGTTTTCCACTGTGCAGCCTCCTAAAATTCCTCGGGAATATTCCCCGGCACATAATATGCTCGGGCAGGAGGATGCGTGCGCTTTCAGTTGAATTCCCCGCCCCACAGCGGCAGCCCGTCCAGGTACTCCCCCGCGACGGCGGGGACATAGTAAGCGCCGTAGTTCTTGAGCCCGGGCGCGTCCGCGCCGCCGCCCCCGGCGTCCGGGAGCTCGGCATAGAAGCGGTAATATGGCATCAGGTATTCGTCCCACGCGCTCGTGCGGTATATTAGCTCCACCTTTTTAACAGAGTCCCGGCCGGGAAATTCATACGGGGCCGTTGTGATGTAAGCCCCGCCGCAGAGCAGTTCCAGCGCCTCTCCGGAGCTGATTACCGGGTAATCGCCGAGCTTTTGCGAGAGGTCGTAATCATAGAAGCGGACGCCGGAAAACCTGCCCGCGTCGTCGCAATAGAATTCTGCTCGGCTGAAATTGAAGCCGATTATCTCCTCCTCAGCGCTTTCGCCGCCCTCATAGAAGGCGAGCCTGTAGCCCTGCTCGCCGTAGATGTTGTAATCCCCGCCGCAGACGTCGAGCCTCGGTTCGTCCATACCCAGCAGGCCGCCGTATTCCGAGAGCATGTAGGCGGCGACGGCCAAGTAGTCCTCATAGCTCGATTCACGGTGGCTGAAGTTATACTCCTCAGGCAGTTCGACAGGCGTTTCAAAGTACGCGTACACGGTCAGCTGTATGTCGGCGGAGAAGTTGATCCCCCTCGCGCCCGCCGAGGCCCCGCCGGCGTCGGAGCTGATTTCGAGCTCGTCCTCGGGTATGCCGAAGCGCGCGGCGATTTCTATTATCCGTCCGCGCATCTCCCCCTCGTCGCCATATCTGGGGCGGCCGAACTCTTCGCAGGCAAGGCCGCTCTTATAAACCGGCAGCGTCTCCAGCGCCATTTCTTCGTTCCATGGGTTCGCGCTCACCAGCTCTGAAACGTCGTAGGCCATATAGCCCTCAAAGCCCATACCGCCGAAAGCATTGGCATCGACGGTCAGCACCGGCAGGGGAGAGCCCGTCTCCGCCGGCTCCGGCCCGGCAAAAACGCCCGCGGCAATCATGATAACGGCGGCGCAGGCCGCGCAGGCCGCGGCTGCGCCCCACAGACGGGCGCGGCGGCGCTTTTTATAGCCCAGGGCCTCCTCAACATATTTAATGTCCAGTTCGCCGAGGGCCTCCGACAGGATTCTGGCGTTCATAGCATAACCCCGCTTTCTTCAAGATAGCGCCTGAGCCCGGCGCGTATGCGGCTGAGCTTAACCGATACGTTTTTCTCGGAAAGGCCTGTAAACTCCGCAATCTCCGCATAGCTCTCGCCGAAGTAATAGCGGCGCATAAAGACGGCGCGGCCGGTTTCAGGCAGGCTGTCCAAATAGCGGGCTATAGCGGCGGCGAGCTCCTTCGCTTCCAGCCCCGCTTCCACGCAGACGGGGGAGGGCAGGCTCTCGTCGAGCTCTTCCAGCGCCATGTCGAAGCCGCCCCGCTTCGCGGCCGAGCGTTTCCAGTAGGCTTTGACGGCTAAATTCCTCACGATTTTGGCAACGTAGGCGCGCAAAGGCTCCGGCCTCTCCGGAGGGACGGCGTTCCACACGCCAAGGTATGCGTCGTTTACACACTCCTCCGCGTCCTGGCGGCTCTCCAAAAGCCGGTAGGCAATGTTCCGGCACAGGCGGCCGTATTTCCTGTCCAGCTCGCTTATGGCAGTCTCCGAGCGGGCAAAAAACAGCGAAATTATCTCGTCGTCTGGCAGCATACCGCTTTTCCCTCCTTCCTAATAATATATCTACGGTTTTGGCGCTCGATACTACAGAAAACCGCGGGGAAATTTATAAAAATGCCCGCTCCTTTCGGAGCGGGCGGGGTTATCAGCTTATTTCGCAAGCACTTTTTTGAGCCTGGCGTATCTCGGGAGGCCGTTTTCAAGCGGGCGTTCCGGCTGACCCTGGATGAGGGGGAGGGCGTAGTCGATGAAGTCCTGGGTGACGTTGGTGCCGTCGGGGGTAATCCACTCGGCGGGGACCTTCTTCTCATAGTTGGCGACGCTGTCGAGCGGGGCGAGCACGCAGTCGCACTTGTACTGGCCGTCCTCATAGCGGCGCTGGAAGGCGACCATTTTACCGGTTTCGCCTGCGACGGCGCTCTCAACGGCGACTTTGCCGGCCATAAAGGCCTCTTCGACGTCCACGGCGGAGGCGTTGTGGGCGGCGCAGCGCTGCAGGAGGCTGAGCTCAATACCGCGCACCTTAACGCCCATGCGCTCCTTGACCACGGCGGCGAGATGGGCTGCCAGGCCGCCGAGCTGGGCGTGGCCGAAGCCGTCGGTAGCGCTCGTCTTCGCCTCGGAGACAAACCTGCCGTCGGCGTAGTGTATGCCCTCGCTCACGGCGACGAGGCAGTTGCCATTTTCCTCGTAAACGCGCCTGACGTTCTCAATGAACTTGTCCATGTCGAAATCCGTCTCAGGCAGATATATGAGGTCGGGGGCGCAGCCGGCGATGCCGGCGAGGGAGGCGGCCGCGGCGAGCCAGCCGGCGTGACGTCCCATTATTTCTACTATGCAGACCATGCCTGTATCGTAAACCCTCGCGTCCTTGTATATCTCGGCGCAGCTGGTGGCGATATACTTGGCCGCGCTGCCGAAACCCGGGCAGTGGTCGGTATTGTAGAGGTCGTTGTCAATGGTCTTGGGCACGCCCATAACGCGGCATTCCCAGCCGGACTTCGCCATGAACGCGCTTATCTTGTTGCAGGTATCCATGGAATCGTTGCCGCCGTTGTAGAAGAAATAGCGGACGTTATACTTCTTGAATATCTCAAGTATGCGCTTGTAGTCGGTGTCGTCCACATCGGGGTCGGCCATCTTATAGCGGCAGGAGCCCAGTTCGGAAGACGGCGTATTCATAAGCAGCTCGAGTTCCCGCGCATCCTCCTCGCCCATGTCGTAAAGCTGGTCGCCGAGCACGCCCTTGATGCCGTGGGCGGCGCCAAAAACGCGGGTGATATTTTCATTGTCAAGCGCGGTGCGGATGACGCCGTACGCGCTCGCGTTGATGACGGAGGTCGGCCCGCCCGACTGTCCGATGATGCAGGAGCCTTTGAGTGCAGTTTCCATTGTTTACGCCTCCAAAAATTGAAGTGGTTTTTGAATGTGTTATTGATTATAGCACAGGTTTGCGATATAATAAAGATGCAATAGCATTAATTTACTGCTTGCGAAGGAGATAATTTTTATGGCCTTAGTAACAACCAAAGAAATGTTCAAGAAAGCCTACGACGGCGGATACGCTATCGGCGCGTTCAACGTCAACAACATGGAGATAATCCAGGGCATCACCGCCGCGGCCAGCGAGCTGCGCGCCCCCCTGATCCTTCAGGTATCCAAGGGCGCCAGGTCCTACGCGAGCCATGTGTACCTCATGAAGCTCGTTGAGGCCGCCGTTATTGAGACCGGCCTGCCCATAGCGCTCCACCTCGACCATGGCGACAGCTTTGAGCTCTGCAAGAGCTGCATCGACGGCGGCTTTACCTCTGTCATGATCGACGCCTCCTCCAAGCCTTTCGATGAGAACATTGCCATCACCAAGCAGGTCGTCGAGTACGCCCACGATCACGGCGTTGTCGTCGAGGCTGAGCTCGGCACTCTCGCTGGCATAGAGGACGAAGTCAAGGTCGCGCACGGCGAGGCCAGCTACACCCGCCCCGAGGAGGTCCAGGAGTTTGTCGAGCGCACCGGCTGCGACTCCCTTGCCATCGCCATCGGCACCAGCCACGGCGCCTACAAGTTCAAGCCCGGCACTAAGCCCCAGCTCCGTTTCGACGTCCTCGAGGCCGTTGAGAAGAACCTGCCCGGCTTCCCGATAGTCCTGCACGGCTCCTCTAGCGTGCCGCAGCAGTTTGTCGACGAGATCAACAAGTACGGCGGCAACATGCCCGGCGCCATCGGCGTGCCCGAGGACCAGCTGCGCCAGGCCGCGAAGAGCGCCGTGTGCAAGATAAACATCGACTCCGACCTGCGTCTCGCCATGACCGCCAGCATCCGCAAGTACCTCGCCGAGCATCCGGCGGACTTCGACCCGCGCCAGTACCTCAAGCCCGCCCGTCAGGCCATCAAGGACATGGTCGCGCACAAGATTGTCGACGTCCTCGGCTGCGACGGCAAGGCCGACTGAACGCAATCCGAAAAGGCCGGCGGCGGCGTTACGCCGCTGCCGGCCACGGCTTTCACCGGCCTGGCCAGCCCGCGCCGGCCGTGATACACCCGCGCCACAAATAGGAGGGGTGCAATGAACTTCAATGAACTACTCGAAAAGGCCGCCGGCGGCAGCACTGCCGTAGGGGGCAGGCTCGCTTCGGGCGATTTGGGCACGGCGATAGTTTTTGTCGCCCGCCTCGTCCTCGCCTGCGTCGCCTTCGCCGTAGCCCTGCTGGCCGGGCATCTGCCAGATATCTGGGTCACCGTCATACTTGTGCTCTGCGCGCTCGTCGCCGGTTACGACGTTATAGCCGCCGCCATCCTTGGCATACTCAAGGGCGACTACCTGAACAAGGATTTGCTTGTCTTCCTGGCCGCGGTGCTCGCCTTTGTTTTCGGCGCGAAGATTGAAGGCTGCGCGCTGGTGCTGCTCTACCAGATAAGCGGCATATTTATCGACTACGCCGTCGAACGCACGCGCCGCACCGTGTTGGACACAATCTTCTGCGACGCCACGGCGGCCAACCTCATCGGCGAGGACGGTAAAGAGGTCACAGTCAGCGCTGACACCATACAGGCAGGGGACAGCATAGTAGTCAGGGCGGGGGAGACCGTGCCCTGCGACTCCATTGTCCTTGACGGCGAATCCACCGTCGACCGCGCCCCTCTCGGCGATTCCGGCGGGGCGCAGCCTGTCAAGGAGGGCGACGAGCTGCTCTCAGGCAGCGTAAACCTCTCCGGCGAGCTGTACTGCGAGGCGTCGTCCACGCAGGCCGAGTCGGCCGCTTCCAGGCTCTATTCCGCCGTCAAGGAAGCCCCTGAAAGGGGCGATCCCATCCCGGCGGCGCTCTCGGGAGTGGAGAAGTATTTCACCCCGGCTGTTATAATCCTCGCAATATTCGTAGCGGCGCTGCTGCCCATGTTTACCGACATAAGCGTTGCCGAGAGCGTCCGGCGCGCGGCTATGTTCCTCGTCATAGCTTCGCCGCTCAGTATGCTCGCCGCCATTCCCGTTATCCGCCTCTGCGCCGGCTGCGGAGCGGCGAGGACCGGGGTCGTGTTCGACAGCTGCGGGGCCATGGACGGTATGGCAAGCGCCGGAAGCGTCGCCTTTAGCCAGTCGGGCACCCTCACCGAGGGGCGCCCGCGCGTCGTGCGCGTCAAGGCCGGCCGTATGGGCGAGGACGTGCTGCTCAAGATTGCCGCTCACGCCCTCTCGTACTCCAACACGCCCCAGTCCCGCTCCATTATTGAAGCCTACGGCGGTCAGATATACATAGACCTGATCGAGAACTTCACCGAAGCTCCCGGTTACGGCGTAGAAGTGAGGGTGGACGGCATACCCATCCGGGTAGGCAACCGCGCGCTCATGAACATTGGCCACGTTGAAATCCCTGATTCCGACCTCTATGTTGAGGACGGCGAGCAGTGCCTATATGTAGCCATAACCGACGAGTACGCCGGCTGTATAGTCCTGAGCGACAGCGTGAGGCCCGACGCGGCACAGGCGGTGGAGGATTTGCTCCACGCCGGGGTTGACGGCATAGTAATGTTCAGCTCCGACTCGCGCGACCGCACTGCGGCGCTCGCCAGCTCCCTCGGCATAACGGAGTATTACTCTGAATGTGGCAAGGATAAGCTGAGCAGCTCCCTTAGCGGGCTGAAGCAGAGCCTCGCCCCTGGCCGCAGCCTCGTATTTGTAGGCAGCCTCGAAACTTTCGGCGGCTCGCATACTGCCGCCGACGTGGACGTCGCCCTCACCGGGGCGGAGGCTTTCACTCTGCCCAGCAGCAGCGACGTCACCGTGCTCGGCGGCAGGCTCGCCAAGCTGGCCGAGGCCGTGGGCATCGCGCGTTACGCGCGTATGCTCTCGCTGCTGACCGCCGCGGGCGCGGCGCTGGTGAAGTTTATACTGCTCATAATAGCTTTTTTCGGCGTCAGTACGCTCTGGTTCACCGTGTTTATCGACGCCATTGCCGCCGTCGCCGCCGCGTTGGTCTCCATCCTGGCCTTCTCCGGTGAGCTCTACGGAGGAAAGGGAAAATAAATTCCTACGGAAATCCGCCCGGACAAAAGTCCGGGCGGATTTCTTTTTTCTTGTGTCAGCCGGCCATCAGGAACAGGTTGGAGCTGTCGTTCGTGAAGGTGTCTATGCTGTAGGCTACGAGCACGTTGTCGAAGTCGTGCTCGGCGATATAGTCCGAAATGCTCATGCGGTAATACCTGAGGTCCAGGACGTGAATCTCCGAAAAGCCGTCGAGCAGGAAGGGGATAAGGCTGTCCATGTAGGAATCGCGCAGTATCAGCAGGGAGGGGCCCTCGTTACCCGTAACTATCTCATGGAGCGGGCAGTTGCCGCCCATAAACATGGAGTACTTGTCCTTCTGTCCCAGCCAGCTCTCGTCATAGAGCTTGCCTTCCACAGGAAGGCCTTCAGGATAGCTGGTAATCTCGAGGCCCTCGGGCGCGTCTACGAAAACCTCCATGCTGTCAGGCTCAACCCAGGAGAAGCCGCTCTTGGACCAGGTGGTCCCGTAAAAGCTGTCGGATACGACGCGCCTGGCGTCATAGCTCTCGAGCGCGGGCACGTCAAGCCCCATGGCCCCGCCGATCGCTGTAAAGCCGTAGTAAGCGCCGAGGCTGGTCCAGTGGTGGTCGGTCCGGTAGTAGATATACTCGTCCGCGTGCTCCCTCATAGCCGAGAGCACATCCACATTATGGGCGTTGGAGAGGCCGTAGCAGTATTCAATGACCTCGGCCTCGCTGTCGTTAGGCGTGCGCGCCGGCAGCATGTCAGCCCAGATCTCGCTCTTCTCAGGCAGCAGGGCAAAATACACGTCTGCGTCAGTGTTTTCAACAAGCTGGTTTAAATAGCCGACGTTTGCGTCAAGGTCGCTCTTTTCGGGCTTGGCGAAGGGCTCTATAAGCGTCTGCCCCTCGCCATAGGAGACGCCGTTGTTGGACTCCTTGCCTACGGCGAGCTCGCTGGCGGCCTTCAGGGTTATCCACTCGTCGCGCAGCACGAACTGGTCGGTGGTATAATCCTCAAACTCCTTTGTAAAGGTCTTGTCAAAGAGCCGTTCAAAGGTGAATTCGGGCAAGGTCTGAAGATAACGGTTCTCCTGTTCGGACTTCACCCTGTCCGGAGAGACGAGGTTGGCGATAAAAAAGCCGAATATAAACAGCAGGAATATGAGGACTTCCGCCCACATTGCTTTTTTGCTCATGCGCTGTCCTCCTCAGAAGTTAAAATACAGGAAGGGGTTGTACGTCGCGTCCACCAGATAGGCGGTGGAGATGATAAGCGCCAGCAGTATGAGCGCCGGCGCGGCGACGCGCACAAAGCCCTTCGGAAGCCTATGCCACAGCTTCGCGCCCACGGGCAGGCTCGCGGCTATACCGATAACGAAGGTCACGGCATAGGTGGCGAGATAGTAGATATCAGAGCTGTTGATAAATCCCTTGGCGCCAAAGCCGAGCATGGCCGAAGTATATTGCCAGGCAAGGCCAATATCCTCCAGCTTGAAGAGCGGCCAGGCCAGGGTGACCAAAACGACGGCGTAAATATGGCCTATCACCTTGGAATTGTCGAGCTTCTTGTAGAGGAAGGTCTTTTCAAGCAGCAGCCAGAAGGCGTAATACAGGCCCCAGATGAGGAAGGTCCAGTTCGCGCCGTGCCAGATACCGGTGGCGGCCCAGACCACGGTGATATTGAAAATCTGCCTCGCCTTGCTGCATCGGTTTCCGCCCAGGGGGATATAGAGGTAGTCGCGGAACCAGGTGCCGAGGGACATGTGCCAGCGGCGCCAGAACTCCGTGATGCTCTTGGATATATAGGGGTAGTTGAAGTTCTCAAGGAACTCAAAGCCAATCATGCGGCCAAGGCCGATGGCCATGTCGGAGTAACCGGCGAAGTCAAAGTATATCTGCAGGCCGAAGGCGAGCGCGCCTATCCAGGAGCCGACAAAACTCAGCTCGCCGCAGGCCGCGGCGTAGACGTCCCAGAGCGCGCCTATGTTGTTCGCAATGAGCACCTTCTTACCGACGCCTATCATGAAGCGCTCGATGCCGGAGGAGAACTGGTCGACGCTGCTCGCACGGAAGCCGAGCTGGTCGGCGACGTCCTTATACCGCACAATGGGGCCGGCGATGAGCTGGGGGAAGAGGGCGACGAAGGTGCCGAAACTTATATAGTTCTTCTGCACGTCCGCGTCGCCGCGATAGACGTCAATCGGATAGCTCATCGTCTGGAAGGTATAGAAGGATATGCCTATGGGCAGAGTGACGTTGAGCTCCGGCAAATCGAATATTGGCAGGGCGTTTATCGTATCAGCCAGCAGGTTATAGTACTTGAAGAAGCCCAGCAGGCCAAGGTTCAGCACCACATTGACGGTCAGGACTATCTTGGCCTTCCTGTCGTCGACATGGCGCCATTTGCCAATAAGTATGCCGTTGATATAGTTTATCGTTATGCTGACCAGCATCAGCAGGATGTAGACCGGCTCGCCCCAGCCGTAGAATATCATATTGGCGACAAAAAGTATGGGGTTCCTCCACTTGACCGGGGAGATGTAGTATAAAAGCAGCACCACCGGCAGGTAGATGAACATGAATAGTATGCTGGAAAAGACCATGTGGTTTCCTCCGGTATCCTTAGTTTATCGGCCCGCTTCAGGCCGGCCGGCGGGTAGGCCCGCCGGCCTATGTACTCTTAAAACAGGGCGTTAAAGGCCGCGGCGATATCGGCCGCGTTCTGATGGCAGACAAGCATTACATATGCGCCGTTAACGCAGATCTGCGCGTTCATCCAGAGCTCGATGGTGGCAGGGTAGAAGGCTCCGCCGTCTATCTGGGACTGCTTGCGCGCTTCAAATATCGCCTTGACCGCGGCCGCGTCAGACTCGTTCTCGCACTCTATGAGCACTATCTCGTTGGCCGTCATGGTTATCATGGGCGTCTTGGCGATAAGCTGCTTGGCCGCAATCGCGGTGAGCCCGGGATAGAAGCCGTCAAGCGTGGCGGAATCCATGTCCATAAGGTTTGCAAACTCATAGGAAGCGGTCATATTATTGAAAAACTCCGTGAGGTCTACAGAGCCCGTCTCAGCCGGCTCGCTGGGCGTCACGCTGGGCTCCGGGGACTCCACCGGCTCGGACGGCACAGGAGTCGGGACCGGCGTAGGCGTGGGCGTAGGCGTAGGAGCCGGCGTGGGAGTAGGTGTGGGCGTCGGGGTAGGGGTAGGAGTCGGCGTGGGAGTCGGGGTCGGGGTGGGCTCAGGTACATAGGTCTCGGCCACGTCGCCGATGACGTCGTTGGGGGACTCCTCGCTCTCGCTGCTGGAGCCGCAGGCGGCCAGCGCCAGAACCATTACAAGCGCCAGGGCGCCGGCAATAAGCCTGTGTTTAAAATTCATCTCTTATTTCTCCTTGCTCAGATATGCTCGCGCGCTTCGCCGGAAACCGGAGCGCGCGAAAGTTATTGACGTATGAAAAAGAAAAAAGTTCTCAATAATTTTTTACTCTTTTTCCCCGCCCTCACGCCCGTCCCCGGGCTTTGGGCTGAATTTGGCGAGCGGGTTGGCGTCCGCGGCTATGTGCAGCTCCGCGTTGTCCACATGGGTATAAATCTGCGTGGTATTCAGGCTCGTGTGGCCCAGCACCTCCTGCACGGTCCGCACGTCCACTCCGTTTTGCAGCATCAGCGTAGCCGCGGTGTGCCGAAGTTTGTGCGCAGAGTACATGTCCGGGTCCAGCCTGGCCTTGAGCAGCGTCTCCTTTACCATGTGGTGCACGGCCGCGCGGGACATGCGCTCCCGACGGTTTGAGACAAAGAATGCCCTGCAATTCGGCCCCGCGGTGATAGCCCTCACAGGGCGGTAGGCCTCTACGGCGGCCTTGCAGGCGTCGTTCATGTATACTATGCGCTGCTTATTGCCCTTGCCGAGCACCCTGATACTGTCGCCGCGCACGTCGTTCTCATCCAAGCCCACAAGCTCCGAAATACGCAGGCCGCAGTTCAGGAAGATGCACAGTATGCAATAGTCCCGCTCCTTATTTTTGCCGTCCACCGAAGAGAGCAGCCTTTCAGACTCCTCGAGCGTAAGGTAGCGGGGGAGGGCCTTCTCAATTTTCGGCGTGTCCAGGTCGGCGACGGGGTTTACGCTGAGCTGCTTGGTTTTTACCGTCAGGTAATTATAAAAGCTCCTGAGCGTCGAAATTTTCCTGGCCCGGCTCGCGGCGTTCAGCCCGTACTCTTTGTCCCGGCTCTGCTCGTTCTTGACCTTGTCCCTGGCGAGGAAGGCAAGGTAGTCATAGATTTCGCTGAGCGTGACGGAAGCGACAAAGTCAAGGTCAATATCCGATATGGAAACGTCGTCCAGTTCGGCGCTCCTGGGCGCGAGGCCGCGTATTATCTTAATATAGCGGAAAAAATTCCTGAGATCGAGATAGTACTCGTCGACAGTAGCGCGCGAATGGCCTCTGATAGTCTCATGATAAACAAGGAAGTCGCGCAGTATCTGCGGCGCCTCGCTGCGGTAGTCCAATTTGTTCACCTCCGGAGCCAATATATTTTAATGTAAGCGCGGGGAAAAGGCAAGAGGGAAATGCTAATATAATTCAACAAAATTAATATTTTGTTGAATATAGAGGAGGCCCGTGGCCCTATTCAGCCCTATTTTTCAATTAATGGAAGAATCGAGCCCACATCGAAGGCCCGTCCATCGCTGAGGTACACTGGCCTGATATTCCGCGCCTTGAGATAATCCGCAATAATATTGTAATCGGGATGGCCGTCAAGCCTGCCCGTGAATGCCAGTTCATACGGAGAGAGCTTGAACGACGCCCCGCCTATGAAGCCGTATCCGAAGCCGTCGAGCTCAATATATCCGGGGCGAATCTCAAGCGCGTCTATCCCATGTTTTCGGGCCGCTCCGGCTATACCGTGGTCGGAGGTTATTATTGAGCGGCTGTCTACAACGCATACGCAGCATTTTGCATAGCCCTGGGCGCAGTCCACGAGTTCAAAACCCGCGGCGTTCTCAAGCGCGGCCTCAGCGGTGACGTCAAGCCTGTGAATAAATCGGCTTCCAACGATGCAGGCGTTCAGCCGGCAGTCCTCAGGATAGCTTTTCCCCGGCCCCGGGGCGTCAAGCACCCTGAATCCCCTATTAGTTAAATATTTAACTATCTCCACTCCGCAGGAAGAAATTATCAAATCCCCTCCCATGTGCAGCATACTCAGGTCGGCGTGCCCGGCCAGGCGCGGATCTGCGCCGGGGGCGTCGGGCAGCCATATTACGTCTATGCCAAGGGCTTTAAACGCCGGGGCTAGACGGGCCCTGTACCTCTCCCCTGCCGCGGCAAGCCCCACCATCTTTTGAGGGAGGTGGGGCGATAAAACAAAGTTTTTCATTACAGCGCCGCCTTAATCGCTTCCCTGACGTTCTTAACCCGGATGAGCTCAAGCCCCTCGGGGGCGCGGAAGTCGCCCTTGATGCGCGCGGGGATAATGCAGCGTTTAAAGCCCAGGCGGGATATTTCGGACAGGCGCAGGTTGAGCTGAGTAACGCTGCGCACCTCGCCCGAAAGCCCGACCTCGCCGACGGCGGCGAGCTCAGAGTCTATCGGCGCGTCGCGGTAGCTGCTGGCGACGGCGAGCAGCGTGGCGAGGTCCGCCGCGGGCTCGTCCAGTTCAAGGCCGCCGACGACGTTAATATATGCGTCGCAACCGGAGACGGACATGCCTCCGCGCTTTTCCAGCACGGCGAGGAGCAGCATTGCGCGGTTATAATCTATGCCGTTACAGTTGCGCCTCGCGGAACCGAAGCTGGTCTGCGCGACGAGAGCCTGTATTTCGGCGAGGATTGGCCGCGAACCCTCCATCACGCAGGCCACGCAGGTGCCGGGTGTGTTCAGCGGGCGTCCGGATAGCAGCGTTTCCGACGGGTTCGGCACCTCGCGCAGGCCGTTTTCGGCCATTTCAAAGACGCCTATCTCATTCGTCGAGCCAAAGCGGTTCTTCGCCGCGCGCAAAATCCTGTAGCTCATGGACTGCTCGCCCTCGAAGTACAGCACGCAGTCAACCATGTGTTCGAGCACCTTGGGTCCGGCTATCGCGCCCTCTTTATTGATATGCCCGACCACGAAGGCCGTAAATCCGTCCGACTTGGCCCTGCGCATAACCGCCATCGTGCTCTCGCGCACCTGGCTTACGGAGCCGGGCGCGGCGGAGACCTCGGAGTCAAACATGGTCTGTATTGAATCAATTATCACGACAGTTGGCTTCAAGTCCTCCGCAGCCGCGAGTATTTCGCTTATCTGCGTTTCGGCCAGGACGTATATTTCACCCTCTGAGACGCCAAGGCGCTGGGCGCGCATCTTGAGCTGGCGGCGGCTTTCCTCGCCGGTAACGTACAGCACGCGCTCGCGCGAGCCCACCAGGCCGCAGAGCTGCAGCAGGAGCGTGGACTTGCCTATGCCCGGCGCGCCGCCCACGAGCACGACGCTGCCGCGCACGGCCCCGCCGCCCAGGACGCGGTCGAGCTCGCCCACGCCGGTGGTAAAGCGTATCTCCTCCTCGCTGGTAAGCTCGCTGAGCTTTTCCGGGGCCTGGCGCGCGCGGTGCGCCGCCGCGGCGGCCTTGTTCTCGCTCTTCGGCCGCTGGGGGGCCTCGGCCAGCGTGTTCCACGCGCCGCAGGCCGGGCACTGGCCCTGCCAGCGCGGCGTCTCATTGCCACATTCCGTGCAGTAAAATAGGGTTTTCTGTTTCATATCAACGTTCCATTCATCTCCGGGCCGCTTTGCAGATATGCCGCAAGCAGCGCCATGGCTGTCTTACACTGGTATTCTCCGCTCTTGAGCTTGGCCAGCTCCGCGGTATTAGACATGAAGCCGCATTCGACAAGGATTGCGGGGCATTTGGCCGAGCGCATAAGGTAGACGTCCTCAGACGCGGGGGCCGCCACGCGGCGGCTTTCCGGGCACAGGGCGGCCGTCAGGAGCTCATGCGCCGTTTTGCCGAACTCCTCGCTGCCGGCGTACGCGGCGTAGAAAACCTGCGCGCCGCTGGGACGGGAGTCCGGGTAAAAGTTCTGATGTATGCTTATGAGCACGCCTTCCGGGCAGGAGTTTATAAGTTCCAGCCTTGCGTGCTGGTCAGCCCGCTTCATTTCGGCCGTGCTCCCGGCGTCCTCAGGATAAGCTATTCCCTCGCTTTCCCGGGTCATCAGCGTCTCCGCGCCGAAAAGCCCGGCCAGCTGCTTGAGCCTTACGGCTACGGCGAGGTTAATCTCGCTCTCCACCGTCCCGTCGGCGGCCACGGCGCCCCCGTCCGCCCCGCCGTGGCCCGCGTCAATTATAAGCACGTTCCCCGCCGGCGAAAACGCCGCGGCCGCGGCCGGCTCAGCGCCAAGGGGCGGCAGCGCGAGCGCCGCCAGTATAAGCGCGAGAGCCGCCATAAGCGGCAGCGTCTCGCGCAGCCTGATTGTAACGTACATGCTCTCCCCTCCCGCTCGATATTATGCCGCCGGGACGGGGAAAATGCGTTTTGCCAGGGCTTATTCGGAGAGGAATTTCTCCAGCCGGTTCAGGCCCTCTTTGATATTGTCCATACTCGTGGCGTAGGTCCAGCGTATGAAGTTCTTGAGGCCGAAGCCGGAACAGGGCACGACGGCGACAAGCCCCTGCTTGAGGAAGGCCTCGGCAAAGGCGTCGTCGTCAGTAATCTCCACGCCGCCTATAGTGCGGCCGATGAGCTTTTCGATGTTCATCATGATATAGAAAGCGCCCTCGGGCATGATGCAGCTTACGCCCGGGATAGTGTTCAGCCTCTCGACAAAGTAGTTGCGCCTCTCCTCAAATACCTTGCGCATGTCCTCGACCGTCTCCTGCTGCCCGCCAAGCGCCTCGACGGCTGCCCACTGGCTGATCGTGCTGGGCGCGCCGGTGGAGTGGCTGAGATAGTTGCTCATGGCTTTCGCTATCTGCCCGTTCGCGGCGGCATAGCCTATACGCCAGCCGGTCATAGCGTAGCTCTTGGACACGCCGTTGACCAGGATAGTGCGCTCCTTCACGTCCTCGCCGAGGGAAGCGAAGCTGGTGAAGGGCTTGCCATCGTACATGAGCTTGTAATAAATCTCATCAGCTATGACGTACAGGTCGTGCTTTACGCATATGCCGGCGATGGCGCGCAGCTCGTCGGCTGTGTACACCATACCCGTGGGGTTGGAAGGGTTATTCAGCATGAGCGCCTTGGTCTTAGGGGTTATGGCAGCCTCGAGCTGCGCCGGGGTCATTTTAAAGTTCGCGCTTTCCGTAGTATCCACCACCACGGGGACGCCGGAGCACATACTCACCATCTCGCAGTAGCTGACCCAGTATGGCGCGGGGACTATGACCTCGTCGCCCGGGTTTATAAGGGTCCTGAGCGCTATGTACACGTTATGTTTCGCGCCGGAGGCTATAACTATCTGAGTATAGTCGTAGTCGAGGCCAAAATCAGCCTTGAGCCTCGCGGCGGCGGCCTTCCTCAGCTGGGCTATGCCGGCCGCGGGGGTATACTTCGTCTTGCCTTCGCGTATTGCGACGACGCCCGCATCGGCGATATTCTCCGGGGTCATGAAGTCGGGCTCGCCGGTGCCGAAGCCAATGACGTCCAGGCCGTCGGCCTTCATCTGCTTGGCCAGGGAGTCAATCGCCAGAGTCGTGGACGGGTTGACCTTGAGCGCTATAGCGGAAAGTTCTTTCATAATATATCTCCCCTATGAGGTTTAATTTGCCTGTACATTATATAGCTTCGCGCCGCACATTGCAAGCGCCCCGCCCGCGGCGCGAATATAAAGGGCCGGGATTTAACCCGGCCCTCACAGTATTATGCAGATAAGCCCGCCGCTGCCCTCGTTTACGATCCGCTCCATAGTGCCGCGCAGCTTATTCTGGACGCCGCGCGGCATCCGTTTGATCTTGGCCTCCAGGCCCTCCTCGGCTATATCGTAGAGGCTCTTTCCAAATATATTGCTCTCCCATATCCGTCCCACGTCCCCGTCAAAGCCCTGTAAGAGGAAACCCATTATCTCTTCGCTGGCCTTCTCCCCGCCCAGGGCCGGCGTTACTTCAGTCTCTATGTTAGTCATCATCATATGTATACTAGGCGCGCTGGCTTTCAGCCGGACGGTATAGCGCCCGCCCTGGCGCACTATCTGCGGCTCCTCAAGATGCAGCTCCCCGGGCAGCGGCATCACGACGCCGTAGCCCTTCTCCCTCACGTCCTGCAGGGCCGAGGATATGTGGTCATAGTCCTCTTTTATGCTGCGGATATGCGTAAGCAGCCCCATGAGGTCGCCGTCATCGTGGATTTCAAAGCCGCACTGGTCGCTGATTGTCCTGTAGTATAGCGCCCTGGGCAGCTCTATACGGGCCGTCACCTCTCCCGTGCCCATCTCAACCCCCGCGACGGAAGCCGACTCCACCTCTTCACGCGCGCCTATATCCTCCATTATCCCGTAGGCGTCGCGGACGCGGCTCATGTCCTGTACCGCCGCGGTTATAGCGCCGAGTATGCCGCTCCTAAGCGGGGAGTCCGCGTCGAGCGCGTCCAGCCAGCTGGGCAGATAGATTCCCAGCTCGGATATGGGGAATTCGTAGAGCGCGAGTTTGAGTATCTCGTCTATGTCGGCCTCGCCGAGCTCCTGGCAGTTCACGCAGACGCACTCGACCGAGTACTTCTCCTCGAGCTCCGCGCGAAGGGCCTGGGCGCTCTCGCTCTCGGGCCTGGCGCTGTTCAGGACTACTATGAAGGGCTTGCCTATGGCGCGCAGTTCGCTCACGACGCGTTCCTCGGCCGGGACATAGTTCTCGCGCTCTATACCGCAAACAGTGCCGTCGGTGGTCATCACTACGCCTATGGTGCTGTGGTCAGCAATGACACGGCGCGTGCCTTCCTCGGCAGCGCGCGACATAGGCACCTCTTCATCGAACCAGGGCGTCGCAACCATGCGCTCTTCCCCGTCCTCATACTGACCCGCCGCGCCCTCCACCATGTAGCCGACGCAATCGATGAGCCGGACGGAAAAGTTCACCCCGCCCTCCAGCGTGACGTTCACCGCGTCCTCCGGCACAAATTTGGGCTCAGCCGTCGTTATAGTCCTGCCTGAACCGGACTGCGGCAGCTCATCCTTGGCCCGCTCGCGGGCGTAGACGTCCTCTATATTCGGTATCACCAGCGTCTCCATGAAACGCTTGATGAACGTGCTCTTGCCCGTGCGGACAGGGCCCACCAGCCCGAGATATATGTCGCCGCCGGTGCGCTCGGCTATGTCCTGATATATGGAAGCGTCAGTCATGCTTTGCCCTTCCTTCCCATGAGTTCATGGCGCAGAATATGAGGGCGGGCGCAACGATATGCAGCGGGCCGCCCTTTTGCTGTTGACAGCGGCCCATCTCTGTGATAATATGAAGCCAGCTTCATGAAGCATGCTTCACATCAGAAGGGCGGGACGCGATGAAGACGCTTGTAAAGGAGCTGCGCACAAAGCACGGCATGACCCAGCAGCAGCTGGCGGACGCGGTCGGCGTCTCGTCGCGCACAATTATTTCTATTGAGAAGGGGCAGTATAACCCCTCGTTGATGCTGGCCTACCGCATGGCGAAGGCCTTCGGTGTCAGCGTGGAGGAGCTCTGCTGCCTTGAGGAAAACCTGCGTATGGAGGATGAGGGATGAAGCTCGTAAGAAGAAAAGCAAACCTGATAATTGCCGTAATATGCGCAATAAATGTACCTGTTTGCGTATTTGTGGCGTTTAGGCAGAACGAAGCCCGCTTTGCGGTTACCGCCGCCGCCTCGGTGCTGCTGGCGTTTTCAAATCTCTATTACGCCCTCGCTCCCCGAACCTCTGAGGACCGCGAGGACGAGCGCGATATCTTCATTGCGCGCAAGAGCGGCTCGGACGCTTTTAAGCTCTCCTGCTGGCTTGTAAACGCCGCCGCGCTGATATTCGCAATAGTGTACGCCGTGTCCCTCGAGCCCGCCTGTCTCACGGTATCGCTGACGCTGATAGCGGCTTCCGCCG
>CALWYP010000054.1 GCA_944385795.1 uncultured Oscillospiraceae bacterium | reverse complement strand
CCCCCGCCCGCTCGCGCCGCTCCCGCTTTACGCGAGGCTGGCCCGCTGGTGCGCCGACATGGAAGACGGCGGTTTGATTATGTCAACTGATTCCTTCCTCTCCGCCCTGCGCTTCCCCACACGCGAGAGAAAGAAAAACGCCGCTGCCGTCGAAATCATACGCTCCGGCTCGCACGATTACAAGCGCCTGCTGCACAGATACGGCCCCGACGCCGTGCTAACCGCATATCCTCAGAGCCGCAGGCTGCAGGAGATACTGCGCTCCGGCGAGTGCTGGAGCCGCGGCGCTCTGGCCATAAGCGGCGAAGACCTGCTGGCTCTGGGCTATTCCGGCAGCAATATACGAGATAAGCTCGACGAGCTCGTCGAGCACGTCATAGACTTCCCGGAGGACAACAAGCGTGAAATATTATGTAAACTTGCGATGGAGGATATAATATGACCGAACTTGAAAAGCTGCGCGAGGAATGCCTAAACTGCACGCGCTGCCCGCTATGGGAGACGCGCACGAACGTGGTGTTCGGCGTCGGCCCCGGGGACGCGAAAGTCATGTTCATAGGCGAGGGGCCCGGCGAGCACGAGGATTTGCAGGGCGAGCCCTTTGTCGGCCGCGGCGGCAAGCTGCTGGACGACATGCTTGAGCTCATAGACCTGGACCGCAGCAAGGTCTACATTGCCAACATGGTCAAATGCCGTCCGCCGAAGAACAGGGACCCTCTTCCCGAGGAGCAGATGGCCTGCTCCGGCTGGCTGAGCAGGCAGCTGGAGCTCATAAACCCGCGCATTATCGTCTGCCTGGGCCGTATCGCGGCCATGCGTTTTATAAAGCCCGACTTTAAAATAACCCGCGAGCACGGCCAGTGGTTTGAAAAGGACGGCCGCCGCGTCATGGCCCTCTATCACCCCGCGGCGCTGCTGCGCGACCCGAACAAGCGTCCCGAAACCTTTGACGACTTAAAGCGCATACAGGCGGCGATTGCCGCGCTCTGAGCGCGAAAGGACAGTTATGCTTAATTTCCACCGCGTTTCTATTACGGACAAGCCCTTTGTGGACCCATTCACACTGGCGGAGGACTCCCGCAGCGCCGACTTCAACTTCGGCAACATATACATGTGGGACACCGTCTACCGCCAGTTCATAAGCTCCGTGGACGGGCGGCTGCTGACGGAGCTCAAGTACGACGAGAAGCCCTTTTTCGCCTTCCCCATAGGCTCAGGCGGCGTGCAGCCGGCGGTCGAGGCCATGGCCGAGCGGGCGCGCATGGAGGGCTGGCCGCTGCGCGTGCGCGGCGTGACCGAGGAGCACCGCGGGCTGCTTGAGGCCGCGTACCCGGGCCGCTTTGAGTTTGCCGAGGACCGGGACTGCTTCGACTATATATACCTGGCCGAAAAGCTCGCAAGTTTCTCCGGCAAGAAGCTCCACGCCAAGCGCAACTTCTGCAACCGATTTGAAAAGGAGCACGACTGGGAGTTCCGCCCCCTCACCCGCGAGCTCTTCCCCACCTGCATGGAGATGCTCGGCTTCTGGCAGCGCGAGTTTGAAGAGCCGCCCGAGGGCCTTGAGGAGGAGCACGGCGCGATAATCCGCGCGCTGATGCGCTGGGAAACCCTGGGCCTCGAAGGCGGGGCGCTCTTCGCCGACGGCATGTGCGTGGGCTTTACGATAGGCGAACAGATAAGCTCCGACACCTTCGACGTCCACTTTGAGAAGGCCTACGCAGGTATACCCGGCGCTTACCCCATGGTCTGCCGCGAATTCGCCCGCCAGGTCCTGGACGCCCATCCGGAGATAGTCTACCTCAACCGCGAGGACGACATGGGCCGCGAAAACCTCCGCTCGGCCAAGCAGAGCTACTACCCCGAGTTCCTGCTCAAGAAGTATACCGCGCGGCTCGCCGGATAAAATCCCAGGGAACTATTCCCTCCCTTTGACGTCCTAAGCCCTTAAAGGAGGTATGCGGAATGATACCCTTGGAAGCCTTACTCGCGCTCTCCATTGCCTGCGCTGTCCTCGCGCTCTGCTCGCTCGTCTTTAAGAAGCCGGCCTTGAAGCTGGCTTTGGGCGCCGCCGGGCTGGTCCTCGCCGTCATATGCGCGCTGGGCGTCCGCGAGGCGTACGCGCAGAGCGGCGGGCCGGACGAGCTATCCGACCAGCTTATCGTGGCGGGCTGCTACGCCGCCGCGTCCGCCGCCGGCCTCGCAGGGGCGGTATGCGGCGCGATAAAGCTCCGTAAATCCAAAGCCGATTGAAATTGCCGCCACTGGGCGGCAATTTTTTGACCTTTCCGGCCCCTGGCGCGTTATATATACGAGGAGGTGAGAGGATGGACGGAGATTCCCGCCGGGAAAAGGCGGCGCAGCTTGTGGAGAAATACGGCTCCGCGCTCTTCCGCCTCTGCCTCGTCATGCTGCGGAACGCGCCCGACGCCGAGGACGCCGTGCAGGAGGCGCTGCTGCGCTATATCGAGCGCGCGCCGGAGTTTGAGAGCGCCGGGGCCGAACGCGCCTGGCTCTTCACCGTGGCCGCCAACCGCTGCCGCGACGCCCTGCGCGCGGCCAGCCGTCACCCGCAGATCACGCTCGACGAGCTCGCCGGGCTGGGCGCGGAAGAACCGGACTTGGGCCTTCTGGACGCGCTCATGAAGCTGCCGGAGAAGTACCGCCTCGCGCTCACGCTGCACTATGTCGAGGGCTATTCCACCGGCGAGATAGCGTCCATGACCGGGCGCACGCCCTCCTGCGTCAAAATGCGGCTCAAAAAGGGCCGCGAGCTGCTGGGAAAGGAGATTTTCGATGGAGAATAAGCTCAAGCGCGCCGTGGA
>CALWYP010000053.1 GCA_944385795.1 uncultured Oscillospiraceae bacterium | reverse complement strand
GCATAAAAAGACGTCGGAACAGAGTGAAATCTGTTCCGACGTGGTCCGAGTGACTGGATTTGAACCAGCGGCCTCTTGAACCCCATTCAAGCGCGCTACCATCTGCGCCACACCCGGATATGCGCTTTACAGTGCCCGATTATAATAGCACACCGCGCGATAAATTGCAAGCCTTTTTTATTCCGCCGTGCAAAAAAATTAAAAAGAAGGCTATGCCTAATAAGGCATAGCCTCTCCCGCCTCTGCCGTGGGGGCCCAAATAGAACCTGCACGTCTCCGGCAGGTGGGTCGCCGCTCCCCCGCTACCACGCTTCCAACGTCCAGCCGACCTCGATGGGGGCCGGGAGGCCTGCAATCCACGGTGGAATAAAGCGTCCCTTATGAAAAATGTGGGTTTATATGGGCCCAAATAAAATCCGCGCACAGGGCAGGATTATAATCTTATATGCGGCGGGGAACTTACTCCTCCCCGCCCTCGTCATTATCCTCGTCGCTGAAGAGCTTCTCCATAAAGAGGTCGTACACCGCGACCAGCAGCTCCTCGTCGTCCACGGAGGAATAGGTCAGCTCGCCGTCGGTATCGTCGTAGTCGGTGCGGAGGATGATGTAGCCGTAATCCGGGTCGTCGGCGTCCATATTGGCGGGAAGGAAGAGGTTATACTCTTCGCCGCCGTACTCAAGGGTATCGACCTGCTCGAGTTCGAACTCGTTGCCGTCCTCGTCCTCGATGGTGATGAAATTGCTGCCGTAATCTTCGTCCATGGCGGAACCTCCGGTTCTTTCTCTGCTGTTATTGTACCTCATTCCCGGCTATAAATCAATGGCATTTTTCATTTGCTTAACAAGAAAGGCCGCTCACGAGCCCAAATCTTCCAGCAGTTCCAGCACTTCTCCCCTGTCCGCGCAGGGCAGCCCGGCGTTCAGCAGCGTGCGGTCGGCCTCGCGCAGGCTGCGCACGTCTATGTCGGTCATTGTGACCGGCCTGCTCTCGCCCGCCGCGAACACGGCGACGCAGCCGTCGTACTCGCGCACGAAGAACTCGGCCTCGTCCGCGTCCCCCGGCCAGACCAGCTCGCCGGCGGGCTCTTCGGCATGTGTGCCGCCCGTAATGCCGCTCACGGCCGCGGCGGCGCTCCAGACGGCGCAGGCGGCCAGCACGCCCGTGCCGGCGAGTTTCATCCACAGTTTCATTATTACACATCCTTTCAGGTGAATTATTCCACCTGCGGGAGAAAAAATACCTGTGGGCGGCCGGTGAAAAATATTTAAAGTTTATATACTTCTTTGCGCCGGGATATGATATAATATCCAGGTTACAATGGGTGGCGCTAAACGCCCCCACACTCTGCTCGGAGGTGCGTAATGCCCAAGGACAACAATAAAAAAGCGGAGCGGGCCGTCCGCGCCGCCGGCGGCGCTGTCGGCGGCGCGCTGGGCCTGGCCCTTAAAATAATTATCACGGTCATACTTGTGCTGCTCACCACCATGCTGCTGTTCGTATGCATCTTCGCCTTCTATGTGAAGACCTCGCTGGTGGACGAGCTCGACATATCGCTCGACGATTTCTCGCTGAGCGAGTCCAGCACGGTCTACGACAGCTCCGGCGCGGTCATCGCCACGCTCAAGGGCAGCGAGAACCGCATCTGGGTCGATTATGAGGACATACCCGAGGACCTCGAGCACGCCCTGGTGGCTATTGAGGACAAGCGCTTTTACGAGCACAAGGGCGTGGACTGGTACCGCACCGTCGGCGCCGTATTCAACATGTTCCTCGGTATGCGCGACAACTTCGGCGGCTCCACAATAACGCAGCAGCTCATAAAGAACCTCACCGGCGAGAACGAGGTCACCGTCCAGCGAAAGCTCGTGGAGATTTTCAGGGCGCTGGAGTTTGAGAAGAAGTACGACAAGGAGGAGATAATAGAGTGGTATCTCAACGCCGTCTACTTCGGCGAGGGCTGCAACGGCATCTACACCGCCGCGCAGACCTATTTCGGCAAGGAGCCCAGCGAGCTCACGCTCGCCGAATGTGCCAGCATCGTCGGCATAGTCAACCTCCCCACCTACTACAGCCCCTATTACAGCGTTGAGAACAACAAGGAGAGGCAGGAGACCGTCCTGCGCGAGATGTACGAGCAGGGCTATATCGACTACGAGCGCTATACCCAGGCCAAGAACGAGGAGCTGCACTTCCAGCGCAGCGTCAACGAGGTGGCCACGCAGAGCATCTACTCCTACTATGTCGAAGCCGTCATAGACGACGTCATAGCCGACCTCATGGAGGTGCGCGGCGTCAACTACGACACGGCGGAGACGCTGCTCTACTCCGGCGGCTACCATATCCAGACCTGCTACGACAGCCGCATACAGGGCATTGTTGACGCATACTATGAAAACACGGACAACTTCCCGAGCGTCTACCACAGCACCGACCAGCAGCTCCAGAGCGCCATAGTGATTATGGACCCGTATACCGGGGACATAAAGGCGATGTCCGGCGGCGTCGGCGAGAAGAACGCGAACCTCGTGCTCAACCGCGCGACGGACACCACCCGCGCCCCCGGCAGCTCGATAAAGCCCCTGTCGGTCTACGGCCCGGCCTTCGACCTCGGGCTCATAACCCAGAACACCCTGGTCATGGACGCCAGCCCGGAATCCGGCAAATACACCCTTGAACACTTCAGCTTCTACCCGACCAATACCGACGGCTACGCGTACGGCCCCATCACAATACGCCAGGGCCTTATAGCGTCCAAGAACACCGTCGCCGTACAGATCCTCGACAAGCTCGGGCTTGGGACCAGCTACTCCTATCTGGAGGACAAGTTCGGCATTACCACCCTGGTCGACGCCGACTACAACCCCTCCCCCCTCGCCCTCGGCGAGCTGACCTACGGCGTCAGTGTGCGCGAAATGGCCCAGGCCTACTGCGTCTACGCCAACAACGGCGTTTTCAGCGAGTCGCGCACCTATACCCAGGTCACCGACGCCCACGGCAACATCGTGCTGGACAACCCCATAGAGCAGCGCGACGCCATCAAGCCCAACACGGCCTACAACGTCGTGGACATGATGGTAGGCTCCGTCACAAGCGGCACCAGCGGCGGCGCGGGCTTCTACGGCATGGAGGTCGCGGGCAAGACCGGCTCCTCCGGCGACAACCACGACCGCTGGTTCTGCGGCCTCACGCCGTACTATGTCGCCGCCGTCTGGACTGGCTACGACATCCCCGCCGGCGTCACCTGGACCAACCCGGCCATCGGCATATGGCGGAACATCATGCAGCAGGTGCACGAGGGCCTCGAATACCGCGCCTTCCCCGACCCGACCAGCTACGGCGGAGACACGATGATATTCGGCGACCTCACCAGCCCCTCCCCCTCGCCCACACCCAGCGACGAGCCCGAGGAAAGCGAAGCGCCCGAGGAGAGCGTACAGCCCAGCGACGACGCCCCTCTCTACACGATGCTGCCTGAAGACCCGGCCGAGCCTGACGAGCCGCTGGAGCCCGCCGCTTAAAGTTACAGTTTGTTTCTTTCAGCAAAACGGCGCTTCCGTCCCATATTGCATACAGCGTTAAGCATTTTTCCCATATTGCAGCGTTAATTCCCACCCATACGGGCCGGGGCGTCAGCTCCGGCCCGATAATTTGCACTTTACCTGTTGACAAAACAGGAAACATGAGTTACAATTTGGTTACATGAATCAGGAGACCGTTACCGGCCCAAAGGAGGTGTGGCATATGGCAGCTGCGAAAGAACTGGTATACAAGGGGCACCCGCTCCGCAGGAAGGACAACATTATCTACTTCGGCAGCATGGCTGAAAAGTACATCATAATGCTTCAGATATTGGAGACGAAGAAGGTTGAGGACCTGGACGTAGCCACGAAGGTGAGCGTCCAGCTGCAGTACACGGACCCGGATATCAAGAGCCGCGACCGTGTTGTCAAGAAGAGCGAGAAATCCAGCCTCTACTCGGCGATGGACGTCGCCTCCGTCTGGCTCGACAGGGCCCTGGCCCAGAAATAAGGACGCGGGCGCGTATGCGCCCGCTAACGCTGTATAGACATACCCAAGGGATAAAGACACATGAAGAGAAAGATACTACGCTGCTGCATCGCGGCGGCCCTGTGCTGCTGCGCCATCATTGGCTCCGCCGCCGCCGAATGTTCCGGCGCCGCGCTCACCACCACGGACGTCAACCTGCGCTCCGGCGCTGGGACCGATAACGCCATACTCTGCACCGCCGCCGGCGGAAGCGCCGTGATCCTGGCCTCCGCGCCCGAGGACGGCTGGGCCCGCGTCTATTATAACGGGCAGTGGGGCTATATGTCCGCCGACTACCTGAGCCTCTCCCCCGCCGCGGACGTCTCCGCAAGCGGCTACGTCAACGGCACGGGCGTGCGTATGCGCTCCGCCGCCAGCACGGAGAGCGCCATACTCCGCGTCACAAGCTATGGAGAGAGCGTGGAGGTCACCGGCGTGGACGGCGAGTGGTACCGCGTAAACGCCGGCGGCATAAGCGGCTATATCCGCGGCGACTACGTCGAGCTCGGCGTCAGGGAGAGCGCCCCCGCCCCCGCGCAGGGCTCCGGCAGCGGCTCCGCCATAGTCGCCTTCGCCGAGCAGTACCTGGGCGTCCCCTACGTCTGGGCCGGCGCGAGCCCCAGCGGCTTTGACTGTTCCGGTTTTGTGGGCTACGTCTACAAGAATTTCGGCTACAGCACCCACCGCACCGCGGCCGATATGTACTCCGACGGCGTGTCCGTCTCCTACGGCGAGCTGCAGCCCGGCGACGCCGTCTTCTTCGCCAGCTACAGCGAGACGATAGGCCACGTCGGCATCTACATAGGCGGCGGGCAGTTCATTCACGCGAGCTCCGGCAAGGGCTGCGTCGTGATAAGCAGCCTCAGCGAGAGCTATTACTCCAGCATGTACATCGGCGCGCGCCGCATAGCGATATAAAAATCAAAGGCCGGTTGAAAACCGGCCTTTTGTGTTGCATTTTGCGCCGAAAAGCAAAAGCCTGAAGCCAAGAGGCTTCAGGCTGGAGCTGCTGCCCGGATTCGAACCGGGGACCTCATCCTTACCAAGGATGCGCTCTACCTACTGAGCTACAGCAGCATACTTTACCCCACGGGGGTTAGCCCGTGGGGTGTGGCGACCGAGAAGGGACTTGAACCCTCGACCTCTAGCGTGACAGGCTAGCGTTCTAACCGACTGAACTACTCGGCCACATTTGCCGCTCTCGCAGGCGGCTTTTGTAATATACCAGACGCGGGCCAATTTGTCAATAGTTATTTTAAAAAAACTCTTTTTTCTTTTAACCCCCTCAATCCTTGCCCGCCGGTCCGGAATATGGTAAAATGTCTGAGAAGCAGATATTTTACTTGGAAAATAATATTAAGGAGGCGCGCGATGAAAAAGGCCCTGACGCTTTTGCTGGCCCTTGTACTGCTGCTCTCGCCGGGCGCGGCCCTTGCGGCGGACAGCTCCGTTTGTTTCATAGCCATCAACGACAACCTATTGCAGCTTTCTAGCCAGGCCTATTCGCAGAGCGGGCAGTATTACGTCCCCGTCTCCGTGTTCAGCGAGTTCAGGATATATAACGACTACCACTCCGCGATCAGCACGGCGCGGCTGTATTCCGCCACGAAGCAGATGTTCTTCAACGTCGCCACGGGCGAGACTTACGATTCTGAGAACAACTTCTATACCTCCAGCGCCATAATGCTTGGCAGCACGGTATATGTGCCCGTCGACTTCGTCTGCCGCCAGTTCGGGCTGTCGTGGAGCTATATACGGGGCAGCGGCTACGGCGACGTGTGCCGCATAACCAACGGCGCGGCTTCGCTCACCGACTCGCAGTTCCTCGCCGCGGCGCGCCCACTCATGGCGAGCCGGTATAACGAGTACACCGGCTCCGCCCTCAACCCCGTGCAGGGCAGCGGCACGGGCGTCTCCTCCGGCGACAACGTGGTCTTCCTCTCCTTCCAGGGCCTGCCCAGCGCAGAGCTGCTGAACACCCTTTCAATTTACGGCGTGCGCGCCGCCTTCTTCCTCACCAGCACGGACATAGCCGCGAACCCGGACACCGTGCGGCGAATAGTCGGCGAGGGGCACAACATAGGCGTGCTATGCTACGACGCGCCGGGAAGCATGTACGAGGCCGCCGCCGACGCGCTCTGGTCGCGCGCCCGGGTGGCAACAGTAATGCTGGCCTCCGCCTCGCGTGAATACGACGCCATTTGCCGCCAGTACGCGGCTGAGAGCGGGCTTGCCTACTGCGGCATGACGCTTGACGGCGTGCGCGGCGGCTCCGGCCTCACCGTGGCCGCGCTGGAAGACCTGCTCGCCTCCAGCCGAGCGAATATAATGTACCTGCGCATACAGTGCTGCAGCAACACGGACGCGAACATAGGCGGCATCATAAGCGCGCTGAGGGCCGACGGGAGCGTCATCCTCGCCGCCTGCGAGACAAGCGAGCCATAAGCCAAAGCGAAGCCCCGGCGGGGCTGCCTGAGCAGCCCCGCCGGGGTTATTTTATCTGTAGGCCTCGTTACTCGCGCCCCCGTCGTACCGCGCGATCAGCAGCAGGGCGTCCAGGCCGGCCGGGAAGCCGATATATGGCAGGGCCTGCACCAGGGCCGCGGTCAGCTCCAGAAGGCTGCAGCCGGCCTTCAGCGCGCCCGAGATGTGCGCTTTCAGCTGGGCTTTCGCGCCAATGGCCGCGAGAGTCACCACGCCGAGCAGCTCGCGCGTCTTCCCGTCCAGGCCGCGTCGGGTGGCGAAGTACCCGAAGAAATCCGCCGTAAGCAGGTGCGGCACGAACTCGCCGAAGCAGCCGGGCAGCTTTGAGAACGCTTCGCGCACTTCCCCGCCGTACAGGGCGTCCTGTATCGCGGCCCCGGCGGCCTCCCGGCCCTCTGCGGCGACGGTGCCCGCGTCCTCCAGAGGCAGCTCCACTCCCGCGGCGGCGAGGGCCTCGTCCATTGCGCCGGCGGCGTTGAGGGCGCGCGGCCAGCCCAGGTAAGGCGCGCAGTTATACACGGCCTCGCGTATCTCAAGGGGGCTGTTGCCGGCGTTCAGCGCCGCGCGGGTGTGGGCCTTGAGCTGGGGCAGCTGGCCCAGCGAGGCTATGGCCGTCACGGTGATCAGCTCGCGCAGCTTGTCGTCAAGCACGCCGGTGGAAAAAACCTCGCCGAAGATCTGGTTTTGCAGTATCGCCAGCAGCTCCGGGTCGCGCGCGTCGGGCGCCGGGTCGGAGCCGAAGAGGCGCTTGTATGTCTCCCGCGCATTTTGAGTGAGTTCCATAAGGTTACCTCCCGGATTATTAATGCCTCAATTATATACCCGGGGGCCGCCCGCAGGCCAATACCTATTTCCTATGCTCAAAAATGCCTAAAAGCTATATTCAGACGCCGAAACGTGAATAGGCCCTGTAACAGTCGGGGCAAATTGGCTTCCCATCCTGCAGGCGGGCGAAGCCCTCGGCGAAAGTCTCGCCGCAGGCGGCGCAGCGCACGCTCTTGAATATCCTCGCGCCCTCCGGCAGCGCTATGCGCGGGGCCATGACGTCGAAGAGCTCGCGCGGTTCGCGGCTCTGGTAGTATTCAAAGCTCTCGGCGCGGGTCATCTCCGGCTTTGGGCGCAGCACAAGCCGCACGCCCCTTCCGCTCCTGCGCTCATAGAAGGTGAAGGCCTGCTTGCCGGTCAGGTGGAACATGAGGTTCCCCTTGCCCGCGCTGCAGCCCAGCATGACCTGCACGGCGTCCACGCCGCAGGCGTCGTTCTCGCTTATGCAGCAGACCTCCTCGTCGCCGGAGAAGGTCAGGCCAAGGAGCTCTATAGCGTAGAGCGAGGCCTTATAGCCAATGGTAAGGCCGCCGCACCCGTGCCCATGGAAGGCCGCGCAGTCGGCCCATGTGGCGTTTTTCATGGTTATCACCTCAAAGTTTAATTTCCGGGAAGGGCACCACGACGGGTATGCCCATGTAGTCGATTATGTGGACATGCATACCGTAGACCTCCTCGACGTTGTCCCCGCTCATGACCTCGCGCCCACCGAAGGCGAAAACGCGGCTGTCCTTGAGGAAGAGGAACCTGTCGCAATAGCGCACGGCGAGGTTCAGGTCGTGGAGTATCACGACGGAGCAGATGCCCCTCTCCCTCGTTATCGAGCGGACTGTGCGCATAGTCTCATGCTGGGCGAGCGGGTCGAGGGAGCTGGTTGGCTCGTCCAGCAGCAGCACCCGCGGTTCCTGCGCCAGGGCCCGGGCTATGGCCGCCTTCTGCTGTTCGCCGCCGGAGAGCTCGTCCATGCGCCGTAGCGCGAAGCCGCCGAGCCCCATCAGCTCCAGCGCCGAGGCGGCCACGGCCTTGTCGCGCGCCGTGGCGTCCCAGCTTATATACGGCCTGCGGCCGAGGAGCACGGCGTCGAAAACCGTCTGCTCGCCCTTGGGCGGGGCCTGCGGCACATAGGCGCAGAGCCGCGCGTGTTCGCGGCGCGTGAGGGCGAAAAGGTTTTGGCCGTCGAGCAGCACCTCGCCGCCGCTGGGCGTCAAGATGCGGTCCATGCACTTGATCAGCGTCGATTTGCCCGCGCCGTTGTTGCCCAGCACGGCGACGGTCTCGCCCGGCGCGGCCTCAAAGCCCACGCCATCGAGCACCGCGCGCCCCGCCGAGTAGCCGAAGCGGATATCCTTAACCTCAAGCACGGCGCCCGCCCCCTTTCAGCAGAAGGTAGAGGAAGACCGGCGCGCCGAGGAAGCTGGTGACCGCGCCCACGGGCAATATGACCGGGGCTATAACCACGCGGCACAGCAGGTCCGCAAGCAGGAGCAGCAGCGCCCCTCCGGCGGCGGAGCAGGGCAGCAGCCAGCGGTAGTCCTCGCCCACAAAGCGGCGCATGGCGTGCGGGGCGACGAGGCCTATGAAGCTGATTATGCCGACGAAGCTCACCGCCAGGGCGCTGGCCACGGTACACACGGCCATGCTCACAAGCGTTACGGCGCGCACGTTCACGCCGAGGCTGGCGGCCGTGTCGCTCCCCGCGGAGATGGCGTTATAGTCCCAGCGCTTGGCGAGGAAATAGCAGAGCGCGGCGGCGGCGGTCAGGCCCAGCAGGGCGAGCTCGCCCCAGTTGGTGCCGCCCAGGTCGCCGAAGGTCCAGAAGACCACGGCGCCCAGCTTCGTGTCGTCCGCAAAATATTGCAGGAGCGTGCTGCCGCCCGTAAACAGGCTGCTGAGCGCCACGCCCGCGAGCACCAGCGCGCCCGGCCCGAGCTCGCGCCTGACGCGCGAGATGGCCAGTATCACCGCCGTGGAGGCGCTACCGCAGATAAAGGCGCAGAGCGTGACTATGTATGGGTTATCAATCTGCACGGCGTAGTCGCCGCCGGCCTCAACAGCCCCGCCGCCGAAGGCGATAATGCCCAGCGCCGCGCCGAAGGCCGCGCCCTGGCTCACGCCCAGGGTAGAGGCGCTGGCAAGGGGGTTATTCAGCACGCACTGCATCACGGCGCCGCTCACGCCGAGGGCCGCGCCCACGAGTATCGCGGCGGCCGTGCGCGGCAGGCGTATCTCGAAAAGCACGGTGCGCGCCATGCCTTCGCCGCCGCCGAAAAGCGCGGAGAGCACTTCCCAGGGCGAGAGCTCTATTGAGCCCGTCCCGGCCGAGGCGAGCGCCGCGAGCGCGAGCAGCAGCATTGTAAGCGCAAAGCAGGCGAGCTTCCTGCGCTGCGCCCCCTCCCATGAGTGGCGTTTAATCTCATTCATCCGATAAATCGACCGTCCCGTAACCGGCCCCGTAACCTTCGAGCACGTCCAGATAGCCGCTCTCACCGAGGAAGAAGCCGAATATTTCCGCCGCCTTCGCCTCAAAATCCACATCCGCGAAGCGCTCCGGATAGAGCATGCTGCCGGCATAATAGCAGTTGGCGAGGCTTATCTCCATATTGTCATAGTAGCTCGTGGAGCTGGGGTACTGGTACACGCGCCCATTTTTGACGGCGTCAAGCTGCGCGTAGTAGTCCGGGTGCGCGGCGTAGTCCTGCCGCACCAGCCCCACGCCGCCGGAGTCCAGGAATATGTATTCGGGATCCCAGGCGAGGATCTGCTCCTTGTCCACGGTATATGAGTCCTTGTCCTCCCCGGTGCCCCCGTCGGCGGGGTTGAGGGCGTTTACGCTGTCCATAACCGGGTCGTTCACCCTTATGCCCTCTATACCGTGCGTGCCGCGGAAGGTGGCGGCGGCGGGGAGCGCGGTATGCCGCTCCGCCTCCGGGATACCGGCGGTGAGCGCGGAGAGCTCCTCAAAGCAGCCGTCCACGAAGCCGGATATCTCCTCCGCCCTCTCCCCGGCGCCGCACACCTCCGCCATTATGGAGAGCGAACGCTCAAAGTCCTCGCCGAAGAGGGTCCCCTGGCTGAGCGCGACGCAGGCTATCCCCGTCTCGCGCTGTAGGCGGTCGGCCACGTCGGCGGTGGCGGTGCAGAATATGACGTCGGCGCCCGTCAGTATTATGGCCTCGGAATTATAGCTGGTGTTGCCCATAGAATCCGTACCGACGACGCTTTTGTCCGCCCAGTCCTCCTTCGTGACGTAGGCATAGGCCGTAAGCGGCGTCACGTCGCCGCCGCCCAGGCCCGAATAGCCCGCGACCATATCGCCCAGGCCCAGATATACGGCCATGCGCGGCGCGTTGCCCAGCGCCACGATTGAGCCGACCTCGCAGGGCACCTCAACCGTGCGTCCGAGCGAATCGGTCACGGCGCGCGTCCCGGCGGCCCCGGACGGCCCATCCGGCCCGGCGCCGCAGGCGGCGAGGGACGCCGCTATCAGGGCGGATAAAATCAACGTCAGGGCTTTCTTCATGCTTTTACCTCACTGCTTTTTTACAATATTATATATTCCCTCCCCGCCGGGCCGCAAGCCCCCCGGGGGGTTAAACCTGCCCGGGCCTCTCCTCTCCCGCAGAGTACCCGGCAAATATCTGCAGCAGCCGCTTGATGAGCGGCGTTATGGAATCGGCCATATAGGCCGCGCCGTAGGACACCAGCTCGGTGCCCTCTACGGGTATATACCTGACGCCGTCCAGCTCCACGCCGGGCGTGCGCGCGATAACCGCCGCGGCGAAGCCCGAGGCCACGACGGCGCTCATGGACTCCATGCTCTCACAGAATATTACCTCCCCCGGCTCGCGCCCGGCGATAAGCTGGTTCTGCACCGCGGTCACGGCCAGCGGCGAGAAGTTCGGCCTGGAAACCGCAATATACCTGCTCTCCGCCATGTCCTGCACATTCATGCTGGCGCGCCCGGCCAGCGGGCTGTCCGCCGCCACGGCGAAGGACACCGGGCATTGGAACAGCTCGCGGTACACCGCGCGCTTAGGCGAATTCTCCCTGAACGTCGGCATCACCTGTATCTCGCCGTCCAGCAGCAGGTTCTCCAGGGCCTCGTGAGGCAGGACTCGGATGCGGGGCACAAAGCCGCCGTCCTCCAGACGCAGCGTCCTTATGCTCCGCGTGAGCAGGCGCAGCTCGAGCGTATTGCGGCAGCCCAGGCCAAGCACCCTCTGCTGCTCCTCGCGCGCGGCCTTTATGCGGCCCTTGGAGACGTTGAAAAGCCGGAGTATTTCGCCCGCATACTGGGTATACAGATACCCCGCCTGGGTCAGCCGCACCGACTTGCTCGTGCGGTTAAACAGCTTCACGCCCAGCTCGTCTTCAAGCGAATTAATCTGGTGGCTCACCGCCGGCTGCGTCAGCCTCAGCTGCTCCGCCGCGCGCGAAAAATTCAAATTGTCAGCCACGGCGAGGAAACATTCCAACTGTGTCGTATTCAAACAAAATCCCTCCGAACAGGCAGCGCCGTTTTTGTGCGATACAGAAATGCTATAAAAACGTTTTATAGATAATAACACATTTGAATTTCACATTCAAGCTCTATCGTGCTATACATATTAACGTCCAAATAGTTAACCGCTTAAAGAAAATCCTGAAAAGCGGCTGCTGAAAGGAGGTACGTCCATGGATGCCGACCTCATGAATATGGTTAGGGACAGCAGGTGCATCAGCATACAGCTCTCCTCCCGCGGGGATAAGCAGCTCGCGCGCGAGGGCCTCACCGGCGTACAGGCGCGGGTGCTCCTATATATAATGGAGCGCGAGAGCGAGGGCGCTTCGCTCACCCAAATCCATAAGGAGCTGAACTTTTCTATGGCGGCCGCTTCCGGGCTTATCAAGCGGCTGCGTGAAAAGGGCTACGTCCGCGTCGAGCCCTGCCGCCTGGACGAGCGGCGGAAGCTGATCTACGTCACGGACAAGGGCGCGCGAGTGCGCGAAATAATGGACTCTACTCTCAGGCGCATACCCGATATGCTCTACCGCGGCTTCAGCGCCGAGGAGATAGAAACGCTAGACAGGCTGCAGAAGAAAATGCTGCACAACTTGACGCTGCCTGAGACATAAAGCAAATTGGAGGGATCACAGCTTTGAAACTTGTTCTCAAGCAGGCGGGTAAATACGCGAAGGACGCCTATATAACCATGGGCCTCACCTGCGGCGAGGTGCTTTTGGAAATACTCATGCCCTTCATAACCGCCATCATCATCGACGAAGGCCTTGAGGCCTCCAACCTCTCGGTCGTCGTAAAGTACGGCATACTCATGGTCGTCATGGCCATAGTATCCCTGGGCTTCGGAGCGCTTGCCGGGCGCTTTGCCTCGAAGTCCTCAACCGGCTTCGCCGCCAACCTACGCGAGTCGATTTATAACAACGTCCAGACCTTCTCGTTCTCGAACATCGACAAGTTCTCCGTGCCCGGCCTGGTCACCCGTATGACCACGGACATCACCAACGTGCAGTGGGCCTACATGATGTGCACGCGCATGGCCGTGCGCGCGCCGCTGAACCTCATCTTCAGCTTCATCATGTGCCTCATCATCTGCCCGAAGATAGCGCCGACCTTCGGCATCGCGGCCGTCTTCCTCATAGTTGTGCTCGGCACGATCATGATCGTAACCATCCGCATCTTCCGCAAGATGTTCGACGGATACGACGACCTGAACGCCAGCGTGCAGGAGAACGTCTCCGCGATACGCGTCGTCAAGGCCTTTGTGCGCGAGGGCTACGAGGACAAGAAGTTCTCCAGGGCCAGCACCGCCCTTTACAGGCTCGCCGTTAAGGCCGAGAGCCTGCTCGCCTTCAACAACCCCGCGATGATGCTCTCCGTCTACTTCTGCATCATCATGGTCAGCTGGATGGGCGCCAACCTCATCGTCGGCGGCGAGCTCACCACCGGCGACCTCACCAGCCTCTTCAGCTACATCATGAGCCTGCTGATGAGCCTCATGATGCTCAGCATGCTGGTCGTCATGATAACCATGTCCTTCGCCAGCGTCCGCCGTATAAGCGAGGTGCTGGCCGAGACGCCCGATCTCCACAACCCGGAGGAGCCCGTCTACGAGGTCCCCAACGGCGACATCGACTTCAACCACGTCAACTTCTCCTATAAGCACGGTTCCGGCAAGAACGCCCTTTCGGACATCGACCTGCACATCAAGTCCGGCGAGACGATAGGCGTTATCGGCGGCACAGGCGCGGGCAAGTCCAGCCTGGTCAACCTCATTTGCCGCCTCTACGACGTCAACGACGGCGAGGTCAGGGTCGGCGACATAAACGTCAAGGACTACGACATGGAGGCCCTGCGCAACCAGGTGGCCGTCGTGCTGCAGAAGAACACCCTCTTCTCCGGCACGATACTCGACAACCTCCGCTGGGGCAATCCCGACGCGACCGAGGAGGAATGCCGCGAAGCCTGCCGCCAGGCCTGCGCCGACGAGTTCATCGACCGCTTCCCCGACGGCTACAACACGCGCATAGAGCGCGGCGGCAACAACGTTTCCGGCGGCCAGAAGCAGAGGCTCTGCATAGCGCGCGCCCTGCTCAAGAAGCCCAAGGTGCTCATACTCGACGACTCCACCAGCGCCGTCGACACCTCGACCGACGCCAAGATACGCGCCGCCTTCCGCGAGAGCATACCCGGCACCACCAAGATTATCATCGCCCAGCGCATTTCCAGCGTCCAGGACGCCGACCGCATCCTCGTCCTCGACGACGGCAGGATCGACGCTTTCGACACTCATGAGAACCTCCTGAAATCGAATGAGATTTACAAGGATATCTATGAGAGCCAGATCAAGGGCGGCGGCGACTTCGACCAGCCGGCCTGAAAGGAGGCATTACCCCATGAACGAAAAAAAAGGACGCCGCGGGCACATCAAGGGCGCGATGCCTCTCCTGGGCCGCGTCGTTAAGTACATGCTCGACCACTACAAATGGGTCTTCGCCCTCGTCATCGTCTGCATACTCATCAACGCCGTGACCAGCGTCATAGGCGCCACCTTCCCGCAGACCCTTGTCGACGACTACATCGAGCCCATGCTCAAAACGGGCGCGGACCTCTTCCCCGAGCTTTTGAACGACATAGTCAGGCTTATCTGCATTATGGCCACCGGCATCATCGCCGCCTACGCCTACAGCCGGCTCATGGTCAACGTCAGCCAGGGCACGATGCTCCTGCTGCGCAACGACCTGTTTTCCAAGATGGAGTCCCTGCCTATACGCTACTTCGACACCCACGCCCACGGCGATATCATGTCGGTGTACACCAACGATATAGACACTCTCCGCCAGCTGATAAGCCAGACCATACCGCAGACCATCAACTCGGCCATCACCATGATAGCCACGCTCGTCACCATGCTGGTGCTCAACTGGGCGCTGACCATAATCAGCATACTCACCGCCCTGCTCATGCTTTTCGTCACCAGCAAGTTCACCAAGTTCTCCGCCAAGTACTACATCAAGCAGCAACACGACCTCGGCGCGGTCGACGGCTACATCGAAGAGATGATGGACGGCCAGAAGGTCGTCAAGGTCTTCTGCCACGAAGAGGAGGCCAAGGCCGGCTTCCGCAAGGTCAACGAGGAGCTGCGCCAGAGCGGCCTCATGGCCAACACCTTCGCCAACATGCTCATGCCCGTCAACGCCAATATCGGCTGGCTGAGCTACGCCGTCGTCGCCATTGTCGGCGCTATCCTCGCCATCAACGGCATGGCCGGCGTCACCGTCGGCACGGTCGTCACCTTCGTCGGCCTCAACAAGAGCTTCACCCAGCCCATAAGCCAGCTCTCCATGCAGGTCAACTTCGTCGTCACCGCCGCCGCCGGCGCGCAGCGCGTATTCGACCTCATGGACCAGGAGCCCGAGAAGGACGACGGGTATGTCGAGCTCGTGAACGCCAAGGAGGGCGCGGACGACGAGATAAGCGAGACTACCGAGCGCACAAACGTCTGGGCCTGGAAGCACCCGCACAGGGCCGAGGGCACCGTGACGTATAAGAAGCTCCAGGGCGAGGTCGTCTTCGACCACGTCGACTTCGGCTACGACCCGGATAAGATGGTCCTGCACGACATCACCATGTGGGCGAAGCCCGGCCAGAAGATCGCCTTCGTCGGCGCCACCGGCGCGGGCAAGACCACGATAACGAACCTCATCAACCGCTTCTACGACATAGACGACGGCAAGATACGCTACGACGGGATAAATATCAACAAAATAAAAAAGACGGATCTCCGCCGCAGCCTCGGCATAGTGCTCCAGGACACCCACCTCTTCACCGGCACCGTCATGGAGAATATCCGCTACGGCAACCTCGACGCCACGGACGAGGAGTGCAT
>CALWYP010000052.1 GCA_944385795.1 uncultured Oscillospiraceae bacterium | reverse complement strand
TAGGGCTCGCCGCTGTCCATGTCATAGCCGTCGCAGATGGCGGGTATGGTCCTGCCCACGAGGGAGGCCTCCCACTCGTCCATGACGCCGGATTGCAGCTCCTGAATTTTCTCGGCGCGCTCGCGGGCCGTCTCATTGTCCGCAAACTCCATTTTCGCCGCGGGCGTGCCCTCCTCGGGCGAGAAGG
This sequence comes from uncultured Oscillospiraceae bacterium, assembly GCA_944385795.1. Taxonomy (GTDB): domain Bacteria; phylum Bacillota; class Clostridia; order Oscillospirales; family Oscillospiraceae; genus Scatomorpha. Next base: position 20,935 of record CALWYP010000052.1, on the reverse strand, counting down.
GGAAGACGCCGGCGCGCTCTATCCTCGCCTCGCGCAGGAATTCGCAGAGCTCCTCGAACTCCTCCTCGCCCTCGCCGGGCAGGCCGGAGATAAGGCTGGTGCGCAGCACGAGTCCGGGTATGCGCTCCCGCAGCTTCCTGAAAAGGGCGCGTATCTGCCCGCCCGTGTCGCGCCGGTTCATGAGCTTGAGTATGCGGTCGTTGATGTGCTGGATGGGTATGTCGAGGTATTTGACTATCTTGGGCTCTTCGGCGATGACCTCTATGAGCTCGTCCGTGAGCTCGTGCGGGTAAAGGTAGTGCAGGCGTATCCAGTCTAGCCCGTCAATTTTGACGAGCTCCCGGAGCAGCCGCGCGAGGTTCCAGCCGGGGATCTCCCTCCCGTAGCGGGTCAAATCCTGGGCCACGAGTATGAGCTCGCGGTAGCCCCAGCTTGCGAGCTTCTCCGCCTCTGCGAGCACCTTCTCCGGCGCGCGCGAGCGGAAGCTGCCGCGTATGCGCGGTATCACGCAGTAGGAGCAGCGGTTGTCGCAGCCTTCGGCGATCAGCAGGTAGGCCCAGGCCGGGCCGGTGCTTATCATGCGCGGGCACTCGGCCACGGGAGCCGAGTTGTCGCCTATCACGACGGGCCTCTCGCCCGCCGCGGCGCGGTCCAGGACTGAGGCTATCTCCTCGCAGGAGCCCACCCCCAGCACGGCGTCGGCCTCGGGTATCTCCGTGAGTATCTCCGCGCCGAAGAGCTGGCTGAGGCAGCCGGCCACAATGAGGTACTTGAGCGCGCCGGTTTTCTTGAACCCGGCGGCCTCCAGTATGGTGTTCACCGCCTCCTGCTTCGCGTCCTCAATGAACGCGCAGGTGTTCACGACGATGGCCTCGGCCTCGTCGATGTCAGTGACAATTTCGTGCCCCGCCTCGCGCAGGAGGTAGAGCATCTGCTCGGCGGACACCTGGTTCTTGGGGCATCCGAGGGAAATCATTCCGACCTTCATTCGTCAATCTCCGTTTCTGTCTCTGCAAGGTACCGCTCCATGGCGGCCTTGACCTCGTCCCAGCCGAAGCCGCGGCGCGCGAGCGCGGCCGAGGCCCGGCGCAGGGCGTCCCTGTCCCTGCCGCCGCGCATTTTCGCCTTGAACACGGCGTAGGCGGCCCCGGCGCTGTCCGGCGCGGCGCCAAGCGCGCCGTCCCACAGCTCGCGGCCCAGCTTCCTGCGGCGCAGCTCGGCGCGTATGCGCTCCGGCCCGTAGCCCTTGGCCGAGTAGTGCCGCGCCACCATGGCGGCGTAATTGGCATCGTTGATAAAGCCGAGCTCGGCCATCCTGCGCGCGGCGGCCGCGGCGTCTTCCTCGCCCGCGCCCTTCTCAACGAGCTTCGCCCTCAGCTCGGCCTCGCCGTAGTCGCGCCTTTCCAGCAGGCTCAGCGCCTTTTTTCGCACGGCCTCCGGGGTGTCCAGCGCCCCCGTGCCGCCGGCGGGCCGGCCCATTATTCGCCCTCGTCGAAGTCGTCGGCGCTGACGTCGACGGCGCGCCCGGCGGCGATGGCGGCCTTGCGGGCCTGCGGGCTCATGAGCTTGTGCGCGTTTTCGCGTATCTGCTGCTCCAGCCTGGCGCAGGCCTCGGGGTTCTCCTGGAGGTAGGCCTTGACGTTGTCGCGGCCCTGCAGCCGCGTGTCGCCGACGGTGAACCACGCGCCGGCCTTGTCTATCAGGCCGAGCTTCACGGCGAGGTCGATAATCTCGCCGACCTTGCTGATGCCCTGGCCGTAGAGTATGTCGAACTCCGCCTCCTTGAATGGGGGCGCGACCTTGTTCTTGACTATCTTGGCGCGGGTCCGGTTGCCCACCATCTCCGTGCCGTTCTTGAGCGTCTCAATGCGGCGCATGTCTATGCGCACGCTGGCGAAATACTTGAGCGCGCGCCCGCCGGGCGTAGTCTCCGGGTTGCCGTACATCACGCCAATCTTCTCGCGCAGCTGGTTTATGAAGATGACGATGCAGCCGGTCTTGCTCACCACGCCGGCGAGCTTCCTGAGCGCCTGGCTCATGAGCCTCGCCACGACGCCGACGCTGCTCTCGCCCATCTCGCCCTCCAGCTCGCTGCGCGGCAGGAGCGCCGCGACGGAGTCTATGACCACCACGTCCAGCGCGCCGGAGCGCACAAGCTGTTCGGTTATCTCAAGGGCCTGCTCGCCGGTGTCCGGCTGGGAAATAAGCAGCTCGTCTATGTTTACGCCGAGGGCCCGGGCGTAGGCCGGCTCCAGCGCGTGCTCCACGTCGATGTACGCGGCCTCGCCGCCGTTTTTCTGCGCCGACGCCACTATGTGCAGCGCGAGGGTGGTCTTGCCGCAGCTCTCCGGCCCGTATATCTCGACTATGCGCCCGCGGGGCACGCCGCCTATGCCGAGCGCGAGGTCGAGGGAGAGGGAGCCCGTGGGTATGGCCTCCACGTTCACGGGTATATCGTCGCCCAGGCGCATGATAGCGCCCTTGCCGAAGTTCTTCTCTATCTGCGCTATCGCCGTCTCCAGCGCGCGCTTCTTGTCCGCCGCGTTGGCCGCCGCCGGGCTCGCCGCCGCGGCCGCCTTCTTCTTTTCAGCCATATGCTTTGCACCTCGTTTGATTATATAAAGTGGGTTCCGTTATTCAGTTGAGCGCTTTCACTACCCGCTCCACCCCGCGTGTGTCGAGGACGCTTTCGGCGCCGTGCAGCCCGGCCATGCGCATCATGTCCTTCACCTCGGCGGCCTGGCCCTCGCCCACCTCGAACATGAGCGCGCCGCCGCGGCGCAGGGTGGGCAGCCAGTTCCGGAGTATCGCGCGGTAGAAGTCCAGGCCGTCGGCGCCGCCGTCGAGCGCCCAGATGGGCTCGTAGTCCCGCACCGAGGGGTCGAGCGTAAGTATGTCTATCGTGGCAATGTACGGCGGGTTGGAGACTATGAGGTCAAAGGTGCCGCTCATCACCGGCGGGGCCTCCATAGCGTCGCAGAGCATGTAGCCCACGCGCCCCTCAAGGCCGTTGCGCGCCGCGTTGCGCCGGCTTATCTCCATGGCCTCGCCGCTTATGTCCGCGAGCACCACCCGGCACTGGGGCAGGGCCTCCGCTATGGAAAGGCCTATGCACCCCGTCCCGGAGCAGAGGTCCAGCACGCGGCCGTCGCGGTGGTGGCGCATCATGAAGCGTATCGCCTCCTCGGCCAGCGTCTCGGTGTCTATCCTCGGTATCAGCACCTCGGGGCCGACCTCCATGGGCAGGCCGCGGAACTCCCACACCCCAGTGATATACGCCACAGGCTCGCCCTTCAGCCGCCGCGCGAGCATGTCCGCGGCCCTGCGCTCGACCTCGTCCGTGTCGTACAGCGCGAGGTCGCGCAGCAGCTGCGAGACGGTCTTGCCCGAGGCGCAGGCGGCTATCAGCCGCGCCTCGACGTTGGCCTCTTCAACGCCGCTGTCCCTCAGCGCGTTGCGCAGGGCTATATAAAGTTCGCTGTATCTGCGCGGCAACTCTCTCCCCCCAAACAATGCGGGCCTCCGGCCCGCTCGCGGCCGTGGCCCTGCCGGCCAGAGGGCCGCCGGGGCCTTTTTAGCCGGACTTACCAGGCGTCCTTGCCCTTTTCCTCCGGGATCACCAGCTCCATGGCCCTTATCGCGCACTCCATCATGCCGTCGTCGGGCTCGTTGGTGGTGAGATGCTGGAGCTGCTTGCCGGGCCAGGTGACTATGCGCGAGACTATGTTGTCCTCGTGCCGGCCGGCCCAGCGGTTTATCTCATAGGCCAGCGCAATGACCACGGGCAGCGTCAGCAGCCTCAGGCCCATGCGCAGGAACACGTTGTCCGCGTGGATAAAGAGCCCCACGAAAAGGCCTAGGATTATGACGACGAGCAGGAAGCTCGTGCCGCAGCGCGGGTGGAAGCGGCTTTGCGGGCGCACGTTCTCCACCGTGAGCGGCAGGCCCTTCTCATAGCAGAAGATGGTCTTGTGCTCCGCGCCGTGGTAGGAGAAAAGGCGCTTTATCTCCTTCATCCGCGCCACAAGCGCGAGATAGACGAGGAAGATGGCTATCTTCACCAGGCCCTCCACCGCGCTCTTCGCCGTATAGTGCCCGTCCAGCCCGGGTATGAGCCCGGCCAGGAAGGTGGGCAGCGCTATGAACAGAGCCAGGGCCAGCAGCACGCCGGTAAAGGCGGCCGCGCCGATTATGATCTTCTCCGCCTTTTCCCCGCCGACCTTTTTCTCGACCCAGAGGTCGAACTTGCTCGGCTCCTCCTGCTCCTCCTCGGGCAGCAGGCTCGCCGAATAGGTCAGCGCCTTCATGCCCTTCGCCAGCGAGTCCACCAGCGTGACGACGCCGCGGACAAATGGCCAGCCAAGCGCGGGGTGCTTATCCTTAACAAGGTTGAGCTCCTCAACCTTCTCTACTATGCCGTTTTCCGTCCGGCAGACTATGGCCTGCTTCTCCGGGCCGCGCATCAGGATGCCCTCCATGAGCGCCTGCCCGCCTATAGAGGTGCGGAAGCGGACCTGTTCGGATTCTTTCTTTGACATCGCTTACCTCGGAATAAATAAAATGGGGATTACTGCGTCTCCACCGGCAGCAGCACCGTCACAAGCGCGCCGCCCCCCGGCGCGTTGGCCACGATTAGCTTGCCGGAATGGCGCGTCACAATCTCGTCGCAGACGGCGAGGCCTATGCCGCTGCCCCGCTCTTTCCCCTGGCCTTTGTAGAACCTCTCCTTGACGTGCGGAAGGTCCGCCTCCGCCACGCCCTTGCCGTGGTCGCGCACGGCTATCCTGACGTACTCGCCCTCCTGCGAGACGGATACCTCCACGCTCCGCCCGCCGCGGCCGTATTTCCCGGCGTTGTCGAGTATGTTGAGCACGACCTGTTTTATCCTCTGCGGGTCGCCGGTGACGAAGGGCAGGGGCTTGTCCGGGGCGGAGTACCTGAGCTCCAGCCCGTCGTGGCGCAGCAGCTCGCTGTATGTAAAGCAGACCTCTTCCATGAGCTGGGCCACGTCCACCTGCTCGAGGTTGAGCGTGAAGCGCCCGTCGCGCATCCGTGTGAACTCCAGCAGCTCCTCCACCATGCCGGTGAGCCGGCCGGCCTCGCGCGCTATTATCTCAAGCCCCCTGCGCGAATCGCCCTGCAGCGCCTGGTCGTAGAGCAGCGTCTCGCTCCAGCCGGTGATGGCCGTCAGCGGCGTGCGCAGCTCGTGCGAGACGGAGCTTATGAACTCGTTCTGCACCTTGTCGGCCTTGCCTATCTTGACGGACATGTCGTTTATCGCGTCCGTGAGCGCGCCTATCTCGTCGTCATAGAGCCGCTCGGCGAGGGTGCCGTAGCTGCCCTCGGCTATGCGCCGGGCCGTGTCGCCCAGGCCGAGTATCGGGCTCGTGACCCGCTCGCGGAACCAGAGGTTGCTCGCCAGCAGCAGCGCCGCGGCCAGCGCCGCGAAAACGCCCGCCCAGGCCGCGCTCCAGAAGAGCGCGCAGATAAGCGCCATCGCCACGCACAGCACCCCGGCGCAGCTTGCGAGCAGCCAGATGCCCTTGAGCCCGCGCAGGGCCTCGGTGCGCTTCGCGGCGCCCTCCTCCCCGGCCGGCTTCGCCCTGTCCTTATCCGCCATCTCACGAACCCCACTTGTAGCCGTAGCCCCAGATGGTCGTGATGTACTCGGGCGACGTGGGGTTGTCCTCGATCTTTATCCTGAGCCGGCGTATGTTGACGTCGACTATCTTGAGCTCGCCCTTGTAGTCCGCGCCCCAGACGCTCTCTAGTATGTCCTCGCGCGAGAGCGCCTTGCCCGGGTTCTCCATGAAGAGCTTCATTATGGAGTACTCCGTCTGCGTGAGCTTCACGCGCTCGCCGTTCTTGTCCAGGGTGCGGTTGCGCGCGTTGAGCAGGAAGGGCCCGCTCGAGATCTCCTGCTCCTCCGGCTCCTCGGCCGCGCCCAGGCGGCGGCAGAGCGCGTCCACGCGCGCGATGAGCTCGGCGGGCGAAAACGGCTTCGTCACATAGTCGTCCGCGCCGTTCATAAGCCCGGTGACCTTGTCCATCTCCTGGCCGAGCGCCGTGAGCATTATGACGCCCATTTTTGAGCCGGATGCCCTTATCCTGCGGCAGACCTCGAACCCGTCTATGTCGGGCAGCATTACGTCCAGCAGCGCCACGCCTATCTCCGGGTCGGCCGCCAGCGCGGCCAGCGCCTCCTCGCCGGTGGCCGCCTCCACGGGCTCGTACCCGTTGCGGCGCAGGTTGATAACGACAAAACTGCGTATGCCGCTCTCGTCTTCAAGAACAAGTATCTTTTTAGTGTTCATATCGGCCACGCCCCTTCGCGGGGAAAACCCCGAAATTTTCTATGTCGGCCGCCCGTTTCCCGGACGGCATAAGAGTATATCTTATTATAGCACAGCACATGCTTTCCTTGCAACTTGTGCCTGAAAATTCCGGGCCCCTGCGATAGGGGTGGCGCGGCGGGGAAAAATGTAGTATAATCCCTACAGGTTCAGATTGGAGGTGCCGGAGTGCGCATATTCTATACGGAGCTGCCCCCCGGCTTTGCCGGGCCCTTCATCTGCCGGGGCCGCAGCCCCGGCGCGCTCAGCGCGGCGGCCTGGTCCCTGCTCGCGCGCGCCCTAGAGCGCGAATTCGGCCTATATGGCCTGCCCGCCGCGGCCCTCACAGACAGCGGCGCGCCGTATTTCCCCTCCCGGCCGGACATACGCTTTTCGCTCAGCCACACCCGCACGGCCGTGCTCTGCGCGGTAGGCGGCGAGAGCGTCGGCGCCGACGTGCAGCTTATAACGCCTAAGGACGCGGCCTTCGCCCCCAAGCTCATGTCCGCCCGGGAGCGCGCGGACTTCACGCTCGGCGAGCTCTGGTGCCTGCGCGAGAGCGTCTACAAGCTCACGGGCGGCGGCGACCTCCGGCGTATGCCCTTTTACCGCGAGGGCGGGGAAATAACCGCCCCCGTGCCGGGCGTGCGCTGCCGGCTCTACGCCGGGGTGCCCGGCTGCTCCGCCGCCGCCGCGGCCTACTCCCCACTGCCGGAGCGGCTGGAACGGATAGGGCTCGGCGAGCTCCTCAAGGCGCAACCTTAAATCTTTCCACGGTGGTGAAACTCATGTCAATCAACCGAGCCGCGCTCAAGGCCGAGGCCCGAAACTGTATGCGGGCCTCAAAGGCCAGCCCGTATCTCATGGCCCTGCTGTACGTCCTCGCCTCTATCCTCATCTCCCGGCTCATGAGCAACCTGCTCTTCCCCTCGGACATGATACACTATGTCCTGAACTTTGAGACGGGCGAGATAGGGCTCTATATCTCCCCGGACTACTACTCCCGCGTATTGCGCGAGCCGCTGGCCTACCTGATATCCCTGCTGCTGGAGCTCTCGGAAACCATGCTCGGCGTGGGCGCGGTCCTCTTCTGCCTGCGCGCCGCCCGCCGCGCGGCGAACAGCTACTGGAACCTCGTAGACGGCTTCGCCGCCTTTTTCCGCGTGCTCTGGCTCTATATCCTGGAGAGCGTCTTCACCTTCCTCTGGAGCCTCCTCTTCGTAATCCCCGGCATTGTGGCCTCCTACCGCTACCGCCTCGCAATATACCTGCTGCTCGAGAATCCGGGCATGTCCGCCCTCGACTGCATCCGCGAGAGCAAGAGGCTAATGGCCGGGCGCAAGTGGGAGCTCTTCGTCCTCGACCTCTCCTTCATCGGCTGGCTGCTGCTCAGCCTGATCCCCTTCGCCGAGGTCTTTGTGATGCCGTATATTGAGACGACGCGGGCGTGCTACTACCTCGCCGTGCTGGAGTATGACTCCCGCGGCGCCGGGGGCGGCGGGCCCGGCGGCTGGTACGGCCGCGATGACGGATACCGGGACCGCCGCGACCCCTGGGACGGGGAATAATACCGCCTATGCCGAAGCCGGCCGCGTATACCGCGGCCGGCACTTTTTATGTAATTTTACACCGTGCGAAGCAGCTCCTGCATCTCCGAATAGCTTATCCTCCCGTCGTTATAGTAGTCGCGTATCAGCGTCGCCCTGTTCTCCCGCGTCAGGCCGGGTATGCGGCTGAGCATCTGGCGCAGCAGCTCGGCCTCGGACACGGACTGGCCGCCCTGCCCCGCCTTGTCCCCGCCGGCGTCCTTCGCGCCGGAGGCGGAGCCGCGCGCCGGGGCCGAATAGCCGCCGGCCGCGGCGGGGGCCTCCTCGGCTATGGGCGTGCCCGCGGCCGTGAGGCCCCAGGCCTCCAGCAGCTCCGCCGAATAGCTCCGGTAGCTCGAATCCACCCTCACCGCCTCGTCGTATAGCGCCTGCGCCCTCTCCAGCTCGCTCTGGGCTATGGCGTCGGCCACGGCGGCGCGGTAATTCGCCTCGGCGTCGGCGCGCTTGAGCTCTATGTCGTTGAGGGCCGCGGCCCTCTCGGCGTCGAGCTGGGCCATCGCGCCCTGCTCCGCAACCGCCAGGCTCAGCCTCGCCTGCCCGCCCGCGCCTGTGTTCAGGCCGGAGGCGGCGAACTGCTCGTTTATGCTCTGCCGCGTCAGCGCGGCGTCCGAGGCGGCCGAATTCTTCGCGGCGCGGTAGCGCGCGGGCACCTGGGCCGCCGCCGCGTCGTACAGCGCGCTCGAGCGCCTGTAGGCGCCCTCCAGCGCCTGGAGCGAGAGCTCGCGCGCCTCGTCGTAAATCTCGTTTATGTAGTCGGAGCGGTCCTCCGCCTCGTAGTAGCCCAGCGGCCTGCCCAGCTCGCTTGTGTAGAGCGCCGTCTGGGCGTAGGGCAGGCGCTCTCCGGTTATCTTGGCGTTCCTCGCCGCCTCATACTGCGCGAGCAGCTGCCGGTTGGCGTTCACGCCCTTGGCCGCCTCCGCCGCTATGAGGTCGGAATAGTCCACGCTCGGGTCATACGTCGGCACCCTTCTTACCTCCCATCTCCAAAACCGTTATCCTCGTCTCGTGGGCCTGCGCCTGACCGCGCAGCTCGTCCACGCGCCCGGACAGCTCGCCGTGCTGCCTCGCGTTCGCCCCCTCCAGGGCCGCGAGCCTGTCCGTCAGCTCCTCCACCAGCACGGCCAGGCGCGTGATGGCGGCGTTGAGCTTCAGCGCCGGGCCGGAGAAAGTAACCGCCAGCCCGGCGAGCGCCGCTATCACGCCCACAACGCCCCATTCCGTCATTTCCCGGCCTTGGGCTCGGCGTAGCCCAGGGCCTCGGCGCTGTCCGCCGCGCCCGCCGTGGTCGGGTCGTTCACCACGCCCAGCAGCGCCAGCACCGCGAAGAGCGCGTTCACCAGCTCGAGCAGCTTGTCCGCCGTGCCCTCGAGCTCCAGCGGGAAGCCGAGGAGCGAGGCCAGCACCTGCGCGAGCAGCAGCAGCGCGGGTATGAAGCTCAGCCAGAACTGCTTGTTTTTGAACCTTACCTTCCAGTTTATCATCCGTTCCCCTCCAATCTGTAGAGCATAACCCAGAGCTCCTGCCGCGTCACGTCCGCGAGCGGCCTCTCGCCGTCGGTTATGCCCCTGGCCATCGCCCAGGCCCTCGCCTTTGCGGCCTCTTCCTCCCAGGCCGTCCCCGCGCCCTCCGGTGCCTCCGGCTTCGCGCCGCCTGTCAGCGCGGGGTAGTCCTTGTACGCCGCGTTCAGGTCGACCCGGCCGCTTATGCCCTCCACGCTGCCGCCGGAGCTGTACTGCCACATGCCGCCGCTTTGCTCCGGCTCCACCGCCGGATCGGCGTCGCGCGGCCACTTGGCCAGCCAGATATCGAACTCCTTCGGGATATCCGCGTCGAAATAGGCCGCGAGGTAGTTCGGGTTGGCATAGAGCATGGGGTAATAGCCCAGCTTCTTTACCTCCCCGCAGAAGGCCCGCGCGAGGCCCGAGGCCAGGTCCTTCGTCACCGCCACGCCCTTGGACGAGGCGTAGTCCACGCTGTCGTACTCGAAATCGTAGGCCATCGGATAGCTCAGGGCGTATTTCGCGGCCGCCCCGGCGCAGAACCTCGCCTCTTTTTCCGCCATCTCCGGCGTGTAGGCGTAGGAAAACCAGTAGACCCCGAACGGTATGCCCAGCCTCGCGCACTCGGCGGCGTTGCGCTCGAACTGCGGGTCCAGGTTGCCCTGGCCGAAGCCGGCGCGCAGCATGGCGAACTCCACGCCCGAGGCCTTGACCTTCTCCCAGTCTATAAGGCCCTGCCACTTTGACACGTCGATGCCTTTCCTGTACATCTTCTCTCCCCCTTCCGTATATATTACGCCCCTCGCCCCGGGCGCGTCACAGCAGCCCGAGCGCCCACATGAGCTCCTCTATGGCGTCCTGCACGTTTGTGCTCGTCAGCCCCAGCCCGGTCGGGTCAAAGGGCACCCCGGCCGCATCCTGGGGCTCGACCCCGATCGTCAGCGTCGAGCCGCTCTGCTGCAGCTGCACCCGCTCGCCCGCGGCGAGGGTCAGGGCGTTCACGCCGTTTATCGTCGCCGGCGCGCCGGCCGGGCCCGCGGCGCCGTCCGCCCCCGGCGGGCCCATTATGTTCGCGCCCGGGGCCGCCGGCATACCGCTCCGGCTCGCCGTCCAGCCCCGGTTGCCGCCGGCGTCCACGCTCGGCGCGTAGTAGCCTCCGTCCGCGCCCGCCGGGCCCTGCTCGCCCTGCTCCCCCGCCGGGCCCGCGGCGCCCTGCGGCCCCATTATGTTCGCCCCGGCGGCCTCCGGCATGTCCGCGCCGCTCGCCGTCCAGCTCAGGTTGCCGCCGGCGTCCACGCTCGGTACATAATAGCCTCCCGCCTCGCCGGGCGCGCCCTGGAGCTTGCCACCGTCGAGCCACTTCTGCGTCCCGTCCGCTTCCGTCCAGGTGTAGATGTCGTAGGGCGCGCTCTCGCCCACATAGTAGTTGTCGCCTATCTCCGGCGCGGGCACCGCGGCCTCGAGCGCGGCGGGCGTATCGTACTGGCCGAGTATCTCGAGCCCCGCGCCCGTATCGCCCTTGGGGCCACGCTCCCCCTGCGGCCCTTCCGGCCCGGCCGGGCCAGCCTCGCCCTGCGGCCCGCGCTCGCCCGCGTCCCCCTTGTCGCCCTTGTCGCCCTTGGGGCCTTGCGGGCCGCTTATGTCCGCCGGGGCCGGGTTCTCAAGCCCGGCGTCGTTCGTCCAGGACAGCACGCCGCCGGAGACGCTCGGCACATACACCGCCCCGGGCTCGCCCTTCGGGCCCTGTACCAGCTTGGCCCCGCCGGCGCCGGCCTCCAGCGTCCCGGGCGAGGCGAGCACCGCGCTCAGCTTCCCGCTCACAGTATCACCTCCGAGCTCGCGTCCGCGACCGCTATGGACTCCATGCGCTGCACCCCTATGACGTCGCCGCCCAGGAACTTGACGCGGATGTCCAGCGTCACCGAGCCGTTCGCCGGGAAGGCGAAGGTTTCCTCCTGCGTCAGCGGCAGATAGAAGCAGCCGTCGGAGGCGCTGTAGCTCACCTCGCCGGGGTACAGCTTGCGCATGTAGCCGCCCAGGGTGAACTCCGCAGAGTCCACCTCTCCGGCGTCCAGCGGCTCGCCGTTGAGGCTCACCGTTATGGGCAGGGAGTACTGGTCGCCCTGTTTTATCCTTATCGCCATTCCGCCCTCCTTATCTCACATACCCCGTAGAGCGCACGCGGATGTCCACCGAGACCACCGTTGCGGTGGTGTCCGCCGTGTCGTTTGCGAGGATGAGGTTGTAATAAGTGAATTTCTTTGCCTTCAGCTTTATCCGGTTCATCTCCGGCACCTGCGCGGCGTCGGCCGTCGTAAAGCTGTACTCGGCGAATTCCGCCTTCCGGTCCGTCTTCGCCGTCACGGCCAGATAGCCGTTGTCCTCGGGCCTGATGCCCACCCAGATCATGGCGGAGTACTTCCTTCGGAAGTCCTCCCCGAAGGGCATGGAGCCCGACTCCCAGTAGGCGTCGATGGCCTCGCCGTCGTCCGAATAATACAGCGTCGAAAAATGCCGCAGGTAGCCGTCCGCCGTGCCGAAATACAGCTCGTCCTTGTAGTTTATAAGGCAGCGGGCGGCAAAGTTCGTGTAGACGTACCAGGCGTCGGCGTCTATGCCGTGCACCAGCGCCGTGCCGTCGGAGCCTATGACGTAGTACTCGTGCGCGTACTTGTCGTAGAAGGTCTTCGACGTGGCGAGGTCGAAGGCGCGTATCGTCTCCTCCACCCTCTGCGAAATCCTCGCGGCGTTGCGCTCGTCGCCGGATATGTTCCCCGACGAGGTGCCCAGCCACTCCACCACGCTCCGCCCGTCGAGCGTCCTCGGCCGGTTCTCCACCAGCACCGCCTGCCCCGGGGCGCAGTTGCCAACGCTGCGGTTTATGGGCGTGATATAGAAGCCCGCGGTCACGCTCCCGTCGGCGAGGGTCAGCTCGCCCCGCCCTATGCTCCACGCGCTGTCCAGCTTGAAGGCCAGCAGGCGGTCGTAATGCCTTATCATCGCCGTCAGGGGCGTGTTCTCGTCGCCTATGCGGCAGACGTTCAGCTCCGGGAAGTAGTCCGCCCTCGGCCGCCCGTCGTAATCTATGCCCGAATAGAAGCAGCGGCAGCTCCCGTCGCCGTAGACGAACACGCGCGAATCCTGTTCGCCGTTGTATAGCTCCGCGTAGCGCATCGCGCGTATCTCCGCGGCCGTGTCCCCGTCCATGCTCCAGCCTATCTCTATGCTGTTCGTCCCCTCGGGCGGGGCCGGCGTGATCGTCACCACCCCGCTCACCACGTTCACCGAAAAATCTATGTCCTCGCCGTCCGCGACGTATCTCACATAGTCCACGGCGTCTATATTGCGCTCCGGCAGCCTGAACTGCGTGGCCGTGCCGTCGGGCGAAAACCTTGCCCGCCTCGCTCCCGTGAGCTTGTTGACCTGCTCCAGGCTCGTGCCCCCGCCCGCAGGCGGCACGGCCACGGCCACCAGCGGCCTGTAGCCGGCCACGTTGGTCAGGGCCGTCCCGTCCCAGACCTTGTACTCCTTCCCGTTGAGCAGGTAGAGCTTTTCCTCAAAGCCGAACATGTGTACGTCGCCCGTCGTGTCTATCGCGCCGCAGGAGGTCTTGCTCCACTCCCCGGAATCCGAGCGCTCGAGCTGCCAGAGGCAGCCGTTGCAGGCCGCGCAAAGCACCTCCTGCCCGCCTACAAAGCCGCTCCACAGCCCGCGCACCACCGTGTCGGTCGTGTTGGCCGCGGCCTCCATGCGCCGGAACAGCCACTCCACTCCGGGATCGGCCTCGCCCGACTGCTCGCAGAAGCCCTGGCAGGCGCTCTGGCAGGCCGTCTCGCAGCCGGCGGCGTAAATCCCGGCGTATCCTCCGCTCATCCCTCTGCCTCCTTTCCTTTGATCCTCTCCGCCTCGGCGAGCAGCAGCCGCTTCCAGCGGCAGTATGTTTCCGGCACGCGGTTAACTTCCCCCGTCACGAGGAAATTGCTCGCGGCGCAGCCCCCGTCGCAGACGGGGTCGTAGGCGCAGCCCTCGCAGCCGCCGCCCCGCGCCGGGGCCGAGTCGTACAGGGCCATGAGCGCCCGGCGCCTGGCCTCGTCCGCGCCCGTGAACACCGAGCCTATCAGGAAGGGCCCGCCGCCGTAGGAGCACAGCTCCTGGCAGGCGTATAACGCCCCGTCCGGCGCTATCGCGGCGAAGCGCCCCGCGCCCAGCCCGCACTTGCCCGCCGCGCGGCAGCCCGGGAGGCTGCGGCGCTCCCCGCGCGCCTTGGCCAGCGCTATCGCGCCTATGTCCCTGCCCGCCTGCTCAAAGGCGGAAAACTTTATGTATTTCTCCCTCTTCCTGCGCTTATCCAGCACATAATCCGCATATTTCCGGATTTCTCCGGCCAGCGTCTCCCAGCTCCCGGCGTCCCAGGTCTGAAAGACGTCGGGTATCACGAAGAAGCTCCCGAAGCCCTGCGCCTCGGCCCAGCGTATGCTCCGGAAAAGGGCGCCGCAGCTCGCTGGTATGGCCGTCATGCGCAGCGCCGCCCCGGGCCAGGCCGCCGCGACGAGCGGCGCTATGGGCCCGGCCGCGCCGAAGCTGCCCCGGCCCGCCGCGTCCGGCCGGTTGAAGTCCTGCACCTCCCTTACCCCGTCCATGGAGAGCAGCAGCGAAAAGCCGTGCCTCTTCATGAAGCCTATCCTCTCCGGCGTCAGCAGCGTCCCGTTGGTCGTAATTGAAAAGCGCAGCGCCCAGCCCCGCTCCGTATGCGCCCACTCCACCAGCGGCCTTATGACCTCCTCGTACCTCAGCATGGGCTCGCCGCCGAAAAAATTTATCTCCGGCGTACAGCCCGAGGCCAGCGCGTTCCGGCGCAGGAACCCCGCGGCCGCCTTCGCCGTGGCGAGGCTCATGTTCTCCGCGCCCTTGCGCACGAAGCAGTAGCGGCAGCGCAGGTTGCACTCGTGCGTGAGCGTCAGCATCGCCGCGCTTATCTTGGGCAGCTCCCTCATCAGGCTTGCCCCGCCAGGCCCTCGAAGCGGTAGACCCGCCCCGCGCCGTCCGCATAGTACCAGCCCACATGGCTCCCGGCGCCCTCCGCGTCCACCGTCTCCGGCGTCCCCGTCAGGCGCAGCTCGCCCATGCTGTCGGCCTCCACGCCCGGGTAGAGCGTCAGAGTGAGCGTGCTTGCGCCCTGCTCCGCAAAAAGCGGGAGTTCCGGCCCCACGGCCTCCGCCGTGTAGCTGCTCAGCAGCCCCGCCACGTTCACGCTCCCGCCCCGCTTCTTGAGCGCGCCGCCGGCCGTGACCTTGAAGTTGCGCATCACCGCCGCCTCGCCCATCTGCAGGCTCGCCTCGCCCTCGGGCGCCTCGTTCACGCCCCTCCAGCGCTTAATCTGATATACCGCCTCGGATACGTTGGTAGCAACCGTCGCCATATCTCACCAGCTCCCGAACTCGCCGTACTCTATGCCGCCGTACAGGTTCACGATGTCGCCCTGCTGCGCCTGGATACGCGAGAGGTAATAGGCCCTGAGCTCCTCGTAGCGCTGCTGGTAGAAGCTCGCCGCCGTCGGGTTCTCGTCCACAAGCAGGGCGGCCGCGAGGCCGTAGGGCAGCGCGCCCAGCGCCCAGTTCGTGTCCCCGGCGGGCACGGTGTCGTCCAGCGACTCCACCGGGAGCCAGTCGCCGCGCTCGCCGGTGAGTATCTTCAGCTCCGCCGCCAGCGAGTTTATAACCGCCGGCGTGCGCAGCACATACTCCGCCGTATCTGGGCTCTCGGCTTCCCCTCCGGGGCCCAGCTCGTCCATCAGCCCCATCGCGGCTTCAAAAACGTCTCCCACATAAGCCATATGCTTCTCTCCACCTCCCAATTTTCAATCCCGCCGGGGGACCTGTCGGTTCCCCCGGCCTTTCAGCTTTCCCCGCCGCGCCTGTCAGCCGGCGGCTTCCTCCACGACCCCGCTCGGGTACTTCCCGTCGGCGTAGGCGTAGGCCTTGAGCACCTGGCCCTCGTCCAGGGTGACGCTGCCGCCGGAGGCGATGAGCTCGCGCGTGGCGCTGTAGCGCGGGTCGCTGCCGTCGACGGTGTAGTATATGGTCGCGCCCGAGGCCGTCACGGTGACGCTGCCGCCGCTGGCGGAGAGGCTGGGCGCCGCCTGTACCTTGCTGGAGGCGCAGTAGACGTAGACGCCGTCGCACTTCTCGGCGAGCACGCCGGCCCAGTAGCGGACGCGGCCCTCTATGACGTTGCCGTCTATGCCCATCGGGTCCTTCTGTATCTTGTACTTGGCCAGCTTCTGCACGAAGGGGCAGGCGTCCTTGTGCTGGAGTATGAAGTATACGCCCTCGAGCATGTCGCCGTCCGGCACCACGCGCACGTCGAAGCCGGCCACGCGCGGCAGGCGGTTCTCGCTCAGCGCCTCGCTGCCAAGGCGCTCAAGATAGGTGAGGTTGGCGAGGTTGGGCAGCATGGCGGCATAGGTTTCGGCTATGAAGATGCTGCGGCCGCGGTGGGGCACATGGTGGTTGTTCATGTAGCTCGCGCCGGCCTGGATAAGCCCCAGCAGCGTCTCGGCCGTCGGGGCGTCGCCGCCCACGACCTTGCCCGCGCCGTAAGTCCACTTGCTGAAGACATAGCTCTCCACCTCGGGTATTACCACGTCGCGTATCTGGACGTGCAGGCGGGCGCTGGCGTCCTTGACGTTGTACTGGTCCTGCGCGTTGCCCTCGTCGATGGAGCCCGTGAAGCTCCTGTCGCGGTCTATCTTGAAGGTCTGCACCCTGTCGCCTATCTCCTCCACGTTGCCGTAGCGGGAGGTGCCCGAGGGGTTGTAGTCGTTCATCTCCATCTTGTCCACGCTGTACACGCTGACCTCGTTTACGCCCGTGAATTCCACTCGGTTGCTCACCGCGCCCGCGAGCAGGCACTCGTGTTCAAAGGCGTCGTCGACATACTTGGAAAATTTGCTTGCAAGATTAACAGCCATTTGTATCTCCTCTCAGTAATTCACAATATTTTGTTCACTTTACGGCGAAAAAACCGCCGCGCACTCGCCGGGCGTAAGGGCGCGGCTCACACCTCGTTCCAGCCCGCCGCCGCCGGGTCGAAGCTCTCTCCCCCGCCGGAGCCCGCCACGCTCCCGGCGCTGCGCAGGGCGTTGGCCTTCGCCTGCCTGGTCCCGGCCAGCTCGGCCTCCAGCTCGCGGATGCGCCTCGTCTTCTCCTCGCTCTCCCGCTTCGCGGCGTAGGCGTTGTAGGCCGCGAGCAGGCTCTCTCCCGCCCTGACCCGGGCCCAGACCTCGTCCGGCACGGCCCCTGGGTCGAGCAGCAGCTTCGCCGCGACCTCCGGTTTGGCCTCGACGAACTCGCGCGCCTCCCGCCTGCGCCTCATGGCGGCGCTCTCCGCCTTTCCGGCCCTGCCCGCCTTCACCCGGCGCAGGGCTTCCTCCTCGCCTATCCCCTCCTTCCCGGCCAGGGCCTTCGCCGAGAGCTCGTCGCGGAACTCCTGCGCCCCGCGCGGGCCCGACACGCTGTCCAGCCAGGCCTTGAGCTCGGAAAGCTCCTCCCGCGCCGAGTCCAGCTTGGCCCGGATGCGGTCGTAGTCCATGCCCTTCTGCGCCAGCTCGACCACCTTGTCCCTGTCCACCGTCACCACCTCGTCCAGGTGGCGCAGCTCGAAGCCCTCTTCCTCTCCGCCGCCCCCGGAAAGGTCCTCCGGCAGCGGCGCTTCCGCCTCGTCCTCGGCGCCGTCCATTATCCCGGCGGCGTCTATGTCCCACTCCCCGCCCCTATTGGGCCTTCCGGCCTTCCTGGCCATGGCTTTTTTCTCCTTCTTCTCTTCCATCACGAACCTCCCATAAAATTTCTCTGCCCGCGGCGGCGGGCCCGCCCCCTTCCGCACGCTCCCGGCCTCACTTGGCCCCGAGCCTGGCCTTGACGGACTTGATAAGCCCGTCCCTGTCTGTGACGTACTCGTCCGGCACGCGCTCGAGGTACTCGATTATGTCTATCTGCCCCGCGGCGAGCAGGTTGTCCAGGGTCTGCGCCGAGGCTATCTCGCTCCAGTAGGCGCTCGCCCCGGCCTCGAGCTTGAGCTGCATGGGTATCTCCCGCAGGCCCGCGAAGTCGTAGGGCAGCGTTATCATGCCCCTGGGGTTGAGCTCAAGCGCCGGGGCCGCGAAGCCTGCCAGCTCCTCGCCCGCCTCGCCGGCGGGGTCCACCTCCACCAGCCTGACGCCGTAGTACCCGGCCATGAAGTCGAGGTATATGGCGCCCAGCTCCTCTATGCTCCTGTAGAGGTTCTGCCTTGTGAGCTCGTTGGGCGTGGCGGCGGCGCGCTGCAGCGCTATAATTGCGCTGGTGTTGTCCGGCTTCGCGTCGCCCAGGGCCACGCTCGTCGCGCCGAGGTTCCCCTGGGTCAGCTCCTGGGTCAGTTCGATGAACTGCGCTATCTGTGGCGAGACCTGCGCCGGGTCGAGTATGCGCGCCACGCCGTTCACATCCCCGCCGTTGACGCCTATGGCGCGGCCTATGCCGTTGTCCCACTTGGGCACCCTGGTGCGGTCGTAGACTATCTTGGGATAGGCCGTGGTCATAAGCGAGATCATCGTCATGGCGAAGAGCTTGTTTATGTATATCTGGTTGGGTATAAGCCCCGTCAGCATAGCCTGGCCGTGATAGCTGTCCTGGACATAGTCCCAGCAGAGCCAGGTCACGGGATAGAGCCTGAGCCCCATGTCCCAGGCCGGGCGGAGCATAATCCCGCGACAGCACTCGCAGGCCCAGATGTTGCCGCCCTCGCCCTCGCGCCACAGCCGGAGTATGACCGTCGTCTTGTCGCCGCTCTCCTTGTAGGGGTCCATATACTGCTCGTCCGTGTCCGGCTTTATGTCCTCCCACTGGCGGCAGCCGAGCTTTTTCGCCCTCTCGCGCAGCTTCTCCGTGAGCTCGCGCCGCTTTATCAGGATATAGGGCTGGCTCTGCACCCGCCTGTCCGCCGTGTTGCCGAAGCCGACGCGGGTGTTGGGCACTATCTCCGTCACCACGGCGCCGCGCCTGCCTCCCGGGGCCGGGACCTCGCTGTCCCAGTAGGTGTAGGTGGCCGCGTCGCCGTCCACCGCGGCGTTGCGCATGAATTCGCGGGCCAGCGCGCCTATCTTGTTGTGCTCGAAGAGCGCGTCGAACTCGGCGTTGACCACGTCCGCCGCCCTGGCGAGCTTGCCGGAGCCGGAGGCCGCGTCCACCGGCGTCGCGCGCAGCTTTATGCGCTCCGAAGTGATGCTCGCCACGGTGAACAGCGTCACGCGCTTGAGGAAGTTGAAGACCGGCGTCGGCAGGCCGTTGGACTCCACGCCCTCCCACTGCCTGCCCACGAAGAAGTTCTCGTTCACCCTCACCGTGTCGTCCAGCTGTATCGAGGCGTTGTAGTCGAGCATCTTCCCGTACTCCCGCCATACGCTCTCCGCCGTGGGCTTGCCTTTGATGCCGCTCACTGGGCCGCGCCCCCTCTCCCGAGCATTTCGCGCGTGCCGTAGGCCAGGATGTTGGCCACGCCGCGCGCGTAGCGCTCGTCGGCCGCCTCATCCTTCCCGCTGCGGAGCTCGCCATGCCCCAGGCGCGCGGAGAGCGCGCCCAGCGCCGCCTCCAGCCTGCGCAGCGAGGCCAGGATCTTCCCCAGCAGCGCCAGCCCGGCCAGGGCCGCGGCGAAAAGCGCCGCCGAAATGATTACAAACTCCATTTTATCTCCCCCTTAAAATCTGATATACGAGGCCGTGGCGCCGCCTCCGGCCATGTATTCGTCGTAGTCCATACCGTCCGCGTCCCCGCCCGGGCGCTCCGGCCTCTCGGCGCTCAGCACGCGGCTTATGCAGTAATAGCGCACGGCGTCCACGCGGTGCGTAACCTCGTGCGGCTCCGCCGCGCAGTCGTTCGGGTCGTTTTCGTCGGCCTGTATGTCCTTGAGGTCGTCTATCGTCTGGCGGCAGTTTGAAAAGAAAAACAGCGACGGCCTCCCGTCCGGCCGCTTCGCCAGCATCTCCTTTATCATCATGTGCCCCTGTACGCGGGAGTTGTCCGCCCGCACTATCGGCGCGCCGCCCTCGAAGAAGAGCTCCGCCATCGTCTTGCCCGAGTCTTTCTGCCTGGACCACATGTCCGGCGGCGCGAAGGTCGCCTCTATCCTCTCTCCCGGCAGCGTCCGCTCCAGCATGGCCTTCGCCGCGTCCTTTACGATCAGCCCGCTCTTGGAGTACTCCCGGTACATCCAGCTCCTCCCCGCCTCGTCCACCGCGAACCAGGCGCAGGCGAACATGTCGAGGCCGTAGTCGAAGGCCCGGTAGCGCTTCCACCCGGCGGGGATGGCGAAGGGCTCCACAACGTGCGCTTTCTCGCTCAGCTCGGGAAAATAGCTGCCGCCCAGCGCGTCCCATTCGCCGTACCTGTACGCCCGGCGCAGGTTCTCCGGCATGGACGAGAGCATACGCAGATAGCCCGGGGAGGCCTTCAAAAGCGCGGCGTTGTCCTCCACCGTCGCGGGTATGAAGGTATAGTCGTCCGGGTCCTCGTTCTCCTCCGGGTTCTCGCGCCCGCTTATAAACTCGCGGTCTATGAAAAGCCGCTTGACCCATCTGTGCCCCACGCCCCCCGGGTTGCAGGTGACGTAAAAGCGCTTCGGTATGTCGTTCACGCCGCGCAGCAGGCCGCCGAGGAACTGGAAGGCCCTCCAGGTGAACTGCGTAGCCTCGTCGAGGAAAATCCAGTCGTACTCCTGCCCGTTGTACTCGAGCTCGCTCTGCTCCCCCGCCCAGTGCCCGAAGTGTATCAGGCTCCCGTTCACGAAGTACAGGCTGTGCAGCGAGCCGTTGTAGCCCGCGAGCTCCGGCTTCACCAGCTTGAGCATGGGCTCGATGTGGTTGGACTGCAGCTCCGGATAGGTCCGGCGCATTATAAGTATCCTTATCCCCGGATAGTTGTACGCGCCCAGCAGCGCCTTCGTGCGCATGGCCCAGGTCTTGCCGCCGCCCTTCGCCCCGCCGTAGCCCGTGTAGAGCTTCCTGCTCGCGAAAAAGAGCCTCTGCTTCGGGTTGGCGTCCCCGGGGTTCCACTCGTAGTCCGCGCTCACTCCGCCGCTCCGCCCCCGACGCCGTCAAGGCATATGACGAGCCGCTGCTCCCGCCCGGAGAGCGACGCGCGGTCCATGTAGCCGCCGTTCTTCTCCTGCTTGAGCGCGTTCATGCAGCCCGTCGCCCGCCCGGACTCCGTCACCATCCGGTTCTCCAGCCAGTCCATGCGCGCGAGCCGCGCCCGGTCGAATTCCCGGCGGTACGTCTTGTCCTCGAGCAGCTTCTCGTACCGCTCCTCGCTCAGGTCCAGCGCCAGCAGCAGCCCGGCCTCCGTCGGGAAGCGCCCCTCCGCGTCGCGCCGCTCGAAGTACTCCTCTATCTTCCGGCGCAGCTCCGCCGTCCTCTGCCCTTTCGTTTTGCTCACTCTCTCACCTCCGTGGCCCATATTATATC